>NZ_JAWVZF010000136.1:0-7781 GCF_033722355.1 Arsukibacterium sp. | reverse complement strand
TGTTCCCGGTAATGCCGCTTGAGCGGATGCTGGAACCGCTGGACCACAGAGCAATTATTCAGGATATTACCTGTGATTCTGACGGTCAGTTAAAAAGTTATGCCGATGGCAATGGTATTGAGTCCAGCCTGCCGCTGCCGGTATACAAAGAGGACCAGCAGTATTTACTGGGCATGTTTATGGTCGGTGCCTATCAGGAGATCCTTGGTGATTTGCATAATCTGTTTGGAGACACCGACTCGGTACATGTCGAGCTGACCGATGATGGTGGCTATAAGCTGACCAACATCATCAAAGGCGACACCGTGGCTGACGTGCTGCGTTATGTCCAGTTTGATGCCTCTAAACTGTTAATGTCATACACTAAACAGCTGGCGAAGCTGGATATGAGCAGCGAGCAGAAAGAGGCATTGCTCGATGAGCTTAAATCCGGTGTTTATGGTTACACCTATTTTGAAGATTAAGTTAGAATAGCCACTGATCGGATGAGAACAGAGCAGCCGGTGGCTGCTCTGTTTGTTTTAGGCTTATTTCCTGTTGCCCGCAGCGGCAGCACTGAATAATCAGGTGCGCTATGCTATCGTTTCTCCCCAAGCCCTTAGTCGGTGTATTGTCACTGTTATTGTATTTTTTTAATACTTTGTTCTGGTTTGTACCGGTCATGCTGCTGGCTGTATTGAAACTTCCCCCCGTTAAACGCTGGCAAAGCTGGATGACGTACCTGCTGGACGCCTGTGCGGTTGCCTGGATTAGTGTCAATAATTTTACCACTGCGTTGTTTACCCGCATCCGCTGGAACGTACAGGGACTTGAGCAACTATCCCGTAAGGACTGGTATCTTATTTTAGCCAATCACCAATCCTGGGCCGATATTCTGGTTTTGCAGAACATTTTTAACCGTAAAATTCCGTTTATTAAATTTTTCCTGAAAAAAGAGCTGATCTATGTGCCGCTGCTCGGTATCTGCTGGTGGGCGCTCGATTTCCCGTTTATGAAGCGCTACAGCAAAAGCTTTCTGCTGAAAAACCCGCATCTGCAGGGCAAAGACATTGAAACGACCCGCAGAGCGTGTCAGAAATTTCAGTTTAAACCGTCCACCATTATGAATTTCGTTGAGGGCACCCGTTTTACCAGACAAAAGCATCAGCAGCAGCAATCACCGTTTAACCGGCTGCTAAAACCCAAAGCCGGTGGGGTCGCCTTTGTGCTGGGTGCCATGGGTAATCAGCTGCATAAAATACTGGATGTCACCATCTATTACCCGCAGGGGATCCCCAGTTTCTGGGATTATATTTCCGGCAAAGTTCGTGATATAACAGTGAACATTAAGGTATTACCAATCAGCAGCGATTTGATTGGCGATTATAATGACCCGGTTTACCGCCAGCACTTTCAGCAATGGGTAAACCAGTTGTGGCAGCAGAAAGATCAGGAGTTGGCCGCATTAGCGCAAAAAGGAGTAGCCTGATGTTAAGTTTTTTACCCGGTTGGTTACTGTTACCTGTCAGCTTCAGTTGTTTTGCGCTGAATCTGGCGTTCTGGGGCATTATTGTTACCCCTATTGGTATTGTCAAACTGCTGTTACCCTTTAAAAGTGTCCACCGGCTACTGGCAATGGCCGGTCGCAGTTGCTTCCGCGGCTGGACTAAAGTTAACACCGGCCTGATCAACCTATTTAATGACGTTGACTGGCAAATCAGTGGCCAACAGACCCTCGATAGGGAAAGCTGGTACTTATTAATTGCAAACCACAAAAGCTGGCTGGATATTCCGGTCGTCAGCGGTTTTGCCCACAAACTGATACCTGAGCCAAAATTTTTCTTAAAAGATCAGTTAAAGTGGATACCTTTTTTAGGTACTGGCTGCTGGGCACTCGATATGCCCTATATGAAACGCTACAGTGCGGCCACGCTCGCTAAGTACCCCCATCTGAAAGGCAAAGATATTGCGACTACCCGTAAGTCTTGTGCCAAATTTTTAACGGTGCCGACCACCATCATTAATTTTGTTGAAGGCAGCCGCTGCACCGAGTCAAAGCGGCTGGCCAGAAAAAGTCCTTTCCAGTACCTGCTGCCGCCCAAAGCAGGCGGCATCGCCTTTACGCTGGCCAGCATGGGTGAGCAGTTTAATGCAATTTTAGATTTAACGTTAATTTATCCGGATAACCAGCAGCATGTGGCGTTAGATATGCTGATGGGCCGCCTGAAACGGATTGTGATTAAAGCCGACATTCTGGCAGTGGATGAACAGGTTATTGGTGATTATTTTAACGACGCGGCATTTCGCGAGCGCTTTCAGCTCTGGTTGAATCAGCGCTGGCAGGCGAAAGATCTGGCTATTCAGGCTTTTTATCAGCAGGAACAACAAGCTGCAACGGCACAGCAGCTGGTCTGCCAGGATCTGCCCCACCGGTAAGGTGTTTTACTGACGTGTGGCCTGCAATAACAGGTTACGCGGCGTTACCTGATAATCACAAAACGCGCCGAGTTTAACCTGGTAACCATGCTGCTCCAGGTACAATGCCCGGTCAAGCACCAGCCACAGTTCCAGTGGCCGCCGGAATAAATGTCTTACCAGTTCAATCCGCCGCACCAGCGCAGCGTGGCTTGCACCAAGCTGCAAATAGTGCTGCCAGTCCGGCTTAACCGGCAGCACTAACTGATGCTGCCCGGCCGCCCAGCGACAAAAATCAGCAAAGTCGCCACTAAACCAGTGCTTGGCAACGGATGACAGCGGCCGGTAGGCAGTATCACCGGTAAGATCGGCCCGCAGTGCCTGATAGGCCAGGCGCCAGTGCACTTCAGTATGGCGCAGCTTTTCAACCCGGGCACCGGCAGTTACCTGGCCCTGCACGGCCAGCTTTAAATCATGCTGGCTCAGAGTTAAGTCATGTTGCCGGGCCTCTGCCGACAATGGCTGATAGTACTGTGCTGTAATCAGATGATAACAACAGGGCACAATATGCAGTTGCTCGCAACCGGTGGCGACCGCTTGTTGCAGCAACTGAATATGTAACTGACCACAGGCATGCAGCGCCAGCACCTGCTGCTTTGCTGCCAGCACCGCACTACCCTCAGCGGTAAGCACGTCAGCATGAACAAAACGTTGCGGAATATCAAATTGGCCGGCCAGCGCACTGCCATCAACACAGAGTTGCTGCTGCCATTCAATACTGGTTACCGGCCGCTTAAACTGCCAGGCCAGCAGGCGGCCTAAGTGCCCTTTGCCGGCGCACCACTCCAGCATTGGCAAGCTACTGGCTGGTAACTGCCGGGCAAACGCTCCGATCTGCTCGAGCTTGCGCCCGCCGATGCCATTGGCGAGCCAGAAAGGTACCTGTTGCAACGCCTGATCAACTAACGGGTTGGTTTCGGGTGCCAGATAGCTATTGAGCTTAAATAAATCACTGAAAAATGAAGCAAAGTGTTGCTGCTGCAACAATGGGTCCTGGTCGATTCCAGCCAGTTGCTGCTCTGGCAGACTTCGTAATTTTTCGGCCAGCGCCGGATTATCCCAGGGCAGTTGCTGGCAGGCAAACGGCATCAGTTGCCAGTACGCCTGATATTGGGTCAGTAGCGCACTGCAGTGGTCAAATGCCTGCTGCAGTGCCGCATTAGTGGACATTAATACAACAAACTGTACAGTTTACGCCGGTACTGACTGGCGACAGCATCCCCCTTGGGCAAGGCCGCCAGAATATCCAGAAACAGTTTTTTGCTGTCGCCGTAGTTTAAATCTTGTCGCAATATCCCCAGCAACAATGCCAGTGCCTCTTCACTGCGCTGTGCCGCCTGATACTGCACCGCTAATTGCTCTTTGAGGCTGTTGTCATCCGGACTGGCGGCCAGCTTTTGCTCCAATGCCCGGATTTCCGGGGTATCAGCGGCTTCCAGCGCCAGTTCTAATTTTGCCAGTACCGCTTTATAAACACTGTCCTGGTCGGCCAGCCTGATTTCTGCCAATAATGACTGAGCCTGTGGTAACTGACCAAGACTGATGGCCGTGTCGGCCAGCCAGACTTTCAGCTCAGCACGTTCTGGTGCTATATCGACCGCCTGTTTAAACAACGGATAGGCTTCAGCCGGGTTTTGTTCGGCCAGATACTGCTGCGCTCTGGCAATCAGCTCGTCTTCCGGTTTAGGTAAATAAGGCTGCAGCCGGGCCATAATCGCTTGTTCGGTTTCGACACCGGCAAAACCATCAACCGGCCGGCCATCTTTAATCAGCATCACCGTGGGTAGCGACTGCACACCAAACTGCATGGCTAAATCCTGTTGCTGGTCACAATCTACCCGCGCTAACAGCAGTTGCTGCGGGTAACGTTGCACTATCGCTTTTAACACCGGGCTCAGCTGCTGACAGCCTTCACTACGGGCAGAGTGAAACTGAAATATTACCAGCTGGTTTTTCGATTGCTCCAGTACCTCGCGGGCATTCTGAATAGTGACATCAACAATGGGGCTTTGCATAACTGACAGGTCCTGTATTTCGCGCTAGTGGCTTTACTATGTGGCCAGAAGCATCATTTTACAAGCTAAGCCCCGCCTGCGGCAAATCTGAAAAAACCATCGACATTGCCGCTGACATCCCGTAAATTAACAGAGCGTTCAGATAATATGACTTCAACAGAAGCAACAACAAGAGCGCCATAGTTTACAACCACCCACGTAGCAGACAGGCAGCACCCGTGCTGCAGATTATTAGGCCAGCGCTGGTCACGCAGCGTTGGCCGCTCGCTTTTGCTATAAAAAACTATGAGACAACACCATGACAAGCCAAACTAAACAAACCGAGATGTTATCGGGTGCCGCTATGGTTATCCGGGCGCTGGCCGATGAAGGGGTAGAGTATCTTTATGGTTATCCTGGTGGGGCGGTACTGCATATCTATGATGCCCTGTTTCAGCAAACCAAAGTAAAACATGTACTGGTGCGCCATGAGCAGGCGGCAACCCATATGGCCGACGCCTATGCCCGGGCCAGTGGCAAAGCCGGCGTGGTGCTGGTAACCTCAGGGCCCGGTGCGACCAATGCGGTTACCGGTATTGCGACCGCCTACATGGATTCCATTCCGATGGTGGTGCTGACCGGCCAGGTGATGAGTCATTTAATCGGTGACGACGCCTTTCAGGAAACCGATATGCTCGGTATTTCCCGGCCGATTTGTAAGCACAATATGTCGGTGCGCCGGCCACAAGACATTCCGGCCATTATTAAAAAAGCCTTTTATATTGCCCAGAGCGGCCGGCCCGGGCCGGTGGTGATTGATATCCCGAAAGATATGACTATCCCGAGCCAGACTTATGCCTATCATTACCCCAGTGACGTAAAACTGCGCTCTTATCAGCCAAAATTAAAAGGCCACAGCGGCCAGATTAAAAAAGCGATTACGGCCCTTTTGGCGGCAAAAAAACCGATTTTGTATGCCGGCGGCGGCGTTATCATGGGTGGTGCCTCGAACGAGCTGACTGAACTGGCGCAGTTGTTGAATTTACCGGTGACCAATACGCTGATGGGGCTCGGTTGTTACCCAGCCAGCGATAAACAATTTATTGGCATGCTGGGTATGCATGGCAGCTATGAAGCGAACCAGACGATGCATCATGCTGATCTTATTCTGGCGGTCGGGGCCCGCTTTGACGACAGGGTAACCAACAACACCAAAAAATTCTGCCCGGACGCAACGATTATTCATATTGATATCGACCCGGCCAGCATCAGTAAAACCATCAATGCCCATATTCCGATAGTTGGCCTGGTGCAGCCGGTGCTGACTGAAATGCTGGAACTGCTGAAACAAAAGAAAAAGAAGCCGGACAGCAGTGCGATGAAAAAGTGGTGGCAGCAAATTGAAGAGTGGCGGGCGGTACATGGCGGCCGCTATGACAGCGCAGCCCCACTGCTGAAACCGCAGTATGTTATCGAGCAGCTGAGTAAAATTACCAAAGGCAATGCCTATGTCTGCAGTGATGTCGGCCAGCACCAGATGTTTGCTGCTCAGTATTATGGCTTTAATAAACCAAACCGCTGGATTAACTCAGGCGGCCTTGGCACCATGGGTTTTGGCTTACCGGCTGCCATGGGAGTAAAACTGAATTACCCCGACGCCGATGTGGTATGTGTGACCGGTGAAGGCTCTATTCAGATGAATATTCAGGAGTTATCCACCTGCAAGCAGTATGGTCTGGGGGTAAAGATCATCAACCTGAATAACGGTTATTTAGGCATGGTTAAGCAGTGGCAGGATATGAATTACGAATCCCGTTATGCCAGCTCGTATATGGATTCCCTGCCCGACTTTGTCAAACTGGCCGAAGCCTACGGTCATGTCGGTATCAGGGTAACCGAGCCTGAGCAGCTTATTCCGGCGCTTGAGCGCGCCTTTGCCCTGCAAGACCGGCTGGTGTTTCTTGATATTCATATTGACCCAAAAGAGCACGTTTACCCGATGCAGATACCGGGTGGGGCGATGAATGACATGTTTTTAAGCAAGACAGAGAGGACTTAACCATGCGACATATCATTTCTGTCTTGCTGGAAAACGAATCAGGTGCGCTGGCCCGCTTAGTCGGGTTATTCGCCCAGCGCGGTTACAACATTGACTCACTGACTGTGGCGCCGACTGAAGATGCCACCTTATCACGGCTGACTCTGGTCACCCATGGTAATGATCAGGTGATTGAGCAGATCACCAAGCAGCTGCATAAGCTGATTGAAGTGGTAAAACTGACCGACCTGAATGATGCACCGCATCTGGAGCGTGAGCTGATGCTGGTAAAAGTAAAAGCCAGTGGCGCGGCGCGCGATGAAGTAAAACGCTGTGCTGATATTTTCCGCGGTCAGATCATCGATGTTAGCGCCAGTACTTATACGGTGCAGCTGGTGGGCACCAGCGATAAACTGGATGCCTTTATTCAGGCACTCGCCAGCACGACTATTCTGGAAGTGGTGCGCAGCGGCGTGTCAGGCATTGCCCGCGGTGAGAAAACCCTGGCGCTTTGATAATCCAATGAACGACGAACCCACTACTAAACATTATAAATAAAGGGCTGGAACCTCATTCCGGTCGTCACAGAGTGTCTGAGTGAGTGCGCAAGCGCGAACGAGTTGCTGTGGCGAGCCGGGGTGAGTGTTGCAGCACGACCCCTGATTTCGTTATATCCCAGCGCTAAACCAGGCCAGAAACAAAACTGCAAAGCCGGTTAAATAAAGCAAGCCTGCCCAGCTAAGCAGTTTAAGCGGCAGGCTTATGTTAGCAACACCTTTGCCGGTCATCAGGCTGTAATTCAGCCAGGCAAATACCGGGGTGGTTAAAAAGGCCAGCGTCATCGCAAAGGTTAATAACGGGCCCAAAGCAGCGCTGAAAAATAAAATTAGCACCATGCCACTGGCTGCCTGCGCCAGTAACCAGATATGCAGATTATGATGGTTAGCAGGCTGTTGCCAGCCGAGTAAGGTAAAAGATTCGTTTAAGGTACGGGCATACCCATCCAGTACCGTCAAAGTGGTGCCGAACATACATAAAAAGGCAACAAGCGCCACCAGCGGCCTTGCCCATTCGCCAATCGTGCTGGCGTACATACCAATCAGCTGCTGGGCAAAAGCGCTCCCTGCCAGCGCTATCTCCTGCTCTGAGCCGTATTGCACCAGCGCACCCAAGCTGACAAATACCAGCGCCAGCGCGGCCGTTAACCAGTACCCCAGATTAAAGTCAAATAACCCCTGTTGGTGACTGAGCCTTTGCTGGCGCAATTTGGCTTTAAGCCACAGCGAGCTGATTGC
>NZ_JAWVZF010000135.1:0-7797 GCF_033722355.1 Arsukibacterium sp. | reverse complement strand
GGTCGCCGTCCATAAGCTGGACTGGCGTAATGAAGGAGAGCGGCATCAGGGGATCGGCGAGCTGGCCGTTGCCGATATCACCGGTAATACCCTGAGTTTTATTATCGATCTATACGGCCCAAGCCTCGATCAGGCATTTGGCCAGATATTTCTGGAAAGCCGTAAACTGGATATTTTACCCTGGGTCCAGCAATCGTTGCCGGCAACCGCACGTCTTGATCAGGCTGCAATCAATTTTCAGGCCTGGGGCCGGGTTGAAAAGGGCGAATTGCAGCGTTTTCAGATTGAACTGGCCGATAATAGTCTGAACTGGCAGCGGCAGGGGCAGGCGCACCAGCTTAAACTGGGACCTGGCCAGCTGTTATGGTATCCGACTAGCCGGGGCTGGTCACTTTACTCGGGTCCGTTGCTGTTATCCGACGGTCAGACGCAATGGCCGGACCTTACCGTGCAACTTCACCGTAAGCCGGCCGGCTGGTATGGGCAGTTGCAACAGTTAAAGCTGGACGCATTAGCGCCGTTAAGTCAGTTATTCGCAGATGAAATACCGCAACTGTTACCGCTGACAACCACAGAATTGCAAGGCGAACTGACACAGGCGCAGTGGCAGATGCAAAGCGCCGATAACTGGCAGGTACAGGGTGAACTGGCAAATCTGAGCAAATCCAGCAGTGCAGAACTGCCCGGCCTGAGTGGCCTGGATGGTCGGTTCTGGGCCAAAGCAGATGCGGCGGGTTTATCCCTCAGCAGCGGTCCCGGCGAGTTACAGTGGCAGGCGATGTTCAGTCAGCCTATCGCTTTTGAGCAATTGCAGCTAACCTTGCTGGCAAGACAGAACAGCAGCGGGATCTGGCAAATTCAACTGCCTGACGTCCAGGTGAATGCCAGTGATTTTATTCTGACCGGTAGTATTCAGTGGCTGCTGCAACCACAGCCTGAGCTGAGTTTGTTTGCCGAGTTAACCAATGCTGAGACCAGCGACATCGGCCGTTATCTGCCGTTACGGTATCTGCCAGCGAACACCCGCGACTATTTAACCAAAGCCATTATTGATGGCAGGTTGGAGCAAGCACGGGTGTTATGGCAGGGTGCACCGGCTGAGTATCCTTTTGCCGATGGCCAGGGGATCTTTCAGGTTGATGCCACGGTTAACGACGGTACCTTCGTGTTTGACCCGCAATGGCCTGCGTTAGAGCAACTTGACAGCAGGCTATGGTTTGAAAATGCCGCCATGCAAATCAGTACTGGCAGTGCCCGCCTGGCTGATATTGCGCTGACAGGCCGGGTGAGCGCAGAAATTGCTGATCTGCTGAACGCCGAGTACCTGACAATCGATATCGACAACGCCTTGCAGCTCAGTCAGGCCAGTGGCCTGATCAACGCCTCGCCCCTCAGGGATAATTTAGGTCAGGTACTGGCACACCTGTCACCGGTGGGCCCGGGCCAGCTTGCTCTTAAGCTGCGGGTGGGCTTACGTGAGGCCTCAGTTCTGGCCAGCGGCACTGTCGCTCTGGATAAGGTCAGCCTTAACCTCGCCGCACCGCAGCTTGAGCTCCACCAGTTAACTGGGTCGGTTAGTTTTGCCGACAGTGAGATCCGTGCTGATGATCTTCGTTTCAACTGGCGCGGCTTAGCGGTTAATGCCCGTCTGAGCGGCCAGCAACAGAATGAACAGTACCTGTTTAACCTAAGCGCTCAGGCAAACAACGGTGCTGACGATGTCGTTGCGGCACTGTGGCCTTCTGCGGGCGCATTAATCGATGGTGAGCTTAACTGGCAGCTCGGATTGGCGCTGCAACTAGCGGCTGATAACGTCGGCTACCATGCCAGCCTTGATGCTGATTTAACCAAGGCTGCACTGTTGCTGCCAGCGCCCTATCATAAAGCGGCAGGCACGCCTGCGTCACTGGTGTTAACAGCCAACGGTGACAGTCAGCAGGGCCTGCTGTCATTAAATTATGCTGATCAGCTGCATTTCAGTGCTGAAATGAACCACAGCAGTGGTGGCATAACACGGGCCAACCTGAGCCTGGGGCCGGAAGATGCCGGCATTAACGGGCCGCAGTTCACAATTGATGTCGATTTAGAACAGCTGGACGTGCTGCCCTGGCAGCAACTGCTAACAGAGCAGCTGTTCAGTGATACGTTGCCCAGCAATGGTGTGTTGCCACCCCTTAGCCGGGTCCGGGGACGGATTAGCAAACTGGGGCTGATTGGCAATACCGCTTTAACTAATACGGTATTTGAATTAGCGCCACAGCCGGATAGCTGGCAGCTGCGCTTAAATGGCACTGAAATTGCCAGTCGCTGGTCGTTCAGCCATGACTGGCAGCAGCAGGGGCTGCAATTAGCCATCGACTATCTGCATTTGCCGCTGCCAGCGCAGCCAGCGACTGCATTACAACAACAGCTATTGCCACAATCGCAGGAAGCGCTGCTGACAATGGTACCGGTAAGTGTTAACTGTCAGGATTGCTCGCTGGGTAACTACCGTTTTGGCAAGCTGGCGTTTGCAGCCCGGGGTAACGGCGATCATTGGCAACTGAGCGGCTTTACCAGCCGTTATAACAATAATGAGCTAACGGTTGAGGGTAACTGGTTTCCTGACAAGCAGCTTGGAATGACGGAGCTGAAAGGCCGGCTGCAAAGCCCGAATATCGGTGCACTGTTAAACGAATTTCAGTTGACAACCGGCATTAGCGGCAGCCGGGCCGATATTAACTTTAAGCTTAACTGGCCAGCCGCACCGGGCCAGTTTGAACTGGCAAAACTGAACGGTCAGCTGGAATTTAATCTGGGCGAGGGTGCGTTAACCGAGGTCAGTGATCAGGGCGCGCGGTTGTTTGCCATTTTCAGCCTGGATTCGCTGGTACGAAAATTAAAGCTGGATTTTCGCGACGTATTCTCCAAAGGTTTCTTTTATAACAAAATGAGCGGTAACCTGACGCTGCACCAGGGTGTGGTACAAACCAGTGATACCATGATAGATGGGGTACCTGGCAACCTGGCTATTCAGGGCTATGCTGATTTGGTCAGTGAGCAGCTTGACTATCAAATGTCATTCTCGCCCAAAGTGACCTCCAGTTTGCCGGTGATTATTGCCTGGATGGTTAACCCGGCAACCGGCCTGGCCGCGCTGGCGCTGGACGAAGTGTTTCAGTCAGCCGAAGTGATCTCACGGATTAACTTTACCGTTACCGGCACCTTCGAGCAGCCGGTGGTAACCGAAGTCAACCGCCACAGCACTGAAGTGCCGGTTCCGGTGCGCATAGCGCAACCGGAGACGGTGATCAATATTGAGGAGCAACAGCCCCATGGCGACTAACTGGCGTTTATCAGCAATTCAGTTAACCAGTGGTCCGGAACCCGCGGCTAATCTGGCTGCCGTAAGACAGTATCTGCAGCAACTGCCAAGGGCAGAACAGCACCTGGTGTTGCTGCCAGAGTGTTTTGCCGTTTTTGGTGGCGGTGATAAATTACAACTGGCCCATCAGGCAGCGATTGGCGAGGGCGACATTCAGCAGGCCTGCCAGCAATTAGCCAGCGAGTTTGCGGTGTATCTGGTGGCAGGCAGCCAGCCCACCACTACCGCTGATCCGACGCGCTTTGCTGCCAGCTGTCTGGTGTACAGTCCGGACGGCACCTTGCTGGCTGATTATCAGAAGTTACACTTATTTGATGTTAATGTCGCCGACAGCACCGGCAGTTATCGCGAGTCAGCCACTACCTTAGCGGGGCAGAAGATCAGTATATGTCAATTGCCTGATCTGAAACTGGGGCTGAGTATATGCTATGATGTGCGCTTTCCGGGCTTAATGCAGGCATTGGCCGCTGGCGGAATGCAGTTACTGACAGTACCATCGGCGTTCACCCGGCCAACCGGGGCGGCGCACTGGCATACCCTGCTAAAGGCCAGGGCGATAGAAAACCAGTGTTTTGTGCTGGCGGCAAATCAGACCGGGGTGCACGCTAATGGTCGCGAGACTTATGGCCACAGCCTGATTATCGATCCCTGGGGCGAGGTGCTGGCAGACGCAGGCACCGAGCCCGGTTGGGTTTCGGTGCAGGTGGATATGAACCAATGCCGGCAGCTGGGCCAGAAAATGCCGGTCCACCAGCATAATCGTTTTAACAGTGAGCTGAAATAATGAATGCAGTTGAACAGAATTTAATTACCGCCTCCGATCTTAGCATGGCAGATCTGGAGCACAGTCTTGGCTACTTATTTGGCCATCAGCTCGATTATGCCGATTTATATTTTCAGTCCAGTGTCCACGAGTCCTGGGTACTGGAGGATGGCCTGGTAAAAGACGGCTCCTTTAATATTGAGCGCGGTGTAGGGGTGCGGGCCATCAGTGGTGAAAAAACCGGTTTTGCCTATGCTGACACCATCAGTGCCGCCGCGCTGCAACAGGCTGCCGGCGCCGCCCGGGGTATCGCCAGCCATGGCCAGCAGGGCCGGGTAAAGGCATTTAGCAAAAGTGGTAACAGTAATATTTACTTACCCTGTGAGCCACTGCAAAGCCTGAGCAATACTGACAAGGTCACGCTGTTAAACCAGATTGAAGCCTTTATCCGCACGCTGGACAGCCGGGCCGAGCAGGTGATGGTCAGTTTATCGGGCGTCTATGAAGAGGTACTGGTGGCGGCCAGCGATGGCACTTTTGCCACCGACATCCGGCCGCTGGTTCGGCTGAACTGTTCGGTATTACTGGAGCAGGATGGCCGGCGCGAACGTGGCAGTGCCGGTGGCGGTGGCCGCACCGATTATCTGTATTTCAGTGAGCTGGTTAACGAGCAGCCGCGCTGGCAACACTATGCCCGCGAAGCGGTACGGATGGCTCAGGTAAATTTAACGGCAGTCGATGCGCCGGCGGGTACCATGCCAGTGGTGCTCGGGTCAGGCTGGCCTGGCGTACTGCTGCATGAAGCCGTAGGGCATGGCCTGGAGGGTGACTTTAACCGTAAAGGCTCGTCTACTTTCAGTGGCCGGATTGGCCAGCAGGTAGCGTCTAAGCTATGTACTATTGTCGATGATGGGACACTGGCCCACCGGCGTGGCTCGCTGAACGTCGATGATGAGGGGGTGCCAAGCCAGCACAACGTGCTGATCGAAAACGGTATTCTGAAGGGCTATATTCAGGACAAACACAATGCGATGCTGATGGGGGTTAACCCTACCGGTAATGGCCGGCGCGAATCATTTGCTCATTTGCCGATGCCGCGGATGACCAATACCTATATGCTGGCCGGTGAACATGACCCGGCGGAAATTATCGCCAGCGTGAAAAAAGGCATTTATGCGCCCAATTTCGGCGGTGGCCAGGTGGATATCACCTCAGGTAAGTTTGTATTTTCGGCCTCAGAGGCCTATTTAATTGAAGACGGTAAAATTACCAGCCCGATAAAGGGCGCGACCTTAATTGGTAACGGTCCGGCGGCCATGCAGCAGGTATCGATGGTCGGCAATGACTTAGCCCTGGATGCCGGGGTAGGCGTCTGTGGTAAACAGGGCCAGAGCGTCCCGGTCGGGGTAGGCCAGCCAACGCTGAAACTGGATGCGATGACCGTCGGCGGCACCCAATAACTGAATAAAAATTAACAACAGGAAGCAACAATGGCTGCATTTGGTAGTGTTTTTATGCCACAGATGGCATTAACCCGTTTTGAACAGGGCGCCTGGAGCACCCCGCAAATTGTGCCGGCAGACAGCATCAGCCTGCACCCCGGCGCGCATGTGCTGCACTATGCCAGTACCTGCTTTGAAGGTTTAAAAGCGTTTAAACACAGTGATGGCTCGATTAATTTATTCCGGATGGAAAAAAACGTCGCCCGCTTAATTCAGAGCAGCCAGTTGTTGTCGTTACCGCAGCCCGACAGCGCGACGTTAAGCCAGATGATTATTGATATCGTCCGCCAGTACGCCAGCGACGTGCCAGAGCCACCGGGTTCAATGTATATCCGGCCAACCCACATTGGTACCGAAGCCGCTATTGGTAAAGCCGCCGCGCCAACCGCCAGCTCGATGCTATATGTGTTGTTATCACCGGTGGGGGATTACTTTGCCGGTGGCAGCAAGCCGCTGCGGCTGTTACTGGAGCAAAACGGTGCCCGCTGTGCGGCGCATATGGGGATGGTAAAAAGCGGTGGTAACTATGCCAGTGCGCTGCAACCGATTTTAAAAGCCCGGGCCAGTGTCCAGGCCGATCAGGTGCTGTTCTGCCCGGGGGGCGATGTCCAGGAAACCGGCGCGGCCAACTTTTTATTAATTGATGGCAATGAAATTATTACCAAGGCACTGGACAGCAGCTTTCTGCACGGGGTGACCCGTGATTCTGTGCTGACAATAGCCCGGGATCTGGGCATGACGGTATCGGAGCGCGAGCTCAGCGTAACCGAGTTGCTGGAACGCGCGGCTAAACCGGGTACAGAAGCCGCTTTATCCGGCACCGCCGCGGTACTCACCCCGGTCGGCACCTTAATTGCCGACGGTACCGAGCATAAAGTGGGTAGCGGCGAAGGTGGCCCGGTTACCTTAAAGCTGCGCCAGGCGTTAAATGATATCCAGTGGGGTCGCGCTGAAGATAAGCATAATTGGTTAACCCGTATCTAGGTTTTATTAAACGACAGCATTTAAAAAGCCAGCATATTGCTGGCTTTATTATTTGGCGAGAATGTCGGGCAAACCGATGGCAGCGGAAAGTTTAACTATTCTCGCCGTCCATAATTACCGGCCGGATCAACTGAAACAGCTCACGGAAGGCTTTGGGCGGCTGCTCTTTTTCCCGCTCTTTTTTCGCCTGACGGATTAACAACCGCAGTTGCTGTACGTCAATCGCCGGGTAAGCGGCAACAAATTCCGTTAACGCATCATCGTTAGCCAATAGCTTGTCACGCCATTTTTCAACTTTATGAAACTGCTTATCAGCTGCCTGTTTGGTATTACGCATGACCGCCAGCGCCTGCTCTATCTGTTCGACATCACGGGTACGCATTAAGCGGCCAATAAACTGAATATGCCGGCGCAGCGCTTCGCGTTTTTTGGCCAGCTTATCGGCCAGCGCCAGCGCATCTAACAGCTCTTCATCCAGCGGTACCTTGGCGCGGGCAGCCGGGCTTAATGCCACCAGCTCTTCGCCCAGCGTCTGCAGCGCATGCATTTCACGTTTTATCTGGCTTTTGCTGATATGGTCAGGTTGCTCCAGCCATTTGCTGTCGCCATATTTAAATTCGGTTTCGGTCATGGTGCGTCTTCATTAGCATAGTTAGGCTAAGTATATCACTTAAGTTAGCCGGTTAAGTAGAACACTGCAGCGATGTCGTTAAACTAAGTCTGTTAAAACTCCGCTTAGCTGGCAGCAGGCTTTGGCAGTCTATGGTAAGCTTGGCACAAATAGCCCGATCAGCAAGAGTAAATATGCAAGCAACAGAACAAACTATCTGGCAGGAAATTGCCGAAGTTAAAGAAGCCGTCAGTGCGGTGCTGGCTCGTGCCAAAGCACTGGGTGCCAGCAGCGCCGAAGCGTCCATGAGCCGTACCCGGGGGTTAAGTGTGGAAACCCGCCATGGCGAGGTGGAAACCGTGGAGTTTAATCAGGACGGCGGCCTGGGCATCAGTTTATATTTTGGCCAGCGCAAAGGCTCAGCCTCTACCGCTGATTTAAGTCCCCAGGCGCTTGAGCGGGCGGTAGCGGCCGCTGCCGATATTGCCCGTTATACCTCAGCCGATCCGCACGCCGGGGTGGCCGATGCGGCCTGGCTGGAATTCAGCCCGCCGGATTTAGATTTATTTTACCC
>NZ_JAWVZF010000134.1:0-7840 GCF_033722355.1 Arsukibacterium sp. | reverse complement strand
GAAAGCAAACAGTTGCTGGCAAAGCTGAATACCAGCGTGATACCCATTGTGCCAGCGGAGTTATCCCAACAGTTAATCGCATTAAACAACAGCGACAATCAGGCCGGCTGTCTGCTGGCGGCAGTACCCTTTTTGCGTTCGCGCGATTTACTGCAAAGCCAGGCCGGGCAGAGTGGTCAGCAAAAACAGCAGAACCTGCAGCAGGCGATTGCTGAACACTACCAGCAATTATTTACACTGGCTCAGCAGTATAATCAGCAGCATCAGCTACAGTTACCTATCATGATGACCGGCCACTTAACCACGGTGGGTGTCAGCCAGTCGGAATCGGTACGCGATATTTATATCGGTACCTTAGAAGCTTTTTCAGCCAGCGCCTTTCCGCCTGCCGACTACATTGCGCTGGGCCATATCCATCAGGCCCAGCAACTGAACAGTACAACCGATATCCGCTACAGTGGCTCGCCGATAGCGCTCAGTTTCGATGAAGCGCGCCAGCAAAAGCAGTTGTGGCTGGTTGAATTTGCTGGCAGCAACAAAACCGTTAGCAGTGTCGCTATTCCCTGTTTTCAGCCTTTAGCCAGTATTAAAACTGATTTAGCCGGTTTACCGGCCAAGTTAGCGCCGCTGCTGGCCAACATCAGCGGTGACGAAAGACTTTGGCTGGAAGTGGTAATCGGCAGCAGCGATGGCTATTTAACTGATCTGCAGCTGAGGGTGGAGAAATTACTGGGCGAACTGCCGGTAGAGCTACTGAGGCTGCGCCGCGAACGCAGTCAGACCGGTATCAGCCTGCAGCAGCTTGAGCAAACCAGCCTGGCTGAACTGACGCCGGCTGATGTCTGGCAGGCCAGGCTGGCTGATGAAGTATTAACCGCAGAGCAGCAGCAACAGCTGACAGCATTGCATCAGCATGTGGTTGCCAAAGTACTGGAGCAGACGCCGGTTACTGATACCCGGCCTACGGATGACAGCGCATGAAGATCCTGGCAGTGCGGCTGCAAAACCTGAACTCGCTGCGCGGCGAATGGATCATTGATTTTCGGCTGCCGCCGTTTGACAGTACCAGTTTATTTGCCATTGTCGGGCCCACTGGTGCCGGTAAAACCACTATTCTCGATGCCATATGTCTGGCGTTATATCATCAGACACCGCGGTTAAAAACCTCGCCAACCAGTAACGAGCTGATGAGCCGCCACAGCAGTGAATGCCTGGCCGAAGTTGAGTTTGAAGTCGCGGGTCAGGGATACCGGGCATTCTGGAGTCAGCGCCGGGCCCGCGGTCAGGCCGACGGAAATCTGCAGCCGGCAAAAGTTGAACTGGCCCGGCTGGATGGTACGATTCTGGCGGAAAAAACCAATGAAAAACTGAAACTGATTACCGAGCTTACCGGGCTGGATTTTGGTCGCTTTACCAAGTCCATGCTGCTGGCACAGGGTAGTTTTGCCGCGTTTTTAAATGCCGACGCCAATGAGCGGGCCGAATTACTGGAAGAGCTGACCGGCACCGATATTTATGGCCGGATTTCAGAACAGGTATTCAGCGATGCCCGGGAGCAGAAAACCGCGTTGGAACTGCTGCAGGCCAAGGCCTCAGCCACTGAACTGCTTTCTGCAGAACAGCAACAGCGACTTACCGCTGAACTAACGTCAATTAAAGTACAGCTTACTGAGCAGCAACAGGCCATCAATCAACAACGGCAAAGGCTGCAATGGCGCCAGCAACTGAATGCCGCAGAGCAGGCACTGGCGAATACCCAGCAGGAAGTTGCACAGCTCAGGGCAGAACGCGACAAGCAACAACCCAGGCTGGCCCGGCTGCAAAGCCACCAGCCAGCAAGCAAGCTTGATCCACTTTATCGGACACTGCAGCAGGCCAGGGAGCGTCAGCAGGCGTTGTTAACTGGTCAGCAGCAGGTTCAGCAAACCCTGAAAGAAGGTCGTCTTGAACAGGGTAAGCTGTTGTGGCTGGGCTGGCAAATGTTAAAGACAGAGCAGCAACAGACCAGGCAACAACAGCAGAAACTCAGCCAGCAGCAACAGCTTTTGCAGCAACAGCAGCAGCAGCTGACAATAACATTGCAGCAACACACTACACGCCATAGCACCTTGCAGCAGCAACTGAGCTTGCTAACCCGGGGCACAGATGGCGCAACGTTGCGCCAGCAGCAGCAGCAACAGCGGGAACAGCTGTATCAACTGCAGCAGGCGCAGCAATTGCTGGCAAAACAACAAAAATGGCAGCAGCAACACGAAGACACCCGGCAACAGCTTGCTGGCACACAACAGCAGCTGGCGCCACTGACCGAACAGCTGCTGACACTGCGCAGCCGGTTTAAAAACCTGACAGAGCAAATCAGTGATAAAAAGCAGTTGCTGGCGCAGCAGCAGCTGATCATGCAGCTATCAGAACACCGCGCCAATTTGCAGCCGGCGCAACCCTGCCCACTGTGCGGCAGCACCGAGCACCCGGCGGTCAGCGAATATCAGCAGCTGGATGACTCAGCAACCGCGAAGCAACTGGCCGCAAAAGAGGCCGAGCTCAGTGAAGTGCAGCGGGCCGGTGAAGCGGCACGCACCCGGCAGGCTGAACTGAGCACAGCATCAGCCCAGTTACAACAACAGGCTTTGCAGCAACAGGCTGAGCTGGACGAGTTAGGCAGTGAGCTGCAACGTCTGCTAAAAGACCTGACCGAGCCTGTCGCAGCTGACAGCGTTGAGTTTTCGCAGACACTTCATAGCCACTGTCAGCAATTGCAGCAAAACCTGCAGGCAAGCGAGCAGCAGCTAAGCCAGCTGGAGCAGTTGCAACAACAATTGCAACAACTGGCAGCTGCGCAGCAGCAAACAGAACGCCGGCAAGCTGAAGTCGCCCATCAGCTCGCTTTACTGGCCCAGCAACAACAAAGCCTGACTGAACAACAGCAGGCCCGCAGCAGCGAGCTGAGCAATTGGCAGCAGCAATGGCAGGCACTGCAGCAAGCCGAACCCGCTACGACAACGGCTACTGCTGATGATCTGGCCACGCTGGCAAGCCGGCTGCAGCAGCTGCAACAACAACTACAGCACTATGCGGGCCAACAGCAACAATTGCAACGCCAGCTGGAACAGGCCACTGCTGAACAGCAACTGGCCTCGGCGAAATGGCAGCAGGCGATTGCAACCAGTGATTTTGACGATGAAGCAGGCTTTTTAAGCGCTTTACTCAGTGAGGATGAGCTGGCACAACTGACGGCATTGCAACAACAACTGCAGCAGGCAGAGGCTGCCGCTAACCGGTTATTGGCTGACCGGCAGCAGCGGGTGGCAGAGCTGGTTGCGCAGCAACTAAGTAACGAAACAGAGCCACAGTTGCAGCAGCAGCTACAGCAACTTGAACAACAAGTGCAGCAACTTACCGAACAACAGGGGCAACTGCAACATCAGTTAAGCAGTGATCAAAAGCGCCGGCAGGCCCGGCAGAGTCTGCTGACAGAAATTGCAGCAGCGGAGCAGCAACTGATACTGTGGCAGCGGCTGAACAGCCTGATCGGCTCTGCCGATGGCGCCAAATACCGGCGGTTTGCCCAGGGCCTGACCCTGCAGCAGTTAGTGGTGCTGGCGAACCGTCAGTTACAGCTGTTGCATAACCGCTATCAGCTGGCACGCCACCCGACTGCTGAGCTCGAGTTGCAGGTGCTGGATACCTGGCAGGCTGACACCGCGCGCGATACTAAAACGTTATCCGGCGGTGAAAGCTTTCTGGTGAGTCTGGCGCTGGCGTTGGCATTATCTGATTTAGTCAGTAATAAAACCCGGATCGACTCGTTATTTCTGGATGAGGGTTTTGGTACCCTCGATGCCGATACGCTGGAGAGTGCGCTCTCGGTACTGGATCAATTGAATGCCAGCGGTAAAATGATTGGTATTATCAGCCATGTCGAAGCGCTGAAGCAGCGGGTGCCGGTGCAAATAAGACTGGAGAAGCAACAAGGGCTTGGTTACAGCCAGGTTCGGATCAGTCAGTAGTGACAGGTGGCGTGTCCCGTTGCTGTTTCAAAAGTTGTGCAAAGGCAGTGGCAGGCACTGCTTTGCTGAAATAATATCCCTGATAATAATCACAACGCTGCTGGCGCAAAAACGCCAGTTGTTCCGCTGTTTCAACCCCTTCAGCCAGCACCTTAAACCTCAGGTTGTGCGCCAGGTCTATGATGGCTTCGGTAATACTGCGGTCATCTTCGGCTTGCGGTAAATTTTCAATAAACCGCCGGTCTATTTTCAGCACATCTACCGGTAGCCGTTTTAAATAGGCTAAGGAAGAGTAGCCAGTACCAAAGTCATCAATGGCCAGCTTAATTCCTTTTGCCCGCAGGGCCATTATCGTTGTTATGACCACTTCTTCGTCACCCATCAGCGCGTTTTCAGTCACCTCCAGTTCCAGGCAGGCCGGGTCAAAGCCGGTTTCTTGCAGAATGGCAGCGATTTTCTGCTGCAAGTCGCCTTTATTAAACTGCTGCGCAGAAACATTAATAGCCAGATTTACGTTTGGCAGGCCTTCCAGCTGCCAGGCTTTACCCTGACGGCAGGCTTGTTCTAACACGAACTGGCCAATCGGATGAATAAGACCACTGGCTTCGGCCAGCGGGATAAAGGTATCCGGACTAATGACACCATCGACAGGGTCGAGCCAGCGTAGTAACACTTCAGCACCAATAATCCTGCCGCTGCTGATATCCAGTTGTGGCTGGTAGTAACAGGTTAAGTGGTTCTGCTTCATGGCATTACGCAAGCGTTGCTCCAGCACCAGTCTGGCTCTGGCCTGCATTGTCAGGCTATCAGAGTAAAAACTGTAGGTATTACGGCCATCTGCTTTCGCCCGGTATAATGCCGCATCCGCGCCCTGTAATAATGCCTCGGCACTGTCTGCATGCAGCGGATAAATGCAAATGCCTACAGATGCCGCCACATTAAGTTCTGTTTGCTGGCCCGGGGTAAAGGGGGCGTGCAGTTGCTGCAGTATTTTATCGGCTACCCTGGCAGCATCTTCCGGTTGGGCAAGTTGCTCTACCAGAAACACAAACTCATCACCACCAAGCCTGGCCAGGGTATCGGTTTCGCGACAACATAAATTCAGGCGCTCACTAACCTGCAATAGCAGGTTGTCGCCGGTCTGGTGACCGTAGCTGTCGTTAATATCCTTAAAATGATCTAAATCCAGGATCATTACTGCCAGATACTGCTGGTTGCGTTTAGCCTGTTTCACTGCACTGGTCAAGCGGTTAC
Organism: Arsukibacterium sp.; assembly: GCF_033722355.1. GTDB lineage: Bacteria > Pseudomonadota > Gammaproteobacteria > Enterobacterales > Alteromonadaceae > Alishewanella. The sequence goes on along the minus strand of NZ_JAWVZF010000134.1, from coordinate 2,579 downwards.
TGAAGTGCTGGCGATTAGGTAACTGGGTTAACGGATCGAACTCAGCGAGAAAAGCCAGCTGAGCAGCCTGACGTTTGCGCTCTGTTAAATCAATATCAATACAGAAAATCTGCGGTGGTTTATCAGGCAGCTTAACGACCGCATGGTTAGAAAATACCGAGATAAGCGATCCATCTTTGCGCTTTAAGGTCAGCTCCTCTGCCGCAATTGGCTCAGCATGTTCAGCCATATAGGTCATGGCCTGGCGTACTTCCTGGTGAAGCTCGTCGGGAATAATAAGCTGCAGTAAGCTGCGACCGAGGGCTTCCTCTTTGCTGTAACCATAAATCAGCTCGCTGGCCCGGTTCCAGTAAATAGTGGTGCCATTCTGATCATAACCCTGCACCGAGATTTGCGGGGCATTATCCAGTAAGGTTCTGAAACGTAATTCGCTTTCCAGCAGCTGTTGTTCTGCCCGTTTTTGAGCAGAGATATCCTGCACCACACCAATAAAATAACAAGTATCGTGCTGTTTGCGTGGTACTTTGGCGACAGCCAGTTTTACCCAGATACTATATCCCGCTTTGTGGAAGTAGCGTTTCTCCAGGGTGTAGCTGGAAATCATTCCGCTTGCTAACTGGTCAAACTGCCGCTGATCCTGATCTAAATCTTCCGGGTGGGTGATCTGCTGAAACGACATATTGCGCATTTCAGCCGGGCTATAGCCTAGCATATCCGCGAAATGTTGATTGACCCTGAGGAAACGGCCATCCGGGGCGGCATGAGCAATACCGGCAGCGGCATGGTCAAACGTCTGGCTGAACGCCTGTTCACTTGCCTGTAATGACGCTGTCAGGCGCTGATGCTGACGTAACAGCAGCCAGGCCAGCAATCCGGTCAGAGCAACATAAAGGATGCCTTTATAAGTCTGATAACGAATCAGCTGCGCTGAATCATCAGTCAGCCCAAGCAGTAACTGATCGCTGAATAATATCCAGAATACGCCAAGCAGAATGTACAGCAGCACACCAATAATGGGGTACAGACGCAGCATTCTGGCAGAGCGTGATTGTTTCATTTTTATTACATCTCAACTGCAAATGGCAAGTCTTTGTTAGTGGCTTGCTGTAAGGTTACAGCATAGTTTAAAAATGTAGATTAAAAAACAGAATTAATGAAATTTATATTAAATAATAAAGCCTTAGCCGGTTAATCCGGCTAAGGCTGTTAACATTAAAACGAGTAGACCAGGGTAAGCGAGGTTTGGGTGTCCGTGTTTTCTTTATCGGGCTGCACTTCAGAATCGTTCTGGACCAAAAAAGCCGCTTTCATTTGCATAGCACCGTTAATTTTCGCTGTTACCGCGGTTTCGGCAATGGTACGGGTATTGTCGTCACCGTATTCAACGCTCAATGTCTGGCTGAAAGCTGCTGACTCACTGATTTGCCAGTTGTAAGCTGCTGCGCCACGAACAATCAGGCCGCTTTCAGACTCGCCGGTGGCCCGGGTACCACTGAAATAACCCGGACCTATTTCTACATCCAGATGCTGGGTTTCCGCATCGTAAAGCCGGGTTCCGTAACCCACCGCTACGGTATTATATGTCTCAAAAGCGCCAAACTCGTCACTGGTATGCGAGCCGATAATAAACAGGTTATCGTGCTCGGTATCCAGTTTATAGGCACCTTTAGCCGAAATAAGATAACGTTCGGCAGACCGTTCGGTTACGGTATTACCATCAGCATCGGTTTTTTCGTCCTCTTTAAAATAAGCACTGACAATATACTGATTGCTCCACTGCTCCAGTTCCTGCCGGACATCCAGTTTACCGGTAATGGATGTGCCCACGGTGTTTCCCGAAGTGGTAATGGCACCAAGTTCAGCTGAAATTTGCCATACTTTATCGTCATCATTGGCTTCCTGAGCACTGAGGGCGCTGCTGACAGCCAGGCTGCCCAGTGCCAGTACAGTGAAAAACTTCATGCTTACTCCTTACTTTCAGTTTGATCTTTAATTAAATGCACGTCCATTTGCGGGAATGGAATACCAATGCCTTTCTCGTCAAAGGTTAGCTTCACTTTTTCCAGGGTATCCCAGTAAACGCCCCAGTAATCAGCTGAATTAACCCAGGGCCGGACGTTTAAATTGACAGAAGAATCAGCGAGGGCGGCAACCTTAATACTGAATGCAGGCTCGGCCAGCACCCGCTCATCGTTTTGCAAAATGTCTTCCAGTGTTTTTTTCGCCAGCAACAAATCAGAGTCATAACCAATGCCAATAACCAGATCGACCCGGCGGATCGGCTCTGCCGAATAATTGGTAATAGGTTTGCTGGTGATTTGAGCATTTGGCACAATAACCCGCTTATTGTCCGGGGTTTTCATCTGGGTCTGGAAAATTTCAATTTTCTCTACGGTGCCGCTAACGCCGCCACCATCAATAAAATCACCGGCTTTAAATGGCCGGAACAGAATAATCAGAATGCCTGAAGCAAAATTGGCTAACGACCCCTGCAGTGCCAGACCGATGGCCAGACCCGCAGCCCCAAGAATAGCAATAAAGGAGGTTGTCTGTACCCCCAGTTGTGATAACGCCATCAG
>NZ_JAWVZF010000133.1:0-7888 GCF_033722355.1 Arsukibacterium sp. | reverse complement strand
TAAACTTTGATACGCTGCGTTATGTGTCAGAGCGCTGTGAGCTGGGCGAGAAAAAAGAAGCGGTATTTGCAGTGACTATCCCGGAAGAGAAAGGCAGCTTCCGCCGCTTTTGCCAGACGCTGGGCGGCCGGGCCATTACTGAGTTTAACTATCGCTACGCCAGCGATAATAAAGCCCATATTTTTGTCGGCATTAAGCTGCGCCACGGCCAGCAGGAATTAGCTATCGTGACCAGGCTGTTAAGTGACGCTGGTTATGATTATCAGGATTTATCTGATGACGAACTGGCTAAATTGCATGTGCGGCATATGGTCGGCGGTATGCCGCCACGCCAGTTAACCGAGCAGGTGTATCAGTTTAATTTTCCGGAATACCCGGGTGCATTAATGAATTTCCTCAATACCCTTGGCGAGCACTGGAATATCACTCTATTTCATTATCGCAATCATGGTGCTGCCACCGGCGATGTGCTGGCGGGTTTTGAAGTCGCCCAGCACAGTGATATCGCCGGCCATTTAGATAAACTGGGTTATCAGTATCAGCAGGTCAGCAATAACCGCAGTTATCAGACGTTTTTAACGGCGGGCTGAATACGATATAGCTTACCTGGCGCTGCTTTACATGACTTTGCACTGTCTTTACATCGCTTTACATTCCGCTGTTTATACTAAGCGGGTCTGCCGATGACTTTGTTATAACCAAGGATTTGGCGTTACCTGGTAGTGGAGAGCAGCATGGTTTTTCTTAAAAGCGCGTTATATTTAACCTTGGCCGCAGGGCTGTCGGCCTGTGGCAGCAGCACGACAAATACTGATAGTACAAATGATTCAGGAAATGGTAATCCGGTAACGCCACCAACAGGTGGCTTACCTGCTAAACCGGTAGTCAGTGTCCGGCCTGCTGCTGTTAGTCAGCAACCCTTTGCTGAATTCAGGTTTGCCTCTGCTGATGCCCAGTCTTACACCTGCAAATTAAACAGTGAACCGGAAGTTGTCTGCAGCAGCCCTTATCTGCTGTACCCACTTGCTGCGCAGCAGCATACCCTGCAGATAAGGGCAGTTGCAGCAGATGCAAAGGTCAGCGACGCCGAGGTAATTAACTGGGCAATAAGCAGTATTTTTGCAGATGAGCATCTGAACACCGTGCATCCAGACCTGATTGCAACGTCAGTTCAGCCTGCGCCAACTAATGATAACAGTTGGCGCGGTATTTTCAGGATTAACTGCGATTTGTCACATTCCGGCTATCATGACCCTATTGTTTATCCGGGCCAGAAAGATGCAGCTCATTTGCACCGGTTCTATGGCAACACCCTGCTGGATGAAAACAGTGATCTTCTGTCATTGTTCACCACCGGTGAATCCAGTTGTCAGGGTAACGAATTAAATCGTTCAGCATACTGGGTGCCAGCATTACTGGCACCATCATATGATCCTGTGACCAGTGAGCGCCTTACTGACGAAAACGGCGATCCAGCCTGGAAAATTGTGCCAGCAGTGGTCGGCAACGATGACGAAGCACACGAAATTTTTTACTATTCCGCAGGGGTCGATGATTTGGCCTCCATTCAGCCTATTCCGCTGGGGTTAAAAATGATTGCCGGCAGCGCCATGGGTATGCCGGGAATGGCTCAGGATACCTCTATTGTGCGCTGGCATTGTCAGGCGTGGCAGTCGAATGATGCAACCAATCCACGCTGGAGCGCCAGCATTCCAGAGTGTGTCGCACCAGATCGTTTGCGGATGGATATCTTTTTCCCAAGTTGCTGGAACGGTACCGATCTTGATTCAGCGGATCATAAAAGCCACCTGGCGTATCCGGTAAATAATGGCGGGCCCAGCGGCACAGTGTGCCCTGCCAGTCATCCGGTACCGATTATCAGGGTAAGTTTTCATTATGCTTATGGGATAAAACCCGAGGTATACGATCCACAAAGCCGCTCCAGCCGGGGCTGGCGCTTCGCTTCTGACATGTACGAGGTCAGCACCAGCACACCGGGGGGGATGTCATTACATGGCGACTGGTTTAATGCCTGGCATCCGGAAGCACTTGAAGCCGTGCTGGACGGGTGTATCCGGCAACAACTCGATTGTCATGATGGCAATCTGGCCAATGGTTACCGCTTATCCGGCACCCGCCCCGGCAGCCAGAATGAGGTGCCTGTTGTCAATAAAGGCCTGGGGTATTAATAATAAGAATACGTGTTAAAAGCCGGGTTGCTGCAATTAAAATCAGATTTCAGAGGATATCTGTCTGGCTGATATGCGGTAATTATTGCCAAGCAAAAGTTGAGTTAGCCCGACCGCTATGTTACATAACGGCTAACTTAATCAATATGTGCGTTTATTATGTGGACCATTGCGGTGGCGTCGGCCAACCCGGCCAAAATTAATGCGGTAAAACAGTGCTTTCAAAGCAACTTTCCTGAGCAAAATGTTAAGGTAAGCGGTTATGCGGTGCCGTCCGGTGTGGCCGAGCAGCCGCTAACCAGCGCTGAAACGCTACTCGGTGCGCAAAACCGCTTGCAGGCACTGAAGCTGCAAATCGCGGCTGATTATTATGTAGCGATAGAAGCCGGCCTGGATATCGATATGACTTTCGCCTGGATGCTGATTGAGCACAAAGGTAAGCTCGGCAAAGCGCGTTCAGCCAGCCTGATGCTGCCCCCGGCGGCACTGCATCTGCTGGCAGAAGGTATGCAACTGGGTGAGGCCATGGACCAGCTGTTTGGTACCACCAATATCAAACAGGCAGGCGGAGCTATTGGCTTGCTGACCCATAATCAGTTAAGCCGGGCCAGCGTTTATCAGCAGGCATTAACCCTGGCACTGATCCCGTTTATAAACCCGCAGCGGTTTTAATCTGCGGCCTGCCAGCGGGCCAGAAAATACAAGGCTGTGCCCAGCAATACAAATAATGCGGTGGCCAGCACTGACGATAAGCTCACCTGCAGCGCCAGCCAGGCGCAGGCGGCGAGGCCCAGCAATGGTATGGTGTAGCCCAGTGGCAGCACAAAGCTGTCACTGACAGCCAGCTTCGGCCGCAGCACTGGCACGGCAGCGCAGGTCAGGCCGTACAGCAGCAGGCGGGATACCACCGTTGCCGCGGCCAGCCATAAAAATGAGCCGTATAGCGTTAGCAGCAGCGCTAATACGCCAAAAAATACAATAGAGTTAGCAGGTGTTAAAAAGCGAGGCTGTACGGCGGCAAACCAGCGCGGCAGGCTGCCATCTTCAGCCAGCGCGAAACTGGCCCGTGGCGTGGAAAAAATTGCACCCAGTAAATTGGCAGCTACCGACGCCACCACACCCAGCATCAGCACAACCGCACCCGCCGGGCCAAATAAACTGGCGGCGACATCCAGCAGCGGGCTGCTGGAGTCGGCAATATCCGGCACGGCGGCCACGCTCACCAACTGAATGCTGATATACAATAAGGTCACCAGCAGCAAACCCAGGATCAGCGCTCGTGGCATATCCCGCGCCGGGTTTTTTGCTTCGCCGGCCGGCACCACCACTGATTCAAAGCCAACAAAGGCATAGATCAGCAATAAGGTTGCCGCGCCAATATCATAAGGGCTGCTAAATACCTTGGCCGGATTAAAGGTTGGTAACAGCTGACTACCCAGCAACGCGGTACCGGTAATCACTAACAGCAGCAGCACGGCGAACTTAAGCAAGGTAAGTAGCGCTAATGAACGCATTGCCCGCACTGAGCCGATAACATTGATCAGAGTCAGGCTGCTGATAACCAAACTGAGCAGCACGGCACGGTTGATGCCGGCGGTGGCTGCCGGCCAGAAGTAACCGATACTGTCGACCAGCAATACGGTGTTGGCGGCAAACGATACCAGGCGGGCAATGTAATACAACCAACCTGCCTGAAAACCAATAAAAGAGCCGAAGGCGGCTGTACCGTAACGCACCGGCCCACCACTGCCCCGGAAATAACTGGCCAGCTCGGCCATGCAAAGCAGTATTGGCAGAATCAGTAAGGCGCAAAACAGATAAATTAGCGGGCTGTATTCGCCGGCCAGTTTCGCCGCGCCGCCGGGCAGGCCAAAAATGCCGGCACCAATTAAGCCATTGACCACCAGCAGCCACAGGCCAAATAAACCCAGATGGCGAGGCAGCATGGTGGATGTTGCAGCTGTGTTTTGTTCAGGCATAGCATTTGTCCGCTCGGCTAAGGCACTACTATAAAGTGAATAAACGCGTGCTGCACAGTTTTGTTTGCTATGCGCGCCAGCGCACCGATAAGCCTTTAACAGCACGCTAAAGTGTGTCAGCCGGGTATACCGTTCCGGTGACGACGATACCTGAGCAACAGGCTCAGTGTTATCCGATCAGGCCAAATATCAGACGTCGTCTATACTTAATAGTCCGACAACGCCGTTTAGACCACTATTGAGTTTACCAACGGAGGTATTATGGAACCCTTTACCAACCCCAAAATGACTCGGGATGCTGTTCGTCGCGGTATCAGAACTGCCCGGGGCAATTTGCATGATGTTATTGATAATGTCGCAGATAAGTCAGTACCGGTCTTCAGGCAGGTGTCTGGCAGGGCACGAGATGCTGCCCACAAAGTGGCCGATGGCGCTCACCATGCCGCTGATGCTATTTATCATAAAGGCGAGCAGCTGAACAGCCTGCAACAGCAGCTGGTCGCAGGTACCCGCAATACAATAAGAAACCGGCCCTTACTGGCCGTGGGGATTGCCGTTGCTAGTGGCGTGCTGTTAAGTTGGTGGTTAAGTCGCCGGCAGAAACAACAACAGGACATAGAGGACGTAGAGTAAGTGGCTTTAGAACTGTAAAACTGGCCGCAGACAGGCGGCCAGTTTAGTGATCACCATTTTATGACGTTAGTTCCAATGCAGCTCTAAAAACGCCAGATAGGCTTTTTGTGCTTTAACGCTGTTGCTCTTTTTCAGCAAGCCATGCCTCGTATCATTCCTTAATTAACTCTTTGTGTGCGGTAGCGTACATACTGAATTTCAGTAACACGCTACAGTAGAGCGGTTTGGACAATTAGCAGGACCCTATAATGTTAGACAAGCCTGAACATGCTGATAAACAACACCTGAAAAACACTGCACTGCAACTTAATTACAATTCGCAGAGTGCTGAGCTGGTGAATCTTCGCTGCGAATTTATCGTGCAGCGGACGCTCTGGGAGAAAAAGCAGCACAAATTGCATCTTGCCAATCAACAGTTATCGTTGGCGTTGCAGCAGGCGAATCTTAATAATCAGGTGGATCCGTTAACGCAGACGCTTAACCGCAGTGCGATGCATGAACGGATAGGCTATGCGCTTAGTGGTGCGAAACGGCATAACAGCCAGTTAGCGCTGTTATTTATTGATTTAAATAACTTTAAGCCGGTAAACGATCAATATGGCCATGAGGCGGGTGATAGCGTGCTGCAACAGGTGGGTGGCCGGTTAAAAGCCGCAGTGCGTGATAGTGATGCAGTTAGCCGCCATGGAGGCGATGAGTTTTTATTGCTGCTGACAGATGTAACAAACGCTGAGGATATCAGCGCCTTCACTGATAAATTACAGTGCCTGCTGGCGGAGCCGTACCCGCTGACTGACACTAATGTCTGGCTGTCAGCCAGCATTGGCATTGCAGTATTTCCGCGGGATGCCACTACTGCTATCGGGCTGATTGGCTATGCTGATGCCGCTATGTACTGCGCTAAACCGCACAGTTCCATTCGTCCCGGTTAATATCTTATCTGTGCAACATTATTTCTTGCCTGTCACTTTATAACAGGGAAGTAGGCGATCACTTTCTTTTTTTACCACGGCATAACATTCGCAGCTTAACTGCTCCAGTCTAGCGCGGTTAATGACATGAATCTTGCCACGGCTGTACTCAATTACGCCCATTTTTTGTAAGTGGCCTGCTGCTTCAGTAACGCCTTCCCGGCGAACCCCCAGCATAGTAGCGATCAGCTCCTGGGTCATTACCAGATGACTACCTTTTAACCTGTCCAGCGACAGCAATAACCAGCGGCATAACTGCTGTTCTATGCTGTGATAGCGGTTGCATACTGCCGTTTGCGCCATTTGCGTGATAAGAGTCTGGGAATAACGCAGGATTAACACCAGCAGGTCGCCGTGGCGGTTAACTTCATCTTTCATCCGCTGGCCCGGTAAACGGTAAGCGTAGCCAGCGCTTTGCACGATACCTCTGCTGGTGGTACTTTCTCCGCCCAGAAACAGCGCTACGCCTATTAGCCCTTCAAAACCCACCACGGAAATCTCGGCCGACGAGCCGTTTTCCATCGCATACAGCAACGATACGATACAATTGACAGGGAAATACACGTGGCGCAGCACATCACCAGACTCGTACAACACTTTCCCTAATGGCATCTCAACCAGTTCCATATGGGGCAATAGTCGTTGCAGCACTTCCTCTGATAGCGCATTCAGTAAATGATTATCTGTCGGTTTATGTGGTAATTCTAACGTGTTTTTATTTGATGCCGCTCCAGGCATAGGGTCTCGTTATCTTTGTGATGTTGTCGGAACAGTATAGCTGAATGGAATGTAAGCGGCTTGTGTAATCAAATATATAACTAAGTTAAACTGAAAAAAATGCTATCTGTGTGCCAGCGCACATAAGGATATTCGCAGGCCCTGTATAGTAGTACTCTTTGGACAATTAACCGGGAAACGTAATGTTAGAAACGATTATTGTACTGCTGCTTATTTTATGGGCGCTTGGTCTGGTGTCGTCTTACACTATGGGTGGTTTTATCCACATTCTGCTGGTTGTCGCAGTGGTGGTGGTGGCTATCCGGCTCATCAGGGGCCGCCGAATCTGATTCCGCTATGATAAAAAGCAAACAGGCCGATTTAAACCGGCCTGTTAATTATCGGTTGTTAAACATTTTCCGATTACAAATGCTGCTCTAAAAACGCCAGATAGGCTTTTTGTGCTTTGATCCTGTTGCTCTTTTTCAAGAAGCCATGGCCTTCATCATCAAATAACACATATTCTACCGGCACATTGTTGGCACGAATGGCCGCAACCATTTCATCGCTTTCTACCTGCAGTACCCGCGGGTCGTTGGCGCCTTGTACTACCAGCACCGGCTTTTGCACTTTATCGCCATGAAATACCGGCGATATCCGGCGCAGCCGTTCGCCATCTACTGCCGGATCACCCAGTTCAGCATACAGACTTTCACGAAACGCTTCCCACCATGGCGGAATGCTTTCCAGCGTGCGCACCCAGTTAGTGACGCCGAAAATATTAATGCCGACTTCAAACTCATCGGTAAAGGCCATTGCCGCCATAGTCAGGTAACCGCCATAGCTGCCGCCTATTACGCCTATCCGCTCAGCTGCCACCCAGTCGAGGCTTTGCAGGTATTTTTTACCATAGACAATATCCTGTAAGTCATCTTCGCCATGGCGCAGATCGTCCAGATGAAAGAAGGTTTTACCATAACCGGAAGAACCCCGGTTATTGACAGATAAAACTGCATAACCATGATTGACCAGATGCTGGATCATCGGGCTGTAACCGGTACGCGACTGACCACCCGGGCCGCCGTGGATCCAGATAAGTGCCGGAACTTTGGCAGTAGCGGCCGCCTGATGCGGTTTATAAAGCAGTGCTGGGATGGTCAGACCGTCAAAGCTGTTAAAACGAACAACTTCACTTTGCACCAGATGCGCTTCATCGATGCTGCTGGCCAGGGCCTGGGTTAATCGCTTTGCCTGGGCGGTGCCCAGCTGCCAGACATATAAATTAGACGGGCTGTTATCCGCATTTAAATAAAAGCTCATGTATTTGCTGTCGTCAGAAAAGCTGACGCTGCGCAAGTCGCCTGCCGGCAACTCGGGCAGTTGTAAGGCTTCGCCACTT
>NZ_JAWVZF010000132.1:0-7910 GCF_033722355.1 Arsukibacterium sp. | reverse complement strand
TATTGTTATTTGTTGGGGCTGAAGGGCTGGTCAGAGGGAGTGCCGCATTGGCGATACGGGCTGGGTTAAGTCCACTTGTTGTTGGCCTGACGGTGGTTGCCTTCGGAACCAGCTCTCCGGAAATGGTGGTAAGCGTTCAGGCTGCGTTGGCACAGCAGGGTGATATTGCCGTTGGGAATGTTGTTGGTTCAAACATTTTTAATATTGCAATCATTCTTGGCATTACTGCCCTGATTTGTCCTATTCCGGTTCACAGGCAAATCATCAGATTAGACGCGCCGATTGCTTTGGCTGTTGCCATCACACTGGTTTTGCTGCTGTTGGATAATGCGCTTAGCCGGCTGGAAGGCGCTATATTATTTGCAGCGATCATTGCTTACACCGGAATGAATGTCGTACTTGCACGCAGGCAGACTGCAGGAAATGGGCCTGAGCCAGAGAGTGAGGTCTCAGCAAAAGGCTCGCGGCATTGGAGCCTGGATATGCTGTTTATCGCAGGGGGGCTTGCTATTCTGGTATTCGGGTCTCAGCTGCTGGTTGAGCATGCGGTCTCGCTGGCCAAGGATTTTGGCATTAGCGAAGCAGTAATAGGGCTTACGATAGTGGCGGCAGGCACCAGTATGCCCGAACTGGCAACGTCTCTGGTGGCTGCTTTTCGTAAACAACCGGACATCGCGATAGGAAATGTCATTGGTTCCAATGTTTTTAATGTATTGGGGATACTGGGAATAGCGTCGCTTGTCTCACCTATGCAGGCCCCTGGCATATCAGCTCTGGATTATTCAGCGATGATCATTGCCACTATACTGCTGATCCCTCTGCTTTATACAGGCCGGCAACTCCACCGGATTGAGGGTATGGTGTTGTTAGCGTTGTATGGTATGTACCTGACCTTTCTCTGGCCAAAATAGCAGCCTGATACTGCGCCCATTGGTATTTGCGGCGCTGGCGGGCTACAGTGAGGTGTTAAATAGTATTGGAGTGTCATGTGAAGGATTTATCAGCTAAACAGTGGTTTTGGATATTATTAGTCGTTATGCCGGTAACATTTTATTTGGTGGAGCTGTTTGCAGGTAGCGCTCAGCCTGGAATATTTTCACTGTTGTCTTCGGCAATTTCTTCGGTATTAGGGGTATTGCTGGCCTATCTGCTGATTGTAAAAGGCCTGATGAAAATCAGCGTGGTTCAAGGTTTCAATTTACTGGCTTTTGCTATCGTCATACTGATGGTTATTCTGTTGTCGCTGCTGGTCAACTGGCTTGGCCTGACTCAGCTTGGAATACTCATTTTTAAAACGGTAATTTTAACATTTAATGTCTCAGCCCTCGTGCTTGTTTTTGGCAGCAGGGCGGAATGATCAAAGATAACAGCGGATGTTGGTCTGATAAAATGCTCTTATTATCGCTGTTGACCAAAGGCTTAGCAGCGAGCGAGTGGTCAAGCGTCTATGCTTAAAGCGCAACATCTTACAATTTAAAAGCTGAGACACCTGATAACAGGAGGAACAACATGACAAAAATTCTCGTTCTTTACTACAGTATGTATGGTCACGTTGAAACCATGGCAAAAAAAATAGCGGAGGGGGCGCGCAGCGTTGACGGTACTGAGGTAACCATTAAACGGGTGCCTGAACTGATGTCAGAGCAAGCCGCAAAAAAAGCCGGTGCTAAGCTGGATCAGGCCGCTGATGAAGCGAACCCGGCGGAGCTGGCTGATTACGATGCAATTATTTTCGGTACGCCGACCCGCTTTGGCAATATGTGTGCTCAGATGCGTAATTTTCTGGACCAAACCGGCGCGTTGTGGGCCGATGGCAAACTTATCGGTAAAGTAGGTAGTGTGTTTACCTCAACCGCCACCCAGCATGGTGGCCAGGAAACAACCATTACATCAGTTCATACCACATTACTGCACCATGGCATGATTATCGTCGGCGTTCCTTATTCCTGTAAAGAAATGAGCAATATGAATGAAATCACCGGCGGTACACCTTATGGCGCCAGCACCCTTGCCGGAAGTGATGGTAAAAGACAGCCTTCTGACAATGAATTAAAAATTGCTTATTTTCAGGGAGCCCATGTGGCAAAAATCGCCGCTAAACAGGCTGGCTGATTAATTACGTGAACGTAAGTAAAAGGGCCGGTGTCTGTATCAGACACCGGCCCTTGATTATTGTTTATCCAGCGTGTTTTACAGAATCACATTGATCCCATCTGGTATTTTTTCTGGCTAGTGACATCAGCAAGCGATGCTGATGAAATGACCTGACCGGACCATTTAACATGAACTTCACTGGCCGGAATGGCTCTGACATCGTCTGAAAAGAAACCGTCGGTTGCCATATCAACGGTAAAATACTTAACCTTGCCGGTTTTACGGTCGATTATGATATCGTCGATTTGGCGCATTTGCTGATCAGAAAACACCATGTATTCATCCAGTAATTTGGAAACCAGCCGGTACTCTGCCTCTTTCTTAGTGACTTTAAGCTCGGTGGGCTTACGCTGAGCATCGGTATCCTGAACTAATACCTGCAGTTTACCGCCTGCATCGGCGTTAAATTTCACGTTGTTGATTTCAACAAAGCCTTTGGTGTTGCTTACCGGACGAAACGTGTTGGACGTTTCAAAAAACAGGTATTCAACTGCATCACTGTTTTTATTCAGTAACACATTTTCTATCCTGCCAAAGGTATTCAGCCCGTTGGTAATATCACTATAAATAATATTACTGGCTTTAATCATATGATCGTCAGCATTAGCAATGGCGGGAAGTGCTAAAGCGCAGGTCACACAGCTGACTAACGCAGTTTTTTTTAAGTAACTCATTACGTCCTCCGTTATCACGAGTGAAAAGTGTCATCAGGTATTTCGCTTCCTGATGTAATCGTTGTGACAAGTTAAGTAATGCAAACGGTGTTCCAATTTGCCTGCTTAGTTTTGGCAGGCTCTACAGCCTTTTTTTTATTTAAAATGAAATGTTTGCTCATTTGCTATGTAAAACTTACAGTTAATGCTGCCTGTAACCTTGTACTAACTGAGTGCCTGAAATAACATCCAGCAGCCTGCTGCAATCATAAACAGATTTTCAGTCAGCGAAACAAAGCCCAGTGGCACCTCACTATTGCCGCCGACACAGGCACATTTCAGTTCGCGTTTATCTATATAAACCGCTTTGAAAACCGATACAGCGCCTACCGTACCAATCAGTAAGGCAACCGGCGCCACAATAAAGGCGGATATGCCTGCCAGCATACCAATACCGGCATAGGCTTCGGCAAAAGGGTAAATATAGGCATAACGAACCCAGCGCTGGGCCAGCAGGTCATACCCTAAAAACTGATTGGTAAAGGCTTCAACATCCTGAAGTTTCTGTAATGCCAGCAGCGTCATACTAATAGCAACAAACTTTTCAACACTGGCAATAGATAACAGGGCCGTGCCAGTTGTCCAGTTGATTGCCCACGCCATGAAAAGCGCGATTACAAAAATAGCAATCACCGGCCGGTAGGCGGCAGCAAAACGATCTTCCGGCTTGGTTTTATCAAAGTATTCAAGCAGTTGTTCATAGCCGCCAATCCGTTTTCCGTCAATAAAAGTTTGTGGCGTCGTTTTAACATCATGTTGCTTTTTAAATGCTTCGGTTTGTTTGCTGTTGGTTAAATGGTTGTCCTTTACCTCAAAACCTTGCCTTTCAAGTAATGCTTTGGATTTAATACCAAATGGACAAATATGCTCGGCTGTTACCATCCGATATAGCGTGGCTGTTTTTGACATAATGGCTCCTTTTCTGCTTAATTATCAGTGCTTATTGCACTGCCTGGCATCACAACGCGGGCTGCACCGGGTACCTTTTTATGTTTGCCTTGCATAAATAACGCCAGCTGTGGTGCTTTGCCATAGCATGCATACCCGGCAACTGAGCTCGCTGCACTGACAGCAAGGGTATTGCTATAGGTACAAATATCACTCAGCCGGTTGGCTTTTTTTGGTTGCAAGATTGCAAAACCATCATTTTCTGTTTAGATTGGAAAGCATAACTCGCAACAGATGGCAGGGAATAACAATGAAAAAATGGTTAGGTGCCGCAGTGGCCGCGTTAATCGTAACTGCACCGGTACAGGCAGACCCACAGGATTACAAGCTGATAACCGTTGCCGGTTATCTGAATTTTTATCTGTTGAATATTAACGCCTGCCAGGATTTTCACCCGCAGGTAAGACAAGCGGCCTATGACGCTGAGCAGAAGCTGTATCCGTGGTTAGACAAATTACACACTAAACTGGGCGATGGCAAACAGGTGGCTGAAATCGTATTAAAGCGTCGGGCAATGCTTAATACGCAAATAGGTGAGGGTGATTTTACGCTGGACCATTGTCAGGCTATTGTTAAAATTTTAAATGAAGACGGCCTGGATAAAACCTTACTGGCAAATCTGGACTAATGCCGGTGTAAGCGGCTATTATCGCCGACTTAGCAATAACATACCGATTTACTGCCGGCTATTTGCCGGCAGTATTGTTTATAGAGCTTACTTCAGGAGCTGCGTTTGCCCCCGGCGTTGTTACGACTTAATCAGGCCGCATTAACGATTGCTGGTCAATCCATATTGGCGCCGGTAAGCTTCAGCGTTTGTAAAGGCGATTTTATTGGTATTATCGGCCCTAATGGTGCAGGCAAAAGCAGCCTTTTGAAACTGATAAACGGCACCATGGCGTTAAGCGCCGGCGAGATCCTGCTGGAGCAACGCTCTGTAAGCAAACTTAGCAATCGGCAGCGCGCCTGCCGTATCGCCAGCGTCAGTCAGGTTAGCCCGCCGGTATTTGCCTTAACGGTGTATCAGGTTGCCGCAATGGGCTTGTTGCCGCATAAAGGCTGGTTCGACGTTAACAACAGCGAAGATGAGCAACAGATCACACTGGCATTGCAACAACTGGGTTTGCAGCATAAAGCGCAGGCGCTGGTGGAAACCCTGTCGGGCGGTGAATTGCAACGGCTTTATCTGGCCCGGGCACTGGTGCAGCAAGCCGAATTATTGCTACTGGATGAGCCGACTAATCACCTTGATGTGTTGTATCAGCATCAGATTTTGCAACTGAGCAAAGGCCTGGGTAAAACCGTGTTGGCCTGCCTGCATGATTTGAATTTAGCCGCCCGCTACTGCGATAAAATTGCCTTGCTGCATCAGGGGCAACTACTGGCTTTTGGCACCGCTGAGCAGGTGCTGACAGCAGCACAGTTAAGCGAGGTGTTTCAGCTGCCCTGTGAAGTCGAACGGCATCCGGTGCATGGCAAATTACAGATTACTTTTTTTGCCGGCGGGAGTAGCCAATGAAAAAGCCGGCTATTCTGCTGTTACTGCTGCTGGCGTTATTATTCAGCGGCTTACTGAGCCTGACCATTGGCAGTGCCGGCTTGTCGATTACAGACATCTGGCAGGCCCTTTTGGGCAGCCAGCATAACCCGCTCGCCAGTACTATTGTCTGGCAGGTGCGACTACCGCGTTTACTGTGCGCCATGCTGGTGGGCGCCGGGCTTGCTGTTGCCGGTGCGGTGCTGCAAAATGCCAGTCGTAATCCACTGGCTGATCCCTATTTATTTGGTTTAATGGCAGGCGCTGGCCTGGGTGCCACTATTGCCAGCATTCTATTGCCGGAGCATATGTTAAGCCTGGCTGTTGCCGCATTTCTCGGCGCACTGTTTGCCGTAGCGCTGGTATTTCTGGTATGTATGGGCCGGCAGTGGCGGAAAATTGAGATGACCTTACTGGCCGGCGTGGCCGTCTCGTTTATGTTAAGCGCGATCAGCAGTTTCATTTTATATTTTGCTGAGCCTTTCGCGGCCAATAAAGTTATTTTCTGGCTGATGGGCAGTTTAAGCCGCACCGACTGGGGCAGTGTTGGCCTGATTGCGCCGGCTGTCAGCATTTTACTACTGATAGCACTGCTGCTGCGTCGCCAGCTTGATGCATTGCTGTTAAATGATGAAAGTGCCCAGACATTGGGGGTTAACCCAACGCGGCTGCGTTTTATCTTGTTATTATTAACTGCCCTGGTCACTGCCTGCATTGTGGCACAATGTGGTGGTATCGCCTTTGTTGGCCTGATGATCCCCCATCTGGTGCGTTACTTTGTCGGGGTGACTGCGGTGCCGTTACTGCTGGGCTGTGCAATTTTCGGTGCAATTTTTCTGGTCTGGATCGATAATCTGGCCCGTAGTGCGTTGCTGAACCAGGAAATACCGCTGGGAATTATCACTTCAGTGCTTGGCAGTGTATTTTTTCTGGTAATTATGCGCCAGCGCAGGAGTGCCGCCTGACAATGACTGATAACACGATGATTAATAATGCTATGACTGACGAAAATACACCCTCGGACACAACCCGCACCGAGCAAGTCCGCCAGCAGCGGCATAAGCAGCGTCAGCAGAAATTACAGCAACAGGTACAGCAGGGTATTGCCAAAGCCACCGTTGAAAAAGGCCTGTTGCTGGTGATTACCGGTAATGGTAAGGGCAAATCGACGTCAGGCTTTGGTACGGTGGCGCGTGCCGTTGGCCATGGCTTAACGGCAGCCGTAGTGCAGTTTATCAAAGGCAGCTGGGACTGCGGTGAACGTAATTTACTTGAGCAACATCAGGTAGAGTTTGCGGTAATGGCCACTGGCTTTACCTGGGATACCCAGGATAAAGCCGCTGATATTGCGGCGGCAGAAAAGGTGTGGGCGAGGGCAGAACACATGCTCGCCGATCCCACCCTTGATCTGGTGCTGCTGGACGAGCTGACTTATATGGTGAGCTATCACTATATTGAGCTTGAGCGCATAGTAAAGGCACTGCAAAACCGGCCAGCCGGACAGCATGTGGTGATTACCGGTCGCGCCTGCCATCGTACGCTGATTGACATGGCCGATACGGTCAGTGAGGTGCAGGTTGTGAAACATGCATTTGACGCCGGCATTAAAGCACAGCGGGGCATTGACTGGTGAATATCGCACAGCGGTTATTAATAGTGGGAGGGCTGTTGCTGGCTGCGCCTTTTCTAACCGCTGCTGCTGTTTCATCGCCATTGGCAGATAAGGCGCCAGCGCCTGAGCGCATCATTTCACTGGCCCCGCATATTACTGAATTATTGTATGCCATTGGCGCCGGCGGCCAACTGGTTGGCGTCAGTGCTTACAGTGATTACCCGCCAGAGGCCGCTGATTTACCCGAAGTCGCTAATTATGCCGGCGTTAATTTTGAGGCAGTTCTGACCCTTAAGCCCGATCTGGTTATTGCCTGGAAAACCGGCAATGTTGCCGCTGACATCAGTCGCCTGCAACAGTTTGGTATAAAAGTGGTATTTTCAGATCCGCTGTTAATCAGTGATATAGCCGCAGAGTTGCGTACCCTGGGGCGGCTTACCGGTCATTTGCAGCAGGCGGAAACCGTCGCCAGTGCATTTGAGCAAAAACTGGCAGCGCTTAAGCAGGCATATAAAGATAAAACCCGGCTGCCGGTATTTTTCAGCATGGGTACAGAACCGCTAAGCTCGGTTGCGAATCAGGCCTGGCCGGCCCAGGCTATTCGCTTATGCGCCGCTGATAATATTATTGCTGATTCAAAAGGCGATTACCCGCAGCCAGGGTTAGAGCAGGTATTGCAGGCTCAGCCAAAAGTGATTATTCAGGCGACCGCCGGCGCCAAACCAGCAGATACCCGTTTCTGGCAGGCGTACCCGGTGATACCGGCCGTTGCCCTTAACCAGTTTATAACGGTTGACGCCGATTTACTGTACCGCACCAGCCCCCGCACCTTGCAGGGAATTGAACAATTGTGCCAGGGACTGGACCGCTTTCGCTAGCTGCTGATACTGTTCAGCTTTCAGCTTGGTAAAAAATTAAAACCAAGTCAGTTTATTCCAGCAAAATC
>NZ_JAWVZF010000131.1:0-7920 GCF_033722355.1 Arsukibacterium sp. | reverse complement strand
CGGGTTGTTGTCATTCACTATAGAGAACAAAACAACAATTCATATAGCTGATTTTAATGATTCCCGTCATTTTTTTAGTGAATACCAATTTACGCTTGACGCTGTGCAGCTGGCCAGTGATATGATTCAGTTCAGTGATAAGTAAAGCCCAAGGCATTTTGCAGATGAATATTAATAAAATGGATTTAAACCTGCTGGTTTACCTGGATGTGTTACTGCGTGAGAAAAACGTGACCCGCGCTGCTAATCAGTTAAATATTACCCAGCCGGCCATGAGTAATGGCTTAAAACGATTACGCGATTTACTGAATGATCCTATTTTAGTCCGAACCTCTGATGGCATGGTACCAACCGAGCGGGCCCGCGAACTGGCGCCGGTAGTACGGGGTGTTTTGCTGACGCTGGAAGAAACACTGCAACCGAATAAAGATTTTGAGCCACTGCACAGCCAACGGGTATTCCGGATTATGGCCAGTGATTATGCAGCATCGACCCTGATACCGGCATTATTAAAGAAGATGCGCGTACAAGCACCGCTCAGCAGTCTGGACATTATGACACCCTCCGATGTCACCTTTCATGACGTGGAAAACGGCAAGGTTGATATGGCAATTAACCGCTTTGATCAATTACCGCAGTCGTTTCATCAGAAAACGGTATGGCGTGACAGTTTTTCCTGTCTGGTTAATGCCAGTGATCCTATTGTTAAACGTTTTAATTTAGACAGTTATTTAAAAGCACAGCATATCTGGGTAAGCAAAACCGGCTTTGGCGTTGGTGTGGGTATGGATCCGAAAGACGTGCAAAAGCTTGGCTGGGTAGATGAGGCTCTGGCGAAGCTGGGTAAACAGCGCAACATCTCGGTATTTACCCGTAACTACCATGTGGCGATGCACCTGGCAGTGGGTATCGACTTAATTGCCACGCTGCCCAGCCGCGCGGCGAAGTTATATGAGAATGACCCAACCATGGCAATTATGGACCCGCCTTTTGCTATTCCGTCGATAGAGCTAAAGATGATCTGGAGCCCGCTGTTACACCAGGATGCCAGCCATATCTGGTTCAGACGGCTGATTGTTGAAACAGCTGATGAGTTAAATTAGCGAGCTTAACGAGTGAGGAAGAGTGTTATATCCGGCATCTCGGGAGAACAACTGCAACACCCGCCTTGGCTCGCCACAGCAACTCGCTCGCGCTTGCGCACTCACTCAGACACTCTGTGTCGACCAAAACGGGGTTCCAGCCGTTCTCTTTCCGGTATTGGCTTAACTAATAGAGGATAGAACTTCTTCTGAAGGAGCCGGGGAGTGTCTGAGCCCCTGCCGTAAGGCAACGGGCGAGTTGCCCCGGCGAGTGAGGAAGACTGTTGTATCCGGCATGTCGGGAGAACAACTGCAACACCCGCCGAAAACAAAAAAGGCGCTGTCAGCAATGGCAGCGCCTTTGGCTTGGTTTACTCAGGTTAATCAAGCAGCTGATAAGCCGGTAGTGTTAAAAACTCTACCAGTTCATCAGCTGTGGTAATGTCCAGCAGCAGTTGCTTAGCCCGGTCAAAGTTTTGACTCTGCCAGGTCTCGTCTCCTACTTCCTGTAACACTACTTTTGCCTCTTCCTCTAAAAAGTCGGCAAACAGGGTCTTGGTAATTAATTTACCGTTGCTTAAAGTCTTTTTATGTTTAATCCACTGCCAAATCGACGTGCGTGAAATTTCGGCTGTAGCCGCATCTTCCATTAAGCCGTATATCGGCACACAGCCTTTACCGCTGATCCAGGCGGCAATATATTGCAGTGCCACCCGGATGTTGGTACGCATGCCCTCTTCGGTTCTCTCGCCTTCGCACGGTGCTAACAATTCTGCTGCGGTAATCTCAGCATCCTGCTCGCGGCTGACATCCAGCTGATTCACTTTACCATCCGTTAAATATTTGGCAAACACATCATTGGCCGTTGCCGCCAGGCCTGGGTGCGCCACCCAGGTACCATCGTGGCCATTACTGGCTTCCAGTTCTTTATCAGCAGTGACCCGCGCCAGGATTTTTTCATTTTCTGCCGTATCTTTCGCCGGAATAAAGGCCGCCATCCCCCCCATGGCGAGCGCACCGCGCTTATGGCAGGTTTTAATCAGTAAGCGCGAGTAGGCGTTTAAAAACGGCTTAGTCATCGTAACCACCTGCCTGTCTGGCAGCACCCGGTCAGCATGATTATTTAACGTTTTGATATAACTGAATATATAATCCCAACGACCGCAGTTAAGCGCCACAATATGATCTTTTAAGCTGTACAGAATCTCATCCATTTCAAATACAGCAGGCAGGGTTTCTATCAGCACGGTGGCGCGAATAGTACCGGTTGCCACCTTAAATTTTTGCTCGGTGAAGCTGAATACATCATCCCACCATTTCGCCTCGGTATGGCTTTGCAATTTTGGCAGATAGTAGTAAACCCCGGTGCCATTTTTCAGACGGGTTTGCCAGTTGTGATAAAAATACAAGGCAAAGTCAACCAATGAACCCGGTACCTGATCGCCGTCAACCAGTAGATGCTTTTCCCACAAATGCAGGCCGCGTACCCGGGCAATCAGCAGTGCAGGCTTATCTTTTAGTGCATAGTGCTTACCACTTTGCGGATCGGTGTAACTGATAGTGCCTAAGTTAGCATCGCGCAGGTTGATCTGGCCTTCAATAACCCCGGCCCAGCTTGGTGCCTGCGAGTCTTCAAAATCTGCCATAAACACTTTTACATCGGCGTTTAAGGCATTGATGATCATTTTGCGATCGACCGGGCCGGTTATTTCTACTCTTCTATCCAGTAAATCAGCCGGGATCGGCGCTACCTGCCACTCAGCGCCCCGAATAGTTTCGGTTTGCGGCAGAAAATCAGGTAAGACGCCCTTATCAAACTGTTGCTGCCGACTTACTCTGTCGGCCAGTAATTCGTTTAAGCGCGGCCGGAACTTGCGTACCAGTTCGGTGATAAAAGCACAGGCCTCTGTCGTTAAGATTTGATCATAATCGCTGTTCAGCTGGCCGGTCATTGTTAAACCGGCCCGGTTAGTCGTATCCGCCATATCCAGCCTCATTTTCGTTATTGCTGTCAGTAGCCTAACTATAAGCCTTTTCCTATTATAAATGCCATTAATGCCTAAAATGCCTGGCATCACTTAAAATAATATTAAAAACCCTCGTTAAGCAGATTTTATGGCACGACTTGTGCTTAATAGATTTAGCGTAATTGCGAGTGTCAAATTATCGTCGGAGGTGGACATGGAATTTATTATGGTGTTGCTGGTAGCACTGGTTGTGCTGGTAGCTATGGTTGCCAGTCGCTTTATCGATAACAGTAATCCTTTTCAGGTGCAAAAGCGCAGTAACTTATTCAGCCCGGTGGAACGCTCATTTCAAAATCTGCTGGAAAAAGCGGTAGAAGGTGAATACAAAATTTTAAACCGGATTAAGCTTGCTGATGTTCTGGAAGTGAAAGAAAATGCCAATGAAAAAGCCCGGCGCAGCACCCTGGTAAAACTCAATGCCAAGTACCTTGATTTTGTGCTGTGTGCAGCCAACGATTTACGGGTCGTCGCGGTATTAGATTTAGTCAATAACAGCAGTAAGGACGGCCACAAAGCAGCACCGGACTGGTTTGTCAGCGGCGCGCTGGAGGCAGCCGGTGTGCCTTACTTAAGAATTAAAATTAAAGCGGGCTATACCGCAGCTGATTTACAGCAGGCACTGGCCCAGCGCTTAGGTAAACCGGCAGTAAAACCGGAGCCCTTGTATAAAGGCCTGGTTAAGAAAGGGCCGACCCGGCCGGTACGCTCATACAAACCAGCACAACCTGCTGGTACGGCGTTAACCCCGGTGTTATCGCACTCACAAATTAAAGCGCAGCAAACTGCGCTGATACAGGCTTCTTAACGCTTTGGAGAAATGAGTCACTCCGCGCTAAGATGGAATGCCGCCCGCTGCAACGGGCGGCATTCATTTTTCTGCCCCCCCGATTATCAAAGCGGCAAAAAAATGCCTAAAGTATTTCTGCCCCCTGCCGATATCATGGTGACGTATTGTGAATAGGAGGTACTATGAGTCAATCCGTTGGTGCTCTGGCAACTGCACAGAGCTTTGAAATACTGGGTGCTGTAATGGCAAAAAAGCAGCAGAATCAGCAGGCACAAATGACCAATTTGCTGGTACAAAGTGCCATGCAGACGGTTGAGCAAACCTCTGCAGCTGCCCCGGTTGGCAATATCG
Organism: Arsukibacterium sp.; assembly: GCF_033722355.1. Lineage (GTDB taxonomy): Bacteria > Pseudomonadota > Gammaproteobacteria > Enterobacterales > Alteromonadaceae > Alishewanella. The sequence goes on along the minus strand of NZ_JAWVZF010000131.1, from coordinate 3,673 downwards.
GGCAAAATATCAATATCAGCGTTTAGCTGTGTGTTGTTCGAAACTGCAAAGCCAAGGTCAGCATTCGCTGACCTTTTTTCTGCTATTGATAAGATACGTCTGTTGATTAACCGTGCTGTCAGCTCTTGTCCTGCTCTTCAAGAAACTCATTAAATTCAAGAGTATAAAGCTTAATTAGCACGTGAGTTAAACCAAATATGATGGGGCCGTAAATAAGGCCGATTAACCCAAACAACTGCAGGCCGCCAATTAATGCCAGGAAAAGCACCAGCGTACTCATATCAGAGGTGCCCTGCATCAGCACTGGCCTTAAGAAATTATCAATAGAGCCAACAACAATCGCCCCCCACAGGGTCAGAAATAACGCCCAGGGCCAGTCGCCCGTTAACACCAGATACAAACTGGCAGGTACCCAGATTAATGCAGCGCCCACCACCGGAATAAGCGAGGCGAACACCATCATTGTGCCCCAGAATAGCCCGGGCATACCAACAATAGCCATGCCCACACCACCCGCTGCGCCCTGCGCTAACGCCGTCAGAAAAGTACCCATTACGGCTGAACGGGCTACTGTTTTGGCTTCGCCCATCAGTTTTTCTTCCTGAGAGCGTGCCAGTGGTAATACCCAGTACATTTTCTCGATGATTTGTTTATGATCACGCAGCAGGAAAAATAACACAAATAGCATCAGAAAGAAGCTGACGACCATACTGGTGGCATCGCCTACCATCTTAGTGCTCAGATTCAGCAACTCTTTGCTGAAACCTGAAGCAAACTCAGTTACATTTTCAATAATGCCATTAATACTAAAATCGGTATTGGGCAGCACATTATTTAATGTATCAATACTGTTTTTAATAAATGGCTGTTGCAGTAACTCTTTAGCACCGCCTTCTTCCACCCACTGATAACTCTGTTTCGCAAACGTTATCCCTTGCTGCACAATGGCCATGATAACCAGTGAGGCGGGAACCAGAATCACCACCACCAGTAATGAGCAGGTCACCGCTGAAGCAAGATTAGGCTTATTGGGAAGTCTGGCGGCAATTTTCTGATGCACCGGAAAACATAACAATGACAATACAAAGGCCAGTACTACCGGGCCAATATAAGGCGCGATCAACTGGTAACTGGCATATAGCGCGACAAAAAGTGCAACAATCAGCACCCAGTGGCGTGGCTCAGCTTTAAATTTATTACTCACCCGTAAAACTCCTTTTTATCTTCTGGCTGACGCCAGGCAACCTCAGGGGGCAACTTGCTGTAAAATTAACCCACAGATATAAGCGCCATAAGTACCTAAGCCATAACCCAGCACCGCCAGCAATACGCCGACCGGCGCCAGGGATGGGTGAAACGCCGCTGCAACGACCGGAGCAGACGCTGCCCCACCGACATTCGCCTGACTGCCAACTGCCAGATAAAACGTGGGGGCTTTTATCAGTTTGGCAACCACCAGCAGCAAGATAGCATGGACCAGCATCCAGACAATGCCGACCAGAAACATCAGCTTGTTGCTCATAATAGCAGTGACATCCATTTGCATGCCGATAGTTGCCACCAGAATATATAAAAACGCCGTACCCACCTTGGAAGCGCCCGCGCCTTCCAGTTTACGTGCCGGTGTCAGTGACAACAGCAGACCAATGGTGGTGGCAATGACAACCAGCCAGAAAAAACCGCTGGTTAAACTGTAATCCGCCAGGTAAGGTGCCTCCCGGCCAATCCATGGCGCGATAACATCTGCCAGGGCGTGTGCCACGCCAGTGACGCCAAATGCCACCGCGACAATCAGCATAATATCCTGAATTGTCGGAATACGGGAATGTTCAGCCTGGTACTGTTCTATTTTGCGCTGCAGCTGACCGATAGCACGGGTATCAGCACCGTTAGCCTTATCAATCTGAGCAGCGCGACTGGCCATAAATAACAGTACCGCTAACCAGACGTTGGCGACCAGCACATCAACCGTTATCATGATCGAGAATAAACTACCGTCAACCTCGAACACCTCTTTCATTGCTGCCTGATTAGCCCCACCGCCTATCCAGCTGCCGGCAACAGTCGTCATGCCACGCCAGACATCGCCGCCAAGCTGCTCGGGGAAAAAATAACCAACAGTTAGTAACGCAACAGGCCCGCCAATAATGATGCCGGCAGTACCGGTAAAAAACATAATCAATGCTTTGGGGCCAAGGCCAAGGATGGCTTTAAAATCAACACTCAGCGTCAGTAAGATCAGGCTGGCAGGCAACAGGTAACGTGACGCCATTTTATACAGAGATGAGACGTCGCCATCAATGATATTAAAACTGTTTAACAGTGACGGAATAAAGTAGCAAAGCAATAATGCCGGAACATATTTATAGAATTGCTGACAAGCACGGTTGCTACTGTGGCTGGTATAAAATACTAACCCCAGTATTATGGCCAGTAAGCCAAGGACCACGGCATCATTGGTAAACATAGGTGGTTGAGACATATTGCGTCCTGTGTCATTTTATTGTTGTTTTGGCAGCAGCACCGCGCCGCGGTATAGTCACCCCGAACGCTGAGCAACATAGCACAGCACCCCTGCCTGAGAAAATAGTCTGATAGCCGGTAGCGAGCCCGATTTAGCAGAGACAAGCCGTGGACTGCTAATTGCCCGCCAGCGGTGCCTGATTAATAATGTGCTGCTTCAGCTGAACTGACGTCGTTTTTTATTCTTTTAACGTCAGAGGTTGTTGCTGAAACTGCACGCCATCCCAGCCAGTGCGCATAAAATTCCGGATATTCTGATGATTATCACCTTTTGGATCGGCCAGCACATCGCGGTAGTAATCGCCGAATAAGAACAACGTTTGTGGTTCCGATAACTGATGCAGAGCACCAAACGCCAGGATCTTGCAGGCCCCGGTATTTTCACCCGCCGCATTATTCAGCGCGCCGTTTTGAAAAGCAGATGGCTGAAAATGATACATTTGATTTATGATATCAATGCTTTGCTGAAAACTGATTGTTTCAGGCTCCGTGCTTAACTGAATAAAAAAGTGCTCCAACATAGCATCTCCTGCTTGTTCAGGGCCACAAGAGCCCATGTTATCCTGTTCAGGCAACGTCGGCTGATATTAAGCTGCCATGCAACAGACTGCAATAATATCAGCACTGCGTTAACATTAAATTACCTGTTAGTTCCGGATATGGCCCATCTTCAGTGCGCTTATAGCTATACTCTGAAAACAAAAACGTGATAATACTGGTTTATGCCAAACAATGATAACTATCCTGTCAGCCAACTTGAACTTAGCTACCGGCCACCGCTGGCCTGGGATCAGATGCTGACATTCTGGCAGGCCCGCACCTTAACCGGTATCGATTGGATAGACGGGCAGCACTACGGCAGAACCTTTAGTTATTTGCAGCAGCCAGGCTGGTTTGAAATTGCGCCCAAGACAAACCACAGTCTGGCGCTAACCTTATCCTGGCCCGGCACCCATGGTCTGCGGGCATTAATTCAGCAGCTGCGCCGGTTGCTGGATTTAGACGCTAACCTGCTGCAGATTGAGCAGCAGCTGGCCGCACATCCCCTGTTCAGTAGCGGGTTAATCCACGGTTTGCGGATCCCGGGGCTTTGGAATAGCTGGGAGGCGGGGGTCAGAGCTATTCTTGGTCAGCAGGTAAGCGTAGCCGG
>NZ_JAWVZF010000130.1:0-7945 GCF_033722355.1 Arsukibacterium sp. | reverse complement strand
TGGCTGGGACCACTGGACCGTCGGAGGCTTTCTGGCATTGTGGGTAATTGGCTATGGCGGGGTGCAAAGTATCGCACCGTTACTGCTCGGCAGAGGCAACATCCCGGATGGCAAAACCGTCACGCTCTGGGCATTGCTGCTTTGCAGCATCCCGGCGTTAATCGCCCTTGCCCTGACAGCCAACTGGCACATTGAACTGGCACTGTTAGGCGGCTTATTGCTGTTTGGCATCGTGTTTGCCATTAATTCATCAGTGCACAGCTATTTAATTGTCAGCTATGCCAAAAGTGACGGTGTGTCGATGGATGTTGGCTTTTATTATATGGCGAATGCCATGGGCCGCTTGCTGGGGACCGTACTGTCAGGCTGGCTCTATCAGACGGCTGGTCTTGCCACCTGCTTGTGGGTATCGACGGCTATGCTGGTGATGACCGTGATAGTTTCCGGAATGCTGCCAACAATCAAGTCAGCACAATAATAAGCGGTAATTAATGACCGGCAATTCGCACAACATAGAAAATACGGCTACAGTAAAGTAACCCGATAACACTGTTGTATCGACTTGAATGCCGAATGACCCTGAGTTTAACCAATCCTTTGTTGAAATATCCTCCGCCCGGCTAAATACGCTGCGCATCAAACGGTTATTGCAGATAACAGGTCTGACCCTGTTTGGTCTGGTGTTAGCTGTCGCCGTCGCGTCCGGGACGACCAAATGGGTGTTAATGGCAGGGTGTTTTGCACTGGCATTGGCTGCTTTACTGGCCTATCAGCGCCGGGTTGTTGCCGCTACCCATATTTTACTGTGGGCCATGTGTTTAATGCTGTCTGCCTTAGCATTTATTTCCGGCGGTATCCGCGATTTAGCCCTGCTGGGCTATCCCGGCGTGTTGGTCTTCGCAGCTATGCTAGGCAACAGCAGGCTGTTTTTCTCATTAATCAGTTTTATGCTGGTTTTCTGTGGTTTACTAACTTACCTGGCAACAGCGGGTATTGTCCGGCCGGTGATTCCGGCCATCAGTCCTGCGCACTTCGTGTTCACCGGTGCCATTTTGCTGGTAACCGGCGGCTGTGTATATTTATTGTATCGGGATCAGCAGTGCTTAATGCAATCCTTGCAAAGTGAAAACCACCGGGTAAAGCAAAGCCAGGCGCATATTGAGCATCTGGCATTACATGACCCGCTGACAGGTTTGCCAAACCGGGTCTGTTGTCAGCAGCATTTTCAGCGCTTATACGCCGAATGCCTGAGCGGCGCTCAGCGACTGGCCGTGGTACTGCTCGATCTGGATAACTTTAAGCCAGTGAATGATTCGCTGGGCCATGCTGCAGGCGATTTACTGTTACAGCAGCTGGCCAGACGGCTGGAAAACCAGCTGGGTGCAAACGATATTCTAAGCCGGTTTGGCGGGGATGAGTTTTTGCTGCTGATACCCGGTTTCGACAGTAACGAAGCGCTGGCAGCCAAGGCGGCGGCTTTATTGCAACAAACCACAGCGCCGTTTTTCATTATGCAGAATCAGATAGAAATCTCAGGCTCGGTCGGTATTGCCATTACACCCGAGCATGGCAGCGAATTCAGCGAAATATGCAAACATGCCGACATGGCGATGTTTCAGGCCAAAGCTGACGGTCGCAATGTCTACCGCTTTTATCATGATGAATTAAACAAGGCCAGGATAGATAAATTTAATTTGCTGCAGCGGATGCGTAAGGCACTAAAAGATAATGAGTTTGAGCTTTACTTTCAGCCAAAGCTGCAACTTAGCACCCGGCAGGTCATCGGTGCTGAAGCCTTACTGCGCTGGCCCCAAGCCGATGGTAGCATGATTGCTCCAGATGAATTTATTCCGCTGGCAGAGAGCAGCGGCCTGATAGTGGAGATTGGCGAGTGGGTACTGCAACAAGCCTGTCTGGCCTGCAGTCGTTGGCAGCAGCAAGGGTATGATTTGACCATCGCCGTTAATTTATCCTATGTACAGTTCCGGGATGGCAAACTGGAGCAACAGGTTCAGCAAGCACTTAGTGCGGCAGCTCTGCCGGCACATGCCCTGGAGATGGAGCTGACGGAATCTCTGCTGATTGGCGAAGGAGATAATATTGCCCGGCAACTGGCGGCACTGCATCAGCTTGGGATCCGCTTTTCCATTGATGACTTTGGTACCGGTTACTCTAATCTTGGTTATCTGCGGCGTTTTAACGCCAGCCGGCTGAAAATTGATAAGTCTTTTATCTTGTCCCTGTGCCTGTCGCAGCGGGATGAGCCCCTGGTCCGCGCTATTATTCAGATGAGTAAAAGCCTGGGCCTGAGAACTGTCGCCGAAGGGATTGAAGACAGCGCCACGGCAGCTCAACTGGCATTAATGGGCTGTGATGAGGGGCAGGGTTTTTACTGGGCCCGCCCGTTACCTGAAGCTGACTTTCTGGGTTATGTCAGTGCTGAACTGATGAATGAAACCAGAAAATAAACCTGAACCGCTGCTGCTGCGTATAGCGTGCTTTATCCGTTAACAAAGCGTCACTTATGCAGAAATCTCACTCAGCTAAAGGTCTTATCGTTATTACCGGCGCAGGTCAGCGGGTCGGTTTACATTGTGCAGCTGCTTTGCAGCGGCAGGGATATCAACTGGTGGTAAGTTACCGCAAAATGACCAGTGGTATTACCCAGCTGCAACAAGCCGGTGTCCACTGCATTGCTGCGGACTTTACCCGGCTGGATAGCATGGCAGCCTTTATTGCTGCGCTGGCCCCCTATCCCAGCATTCGTGCACTGATCCATAACGCCTCAAGCTGGCAACCGGATTTACCAGAGCAGCAGGCTGATAGCAGCCTGTCAACGGTTAATCAGCTGCAACAAGATGCCGCGGTATTTGATGAGATGCAGCATATTCACGCCCGGGCGCCCTACTTATTAAACCGGGCTTTATTGCCTAAATTGCTTGCCAGTGGCGACGGCGCCGACATTATTCACTTAACCGACTTTGTTGCCAGCGTCGGTAGCAGTAAACATCAGGCGTATGCAGCGTCTAAGGCTGCGCTGGAAAATCTGACCCTGTCTCTGGCACGCCAGCTGGCGCCTGAAATTAAGGTTAATGCTATAGCGCCGGCACTATTAATGTTTAACGAAGGAGATGATGACGCTTACCGGCAGAAGGCGTTGGCTAAATCTTTAATGGCCGTCGCACCCGGGCCGGCTGAGGTGTTACAAAGCATTTTATATTTACTGCAGAGTGAGTATGTTACCGGTCGGGTGCTGGCACTGGATGGCGGCAGGCATTTAAAGCTGCCCTGAGCAGTTAATGTTCGCCCTTTCAGTAAAAAAACGGCCCTCAGACCGTTTTTCAGCCCGGCTAACTGGCTGGCCGGTGCAGCTGACATCACTAGGCAGCGACTTTTTTGACCCAGGCGGCACACCACCCCTCGCTGGCAACAAGTTTCCCCGGGAAAATCGCGCAAGGCCGCCACTCCTGGCCAGCTTCCCCCTGAACCAGATTGCAGTTAGCACAATTTTGTCCTTCTACTTCCGATTTATGGGTGTAGCGCATGGCCGCCGCTAAAGGATCATCCAGCTTCAGCTGCTCTGCTGCCAGCGCACTTAAACTGACTCCACCCGCAGTCAGACCAATAATGGTGCCGGCAGATACTTTAAAAAACGTGCGACGATTGAAGTTGCTCATAGCTTACTCTCCTGCATTTAGTAGTTATTATTATACTGATTGGAACACGCTGCGGTTTTGATGGATATCAACTAATTTGTTCAAAATATAGCCGAAACATTTTATTGCAGCCAGAAAGCGAAGCGTTGGTACGCCATGATTTTTTCCAGAACCAGACTACTATTAGGGGGTAGACGCTGAAGCGTTAATGACAAGGACCCGCAATAATGCCCTGGTGCCGCTTATTCATTTATGTTGTCAGCCTGTTCAGTCTGTTGGGGTGCGCTCCTGCTGTGCTGGTACAGCCTTATGATGAAAGACTGCTAACCGGCAGTGAGCAGTTTTACCGCAAAACAGCCACCATTATTGAACATACTAAAATGCAAAGCCCCGCGGAGCGCCCCACTACTGAAGATATCCGCCACCCCGGTCATATCACTAATATGGAAAACCTTTACGCTGAAATGCTGATTGACACCAATATTCTGTTATTGCGTGCCCTGGCAAACAGTGAGCAGGTTGATGCCAGCGGACAGCGCCTGCAAAGCAGAATTACCCGTTATATTGATAATGCTTTACCCTCAAATTGTGATAGCAGCGCCGAAGATATCCGTGCCGAGTTTAGCTCGCTGACCGTAAAAAACTATGTTGATTTAAAATGCCTGATTGTGACCTGGCAAGCACAACACGAAGCCGCCCCCGGCAAAGTACTGACCCAGGCAGAATGGTCACGCCGCCATCTATCACTTATTCGCTTTATTGTCGCTGTCCAGCAAGCTGAAGTCGCAAAGCTGCGCGAGGCTGGTCACTAACGGAGCCATCATGACGATTCTGAACAACATCGAGATTGGTGATGTGCTGGCTGATGCCATGGCCAGCGCCAGACAAGCTGCCAAAGATAGCTGGCCTGCGGTAAGCGAGCTGGCAGACAATATAGCCCGCAGCATCTTGGTAGATCTCGAGTATGTCGCCCGGCAGAAGGTTCTGGGCCAGATCGACGAATATGGCGCAAAGATATTTCTGGAAGACCAACGTATGGTCGCCAGAGCGCGGCTGCGATCGCTGGCTATCGTCACCCTGCAACTGGCAGAGGACATTATTAACGCCATGCTACGGGTATTTAACGCGGCAACCCAGAAGGCCCTGGGTTGGATGTTATTTCCGCTGAGTCCTGTTTAGGAGCCTGTAACAGTTTAACGTGGCATGCAACCGGTCTGCACCAGTCAAAATATAAAAACACTGTTAATAGTGCATTTACCAAGCCGGGCGGCTTTGCTAGCATGCACCTATGCCAATGCGAAGTGAATGTGATGTCAGACAACCTTGTTACCACCTGGTACCTGCAGTATCAGGGCCCGGCGCTTGCTCAGCCTGATTGGCCGGCAGACTGCCTGCTAATGGAGGCCACCCTTGCCAGCCCGGAGCTCGGCCAGTTCTTATTCAGCGCGGTTGGCAATCACTGGCGCTGGTTCAGCAGGCTTAACTGGGATTATCAGCAATGGTTAGACTATCTGAGCAACCCGTCAGTCCGTACCTGGGTGCTTTATAAAGGCGGCAGCCCGGCAGGCTTTGCCGAACTGAAATATCATCCAGACAATGGAGAGGGCCCCAGTGTTGAGCTGAAATTTTTTGGGTTAATGCCCGCTTTTATCGGTCAGGGGCTGGGCTCGACACTGCTGTATTCTGCTATTGCGCTAAGCCAGCAGTGGTTAGCAGCCACACTGCCTGATAACCCGGCCACTCCTTTCGCACCCAATATCTGGGTGCACACCTGCTCAGACGATCATCCGGCGGCATTAGCCACCTATCAGAAAGCAGGTTTTAAAGTCTATCGAACCCAGCAAGACATTGCCGATGCCCCGGAAAACTACGCCAATGCGGCGTTATGTCATAATTACATTTACTCCCGCCTGACCTATTTTAAATCCCGCTAGCAGCCAATCAGCTAACCGTCACCATTGGCCGGAGGCTGTCAGCCAATGGCTGCTGAATACGCCAGCTGGTCTTATACTTGCATACTCTTTTACTAACATGCATTAGCAGTTAAGACTGCAGACAGGAGAGACTATGAAAGTTGAATCATTCCGTGACCTGTTAGACTGGACTGCAGGTTACCATCAGCATTTATCAAACTGCTTTACCAAAAGCGCCCGTGCCCGGTCGGACAAGCGGCCCCAGCTGTTACTGAATTACCTGGCTGATAAAGAGATGGATCTGGCGACCCGGGTTCGGGCTTTTAAGGATGTCACCGAAGACAAAGCACTGAACACCTGGTGTACAGAACATATTGATAAACACCCGCTGATGGCTGAAGCGGCCTGCGATGATGCATATAACACCATGGATACCAATGAAATGATTACCGAAGTGGAAAAGCAGCACGAGCTAATCATTCTGTTATACCAGAATTTATGTGAGCGCAGCCACCCGCCAGCAATGCAGGAGATGCTGGCCGAGGTGCGTGATCTTGAAAAGGAGCTGGCCCGGCAAATGATGCACGGTGCTAACAGGCTGGAAGATATTTAATTCGCCCGTCGTCATCGGTAAGTTTTACAGTGACTCCTGTAAAACTTTGCCAGCTGCTGTTTTTCAATAATAGAAACCGAACTGAAGGAGAACAATTATGAATAACCCTAAACCTCTGGCAGGTAAGAAAGTTGCAATTTTAGCCACTAATGGTTTTGAACAAAGTGAATTAACCTCGCCCCGCGATGCATTACTGAATGCCGGAGCGGAAGTGGATATCGTCTCGCAACAAGCCGGTACTATCACCGGCTGGTCTGGCAAAGACTGGGCAGAGGATGTCAAGGTAGATAAAACCCTTGCTGATGTTAATGCGAAGGCCTATGACGGCCTGGTGCTGCCAGGAGGTCTTATTAACCCCGATACGTTGCGTCAGGATAAACAGGCTATCAACTTTATTAAGGGATTTTTCAGTGATAGCGCGAATAAGCCGGTTGCCGCTATCTGTCATGGCCCCTGGCTACTGGCCGAAGCAGGAGTTATTAAGGGCCGCAAGGTGACCTCCTATGGCAGTATCCGGACCGATCTGAAAAATGCCGGTGCAGACTGGGTTGATGAGGCAGTGGTGGTCGATAACGGCCTGGTTACCAGCCGCAATCCCGATGACCTGCCGGCGTTTAACAGAAAAGTATTAGAAGAAATCCGCGAAGGCCGGCATCAAATTTAACAGCGATGTGGTCCGCCTCTGACCGTGGACTTTGCAACACTGCCTACATGGCAGTGTTGCTGCTTGTTTGCTTCGCCGATTAAACGGGTAGCGGAATGAACTCATCCTCATCGCCGGGTACTTTTGGAAAACGGCCCCGCTGCCAGTCCTGTTTGGCCTGCTCTATCCGCTCCCGGCGACTGGATACAAAATTCCATTCCATATAACGCTTATTAATGGCTTCCCCTCCAATCAAGGCAATCCGGCTCGTTGCGGTAGCGGTAATCACAACTTCTGCGGCCGGTTTCAATACTGCCAGCTGCTGTGCTTTGAGGTGGCTGTCCTGCAGTTTAAGCTCACCTGATAGCAGATAAAGCCCCCGCTCCGCTGCCACAGGTAAGCACAGGCTTTGCCCCTGCAGCAACTCGTCTTCCAGATACAACGTCTGATAAAAGGTTTTGACCGGCGACTGTAAGCCGAAAGCAGCCCCCATTAACACCCGGACCGGCACGTCATCTACCAGAGCGGCAGGTATACTACTTGCAGGATAGTGATAAAAAGCCGGCTCGGTTTCTTCATCTGCTTCTGGTAATGCCATCCACAGCTGCAGACCATGCAACCGGTGTAACCTGTTCGTGACCTCAGGCCGCTCACGCTCAGAATGGACAATGCCTTTGCCAGCTACCATCAGATTAATATCGCCTGGCGTGATTGGCTGATAACTTCCTAAAGAATCACGGTGCAGAATTTCTCCCTCGAACAAATAGGTGACCGTTGCCAGATTAATATGCGGATGAGGCCGCACATTGACGCCGTTACCGGAAGAAAACTCGGCAGGCCCCATTTCATCGAAGAACACCCAGGGACCAATACTCCGCTGTTGCCGCACTGGTAAGCAGCGCCTGACGGTAAAACCGCCTAAATCATGCGGCCTCGGCTCAATAATCTGCGCGATAGCTGCACAGCCCTGTTCGATGTTACACTCAGCTTCGGGATTTTTACTGGTAATACTCATGCCGCTCTCTCACTGTTACCAGGGTAGTTTTGCTGACTTTAACAAGTAAAGCACCGGGCATTGGCAAAGTAAACCGCCGTCCGCCGCGAAATGTAATATCTGATA
>NZ_JAWVZF010000129.1:0-8120 GCF_033722355.1 Arsukibacterium sp. | reverse complement strand
GGATAATTATCATTCTGAGTTATTACTTTTTAAGCGTAAATAACCGTGGACGGTAGAAACTGTCATGGTTTCTACCGTCACTTCAGAAGGTTATCTCAGATAATCGAACAGGCTGACACCTGACACTCTGGTAAAGGTCGATGAAATCGCTTCAAGCGCAATTTCCTGTTTCGTGATTTCAGTAAGCGCTGCTGCGTAATCGACTTCGGCAAGCTCAGCGCGATATGCCTTATTATTAATCGTTAAATCTTCATTAGTCAGAAACACGCTATCGAGCACATTAATCCGGCCGCCAATCGATGACATTGTTGTGTCAACTTTACTAGCAGCAGAAGTTACCTGAGTCAGGGTATCACTAATGGCCTCGTCAAAGGCAGCATCCGCCAAGGCCGGATTTTCCAATGCGCTGACAAACTCACCGAGCGTAGTAAGAATATTTTTTTTCTGTGGTGCTTGCAGCGAGAAATCAACTCGACCAGGTACTGCCGCTGCACCACCAATCTTGATAGTCAGGCCGTTGAACTCTATAGGCGCGTCAGGTATGAAGGTGCCTGTCACCGGCGGCACCAGCGGGTTGCCATTTTGCTGAATTTCATAAGTTGACGGTGCTGTCAGAACAACGTTGAAATTGTTATTTACCGGCGTCAGCCGATCATAAGTCTGTTGGTAAAACGCATCAAACTGACTCTGATTGGTTACTGATACTTGCGCACTGGTTGCACCACCCGCGACAATCATAGCTGCGCTTGTTTTAAATCTGGCATCAACATTCTCAAAAATCGCTTTACCACTGTCATTGCCTGGCAATGTTATTGTCGGCGAAATTTGCAAGGCTTTTTGGCCATCATCACCTTTAAATTCATAAACACCAGTTGCTGAATTTAAAACGAAACTTTGATTGCTATCCTGAAAGCCAGAAAAAATATAGCCGCCTTCAGCATTGCGGGTATTCATTAAATCAAACAACTCGGTCTGAATATTTTTCAGCTCTTGTGCAACAGCTTGTTTATCCTGACTGGTATAGGTACCGTTGGCTGAAGCGATCGTTAACACCCTGGCCCGGTCAATCGACGTCCTGATGTTACTTAGCACGGTTTCTTCCAGTGCCAGGTTATTCTTCAACAGCACACTGTTACTTTGATACTGCGCTGTCTGCTCCAAATTCTGGTTCAAACCAAGCACTTTTGCTGATGCAGCCGGATCATCCGCCGGCGTCAGGATCCGGGTTTGCCGGGTCAACTGGTCCTGGGCCCGGTTCATTTTCTGCTGAGTATTTAAAATGCCGTCCAGGCCGGCATTAAACTTCATATTAAATGATAATCTCATAGCTACCTCACCGCTGCCAATAAGGTGTCAAACACGGTTTGCGATGTCGAAATAATTCTCGCCGCCGCCGCATAGGTTTGTTGAAAACGTACCAGATTTGACGCTTCTTCATCCAGACTAACCCCGGACAAAGACTCATACCAGGCTGTTGTCTGGTCAAGCAGCGCTTTACTGGATGCCTCACTATTCCTGGCCTGACTGGTGCGCTCTCCGATTAAGCTGACCATTTCTGCGTAAGATTTATTAAAACTGACGGTATTCGTCCCGCCCGGTGCTGACAACGGATTTAACCGGGTTGTCTGTGCCGTTTGTAATTCAGCGAATTTAAGACCGTTACGGTTATCATTAAAACCATCCTGATTAAAACTGATGGTAAATGTATCTCCTGCTGCCGGCACCCCGGTCACAGAAAAATCAAAACCCACATCTACGCCAGCCTGGGCAAAAATATTATTATACTGGTTTGTTCCGAAAACAGCCGTTGCCACATTATTGCCTAAGCTATCCAGAATCTGGAACGTATCACTACCAGTATAGGTCATGGTCCAGGGACCATTGACCAAACCGCCCGGGCTGGTAAAACCATAATCAGGTAAAGAGACCGGCCTGGTATCAGTAATATCTAACCCTTCAATCTGAGCATTGCCAAGATTATTAACCGCAAATTCAGTACGGACCGGCATTGCCAGAGCAATATCTTCCGGCCGCGTGGTCGCCATACTAAGGGTTCGGGCGGCCGTGCTTTGTGGTTTCAATTCAAATTGATCGCCAATGGCAGGCGCACCGCTCAGGGTAATTTGCAAACCATATAGATCACCGGCAGCGTCTGCTGCACTAATTGTTGCAGGATAAGCAGCAATCGCCACAACTTTATCTGAACCGCTAATCACCTCGCCCTGATTGTTTAAGGCCTGGATCCTGACACCGCCGGCTTCTACTGTTAGTAAAAAATCATTGGGGGGGAGTTTATCACCCTGTCCCGGTTCGATGTTGACACTGACTGCACCCGAACCAGTATTACTTGAATATTCATATCCCCGGCTGGTTGGCAGTGTAAATAAATCACCACCAATTTTATTATTTAAATCCATACCCAGCCTGTTTTGGCTGTTCATGGCATCGGTCATCGATAACGCTAACTGGCCAAGCCGGTTTTGGGTTGGTAGCAGGATATCTTCTCTGAACTGCAGTAAACCACCTATTTTGCCGCCCACGGTTGCAATATCAACATCACGTTCGACATTATTCGCGGCCGACAGTTGCAATTTGAGCTCACGTTTGGCTGGGTCCGGATCTCCACGCAGTGTCATAAGATTAAACTGGCCGCGCTCAACGACCAACGACTGCCCCGTACCCAGAAATACCAGTTTTTCGCCATTGGCAGCATCAAGGGTCCGGATCTCGACCATCTCAGCCAGCTTCTTAATCGCCAGATCGCGTTTATCCAGTAAGTCCAGCGGTGCGGGCCGGCTTGAGCCAGTACCAAAAGAAGCAATCTCCAGATTTAAATCAGCGATTTGTTTAATCAAACCATTGGTTTCACTGGTATAAATATCCAGCTGCTGATTAACAAAGCTCTCCTGATCCAATACCAGGCTGGACATTGTTGAAAACTGGTCCAACAGCGCCTGAGCACTACCGATAATCAATTGCCGGTTAGCCACGGTTGCCGGTTCATTGTTGGCAATCTGAAACTGCTTAAATAAGTCACTGATACCCGTTGCGATACTGTTAGCAGAATTAGAAAACAACGCATCGACCCGGTTGGCCTCAGATACGTACTGCTCTGAGAATGCATAATTTGACGTATCGCGCCGCAACTGTTTTAACGTAAACTCGCTGACTAATCTCTCAGTTGTTCCCGGGCCCACGCCCAGACCAAGCTGCTGCGCTTCAAACTCAGTTCGTTGTCTGACATAACCTTCAGTATTAATATTGGCAATATTATTACTTGTTGTATTTAGCAAGGTTGAATTTGCCAATACCGCTGAAGTACCAATTCTAAGTAAATTATCTGACATAGAGTGCTCCGTTGCCACCTGCTGTGGCTAACCTGCTATTCATCGGCACCAGCACTAAAATCTTGAGCAGTATTAAGCTCAGCCCGCACCTGCTCGAAAGTAGGGCTTTGATAAACAGCCATAATTTTTCTGGCATACTCAGGGTCTGTCGCATAACCGGCCGCCTGTAATTCATTAAAATAAGCTGCGGGCTCTGCCGTCAGTTGTAGTGCTTGCTGATAACGGGGGTTGCCAGTGATGAATCGGGCATAATCCTGCAGACTTTGCTCAGGTGTCTGGTACGAACGAAACCGTGCCTGTTCTTTTTGAGCTACGCCGCCGCGAAACTCCAGGGTATCGACGACGGCGCTATCTCCCTGCCAGTTATTATTCGCTTTTATGCCAAACAAATTAAAGCTGTTATCACCTTTAGCGGTTTTAATCATCCGCTGGCCCCAACCGGTTTCCAGCGCCGCCTGGGCAATCATTGCCATCGGATCTAACCCCAGGGCCCTGGCTGCCTGCTTTGCTGCCGGCAATAATTTGCGGACAAAATCCTGCGGCGAGCTGATCTGCCAGTCAGCGGGCTTTATCGCATCCGCTGACGCTGACGAAGCGGAAGCAACAGGCGGCTTACCCGCTGGCAAATCAGCAATCGACTGCAGGGTTTGTTTTACCCCTGAACTGATTTCTGTATTATTTAACTTCCGGTTGATGTCGGGCCGCGGCGGTAAAGGATTTAGCATGGCCGTGCCTGGCATATTAAGTTCAGAGTCTTTGCGGCCCCGACTGATACCGGCTGTCGGGTCAAGCTGAGCCACTAATAAGTCCGCCAGCCCAAGCGCGCCCTTTTGCGCTAAATCGGTGGCCAGCTGACTATCGTGCATATCCCGGTAAAACTCCGTAGTCTGACTGTTCATCATGCCTTCAGCTTCAAAAGCTGAATTAGCCTTGCGCATACTCGTTAGCAGCATGCTCATAAAAATCGCTTCAAACTGCTCGGCAGCCTGCCTCAACCCTGCTTTTTCGTCTGATTTAGCGGCAGTCTTAATATGCTGCAGGCTGTTGACATCATGATATGAAACTTGGGTTTTGGTCAGGCTCATGTTAAATCACCACCAGCTCGCCGTGAATGGCGCCTGCTTCTTTCAATGCTTCTAAAATGGCCATTAAATCACCCGGCGCTGCACCCACTGCATTGACAGTGCGCACTAAATCATCCAGGGTAACCCCCGGGTCAAATTTAAACATTCTCGAGTCTTCCCGGTTGACATCGATAATGGTGTTTTCTTCAATTGCTGTTACCCCTTCGCCAAAAGGGTTGGGCTGCACTACCTGTGGGTTTTCGGCAATCGTTACTGTTAGTCCACCATGGGTGACTGCCGCCGGAAATAACCGGACGTCTTTACCAATAACAATGGTGCCGGTGCGTGAATTAATAATAATTTTGGCAGAGTGATCGGCCGGGGCAAACTCCAGGTTTTCCAAAGTTGATAAATAAGACACCCTCTGTGACAGATCACGTGGCGCTCGTACCTGGACCGAGGTTGCATCCTTTGAGTATGCAGTCTCAGGACCGATAAACTGGTTAATGACCTCTGCCAGCCGTTTAGAGGTGGTAAAGTCGGCTTGTTTTAAATTGAAGGTAATAAAATCACCGTTGCCAAACGGTGTAATAACTTCCCGCTCCACCATGGCACCATTAGGAATACTGCCAACCGTTGGTGTGTTAACCAGAATACGCGAACCATCCAGGCCCTCAGCACCCAGGCCGCTGACAATCAGGCTACCCTGAGCAATCGCATAAACATTGCCATCCAACCCGGTCAGAAAGGTTTGCAGTAAAGTGCCACCACGCAGGCTTTTGGCACTGCCAACAGACGAGACCGTAATATCAATAGTCTGGCCGGGCTTGGCAAAGGCCGGTAATTCAGCATGAACGGCCACCGCGGCCACGTTTTTTATCTGACTACGCTGCCCGGCCGGCATATTAATGCCAAAGTTGGCCAGCATGGTCCGGAAACTTTGCTCGGTAAACGGGCTTTGTTCACCGGTTCCCGGCAAACCAACTACCAGACCATAGCCAATCAACTGATTGGAGCGTACCCCGTCAATATCAGCGACATCTTTAATCCGGGCGGCATCTGCCTCCAATGCCGCAAGGCATATCAGCAGAGCGCCCAGCCATTTTATCCGCAACATAGTCTTTCCTCTAAAAAACACCCGGCTCACGCCACATCGATCATTACTGGCACTATCTGTTTTAAAACGGCCACAATGGCCCATTAAAGAAGCGGCTTAACCAACCCGGCGACTGACCATGGTGGTGAGCACCGGTGCCACTGTATTCGATACGGGCGTTCGCTATTTTGGTTGATTCAACCGTGTTGTTAACGTCGACATCCTGTGGCCGGATAATGCCGGTTAACCGGATATATTCTTTACCGGTATTCAGGGTTAACCACTTTTCGCCCCGAATAACCAGATTGCCATTGGCCATCACTTGCAAAACATTGACCGAAATATCCCCTACCAGACTGTTACTCTGGTCCGCTTTGGCATCTCCGGTAAATTCATTTGACGCGCTGGCGCCAAACTGCAGGATATTACCGGCGGCTGAGATAGCTCGCCCGCCCAGGCCAACGCCTGGCTGCACGTTAACAATGCTTTCTTTTTCAGTTTCCGTTTTTGCCTGCTTTGACGCCTGGGTCCGCTCGCGCAGTACGACAGTAATTATGTCACCCTCGTGCCTGGCCTTGTTATCAGAGTAAAGGCTGTTAGAGTGATGCTGTGCAAATAGCGAACCTGTTTTCAACACCGGTCGGGGTGCTGGCTCGGGTGGTATCGGCGAATAGTAAGGATCATCTGCCAGAGGCTGCTCCAATGAGGCACAACCTGACAATAATGACAAACCCAGTATCGCTGACAGCACCAAAATGAAAATACGCATAATGCCTCCGCTTAAAGTTGCTGAATGGCGAAACCCAGCATCTGATCGACCGAAGAGATCACTTTCGAATTCATTTCGTATACCCGCTGTGATTCAATCAGACTGACCAGTTCTTCCGTCACATTAACATTCGAGGTTTCCAGGGAACCTTGCACAATAATGCCCAGTCCTTCCAGGCCAGGAATACCCTGGACCGGATCGCCACTGACGGCGGTTTCCTTAAATAAATTCTGGCCAGTTGGCTCAAGCCCCGCCGGATTAATAAAATTAGTTACCGTTAACTGGCCCAGAATCGCGTTATCGACTTGCCCGGCCAGGCGCACGGAGACCTCGCCATCCTGCGATACCGTAATGCTGGTGGCATCAGGCGGAATAACAATGTTTGGTTGTACCTGAAAACCAGCGCCGGAAGTCACCAGATTGCCGTCACCGTCAACAGTAAATTGTCCATTACGGGTATATGAAATGGTGCCATCCGGCATCAGTACTTCAAAGAAACCATGGCCCTGAATCATCATATCCAGGCTGTTTTCAGTGGTAATCATATTGCCCTGGGTAAAGTTTTTCTGTGTTGCCACCACTTTGGTACCGGCACCAATCATTAAGCCGTTTGGTAACTCAGAGTTTTGTGATGAGCGTCCTCCCGGCTGATTGACATTCTGATACAGCAGATCTTCAAATACAGCCCGGCTTTTTTTAAAGCCTACGGTGCTGGCATTGGCAAGGTTATTTGAAATTACCGATATATCACGCTGTTTCGCGTCTAAACCGGTTTTGCTTATCCACAGAGCTGGATGCATCTGTTACCTCCCGGGCTGTTGCCCATTAATCAGTTTACTAGCCCATGATCCGCAACAAGGCATTTTGCTGGCGGTCCATTTCTTCGGCACTTTTCATCATTTTTACCTGCAGTTCAAACTGGCGTTGCAGGCTTATCATATGGGTCATTTCGCCAACAGCATTGACATTGCTTCCCTCGTAAGCTCCATGTAATAAGCTGACGTTAACGTCAGCTACCGCCAACTGACCGTCTTTGCGCCGGAATAAGCCATCCGTGCCCTTTGTCAGATCAGCGTACACCGGATTAACCAGCTTTATGCGGCCGACTTCTTCCATTGCATTGGCAGGCGCGCCCTGCGGCAAAGCACTGATAGTGCCGTCCAGGCCAATTTCCAGTTTCGCGAGCGGCACCGGCAACTGGATGGGACCACCGTCACCAATCACAGCCCGGCCATTAGCGGTTTCCAGCATACCGGTTGGACTCAGTTGCAAATTACCGGCCCGGGTGTAGGCCTCGTTACCATCTGCATCTTGCACTGCAAACCAGCCGTCACCCTGGATCGCAATGTCCAGCTCACGATCCGTCATGATCAGCGGACCGGCGTCAAAGTTTTGACCCGGTTGTTCAGTCATAGCGAACACCCTTGTTGGCAGTCCTTCGCCAAATGCCTGCATAGCACGGGCCTGTTCAAAATCGGCTTTAAAGCCAACGGTATTGCTGTTGGCCAGGTTGTTAGCCCGCACACTGATGCCATGCATATTTTCTTTGGCACCACTCATGGCGATATATAGCAAATGGTCCATAACGCGCTCCGTTAAAGGTCTCTGCTAACATAGAGCAACTTTTGTGCCAGCTAAGATAAAACTGCTAAGCCGGATAAAAAAACACCACCCGAAGGTGGTGTTTTACCCAATAGCTAAACCAGATCAGTTTATCGGATCTGCAAGACGGTCTGTTGCAAGGTGCTGTTGACTTCCAGTGCCCGTGAGTTCGCCTGGAAATTACGCTGGGCACTGATTAAATCCACCAGCTCGGTGGTCAGGTTCACATTTGACTGCTCCAG
>NZ_JAWVZF010000128.1:0-8164 GCF_033722355.1 Arsukibacterium sp. | reverse complement strand
CTTAATGCGCCTGGGCAGAGTCTTTTTGCTGCTCGCGTAGTTTTTGCTCCAGCTTCTCGATTTTTTCCTGTGCCTGCTCCCGATACCGGGTTAATCGTTCAATAGTGGCTGTGGCATTACTTTTAACAAAACTGACTTGCTCTTCCAGCTGCTGCTTTTGCTTCGTCCAACTGTTTTTATCCAGCAGCATTGACTGCATCTGATCACGCTGCTGCTGCAATTCATCACGCAGCTGTTTAATGGTTTCGCGTTGTTCAGCCTGATGATTAGCCGTGATGGAACTTTGCTCTTTCATCATGTTGTTACTGGCGCGGAGTTGATCAACCAGCTGTTGTAAATCAGGCTGGCTGTCACCATTTTCGCTTTGGGCCTTTTGCAACGAATCAATTTGTTGCTGCAGTTCGCTAACCAGATTGCGCTGCGAATCTGCTTCCTGCTGCGCGGCATCCCGCTCAGCCTTCAGGCTTTCCAGTGTAGCTTTGTGATCAGCAACCAGTTGTTGCTGAGCAGCCAGAGCTGCTTCAAGCTCCGCATTATTATCCGGCTGTTGCTTATTCTGCAATTTGGCCAGTTGCTTCTGCTCGATAGCAACCTGATCCAGCGCCGCGTCCCGCTCTTCTGTCAGGCTGGCTTGTAATGCTTCCAGTTCAGCAACCTGCTGTAATGCTTTATCGCGCTCTGCAATAATCGCTGCCTGCTGGCCACTATCAGCAACCGCATGGCCTCCTTCCCGTTGCGTCTGTTGCAACTGATCCAGTTGCAATTGCAGTCTGCGGCTCTGCGCAATGGCTTGCATTTCTGTTTTAGTTGCCAGCTGCAGTTTATTTTCGAACTCACTTAACATTGTCTGCAGTTCAACAATTTCGTTGCTGCTTTGTTGCTGTTCAGCCGTGTACTTTTTGGTGGCAGCTTTTAAATTCTCTAACTCCTGGCGTTGTTGCTGATTCAGCTGCTGTTGATCCTGCAGTTGCTGCTCCAGCGCCAGAGCATTGGCCAGTTTGTCCTGCAGTGTCTGATGCTCGGTACTGGCAGCAGCAAGCTGGTTTTGTAATTCGGTTAATTGCTCTGCGTGCTGCTCGCTTTGGAGTTGTATTTGCTGTTGCAATTGCTCGTTAATCTGCTGCAGGGCTTTAAGCTCATCAGCGGCTTTGGCTGCAGCCTGTTCACTGTCAGCCAGTTTGGTATTAATGTCAGTGAGCTGTTGTTGAAGCTGTTGCAGTTGCTGCTGGCCTTTTTGCAGCTCGTCAGCAGCTTGCGCCAGTTCTTTCTGAAGTTTCTGTTCACTTTGCTGTCGTTCAGTAGCAGCAATTTCCAGCTCGTTATGCAGCTGATCCAGCTGCATCTGATGCTGTTCCTGAATTTGTTTGGATTCAGCCAGTTCCTGCTGCTGACTTTTTGCATGCTGTAATGCCTGATCACGCTCGTCCTTAACGGCACTGTATTTCTCCGCCTGCACAGCCAGTTGCTGTTGCTGATGAGCGAGGCTGACTTCCAGCTCTGAACGCTTTTGCTGTAACTGTTCGAGGTCTTTCTGAATTTGCTGATTGTGTTCAGCAGCCTGCACTTCCGCCTGAATAGCCTGTGCTAACTGCTCGTTCAGTTGCTCTATTTGTTTATTGGCATGCTGCTGTGCTTCTCGCTGAAAAGCCGCAATAAAATCTTCACTAAAGGATGTTTCAGCCGCTGTCGGGATACGGGTGGCCTGTTCATTTCGCCACTTCTGATAATGCACAACTAAACTTGCCTGAGCGCCAGATACTTTCGCCAACAGATAATCAAGCGACACCGGTTTACCCGCTTGCTGCAATTCATCACAGATCTTTTTGACTTCACTATATTGGGTCATTGTTACACATCCGATTCACTACTTTGATTTTGCAGTACAACTTTAAACAGCCTAAGAAGCTTACTGTAGTCTTTTTTAGGCAAAAACTAAATTTTTATCACATAATTTTTGCATTTATCTGCTACACCAACTAAATTACTGTTAATTTATACAGTTCAGGCGGCAGCTATGATTCTCTATATTGCTGAAAAACCCAGTATGGCGCTGGCGATTGCGGCTGCCCTGCCCAAACCACAGCAAAAAGATAGCGGTTGTATCCGCCTGGCCAACGGTGACGTTATCAGCTGGTGTGTCGGCCATTTGCTGGAGCAGGCAGAACCGCAAGACTACAACCCAGATTATAAACGCTGGCAGGCAGCGCATCTACCCATTATTCCCACAGAATGGCAGTTAAAAGCGCGACAATCGGCAAAGCAGCAGCTTACTGTTTTGCAGAAGCTCATCAGGCAGGCAGATCAGCTGATACATGCCGGTGATCCGGACCGGGAAGGCCAGCTGCTAGTGGATGAAGTTATTGCCTGGTGCAAGATATCGCCAGCAAAACGTGATAATGTAAAGCGTTTATTAATTAATGATTTAAACGTCGCTGCTATTCGCGAGGCCCTAAAGAAGCTGCAGCCCAATAAGCTGTTTGTACCCTTATCCACCTCTGCACTTGCCCGTAGCCGGGCCGACTGGCTGTACGGTTTAAATATGACCCGGGCTTATACCCTGCGGGGCAAGGCCGCTGGTTATCAGGGGGTACTTTCGGTAGGCCGGGTGCAAACCCCGTTACTTGGCCTGGTGGTAAGGCGGGATCAGGAAATTACTAATTTTAGCAGCGTAACTTACTACCAGGTACAGGCAGAGCTGCTTACTGCAAACGGTACGATTGTCAAAGCGCTATGGCAACCTAGCGCGGCCTGCGCGCCATATCAGGACAGCGAAGGCCGGGTAATGTTGCGGGCACTGGCAGCGAAAGTTCAGCAGGCAATCAAAGACCAGCCAGCTGAAGTGACAGCGTTGCGACAGCAGCATAAGAAACAGTATGCTCCGCTGCCTTACAGTTTATCTGCGCTGCAAATTGATGCTGCCAGAGCGTTTGGTTTAACAGCACAGCAAGTACTGGACAGTTGTCAGCAACTGTATGAACGGCATAAGCTGATAACCTATCCTCGTTCCGACTGTCGTTATCTGCCGGCAACCCACCTGGCCGAAGCGGACAAAGTGGCCCGGGCCATAGCAGCAACGATGCCGGCATTACAGCCAGCAGTTAATGGCGCAAATCTGCAGCTGAAAAGTAAAGCCTGGAATGACGATAAAGTAGAGGCTCATCATGCCATTATTCCCACGGCTAAAACTTTGTCAGCAGACAGGCTGACAGCAACAGAACAAAAGCTGTACCGTATGATTGCCCGGCAGTACCTTATGCAGTTTTATGCTGCTTGTTGCTTTACTGATACGCAAGCTGAGTTCCGGCTCGCCGGTGGCTGTTTTCTTGCCAGAGCAAGACAGCAACAGGCGCCTGGCTGGAAAGTATTACTGGCTGATAATGACCATAACGGACATAACAGTGCTGAAAAGGCCGGCGAAAATGAACCGCCACTGCAACAAAGCTTACCCGAACTTAAAGTAGGACAGCAGTTAACTTGCCGGGGCAGTGAGCTAATCGAAAAAAACACTCAGCCGCCAGCCCCTTTTACAGATGCCACTTTATTAAGCGCCATGACCGGAATTGCCCGTTTTGTTCAGGATCCCCTGATCAGACAGGTTTTGAAAGACACCGATGGGTTAGGCACTGAAGCAACGCGCTCCGGTATTATTGAATTATTGTTTAAGCGTCATTTTCTGCAAAGGGAAGGCAAACATATTCGGGCGACAATGGCCGGCAAAGCGTTAATCGCCGCGTTACCGGCTGAAGCTGGTTTACCTGACATGACCGCCCGGTGGGAGGCCGCATTAAATGACATCTGCCAGCGACAGCTAAGCTATCAGGCGTTTATGCAGCCATTAACTGAGCATTTGCAATACTTAATCAGCCAGGCGGGCAACGTAACGCCGGTAGGTTTAGGTAAAGGTAACCCGGTGAAGTGGTCAGGCAAAACTGCTAAAAAAAGGGGGGCAGCCAAAAAAGCAGCCAACAGGCCTGAACGGAAACCCAGCGGCTATCGTAAAAGCGCTGCGGCAAATGGCGATAATGCCAGGCAGAATTACACGACAACTGTATGAATTAGTTAATAAGTGTAATAGCGCTGGTAACCTGGGTTCTAGCTGATTATCCTCACTGCACTTAATTTTATAATAGTCTGTGCAGGAGAACACCTTGAGTAAACCTACATTTTTTTCAGCAGTGGTTGCCGCCACGATGCTGTTGCTAAGCCAGCAGGCATTTGCAACTATCGTACAGGTAAAAACCAGTCTTGGTGATTTTGAAGTTAACTTGTTTGACGAAACGACACCGGTAACAGTTCAGAATTTCTTAAATTATGTTAACAGCGGTCGTTATAATCAGACGGTGATTCACCGCTCGGTGCCGGGTTTTATTATTCAGGGCGGCGGATTTCGCTTTGTACAGCAACTACCTCTAACACCAATACAGACGAATGCCGCTATTGTTAATGAGCCTAAGCTGTCCAATGTCCGGGCCACTATTGCCATGGCAAAGTTACCCGGTAACCCTAACAGCGCAACCAGTCAGTGGTTTATTAACCTGGCTGATAATAGTGCAGGCAGCCCGAAACTGGATATCGTTGAAGGAGCTTACAGTGTTTTTGGTCAGATAAGCGCTGCCGACATGGAAGTGGTAATGGCGATTGCCAGTTTACCGACATACAATTTCAACGGTCTGCAGGGGTTGCCTCTTCGAAATTATACTGCAACTGACCGGGCCAACAACGTGGCGCCTAACAGCACCAATATGGTAATTGTCGAAAGCATTACCGTGGTTGATGCCAGACCAAATACTGCTGCGGGCCTCAATCCTGTGCCGAACACGCTGCTGCCGGAACCCGAGACCAGCAGTGGCACTAGCAGTCTGGCGCTGTTATTGCTCGGCTCCTTACTATGGTGGCGGCGTCAGCGTTAAACAGGTTGCAGTGACCTGCCCTCTGTCTGGCGCGGCAAGCATTGCTGCGCCTTTTCGTTTTTTTAGTAACTGATTTTTATTAAAAACTGATATTTATATCAATTAGTTCTGCTCAAAACCCCCTACAACAGTTTTTCCTCGCCTACACTTAATTTTGTGCTTAATATAGTTCAACCATATGTTGTTGCTTTATATAAGGGTGACGTAAATGATAGTGTTAGTAGGTGGCGAAAAAGGTGGTAGCGGTAAAAGCTGTCTGGCTCAGAATATCGCGGTATATTTTTCCCGTGAGAAGCAAGCCAATGTAATGTTGGTAGACTGTGATCCACAGCGCACAACGTCTGACTGGGTGCAGGAGCGGCATATGGATGCCAGTTTACCGTGGATTAACTGTGTTCAGATGTATGGCAAGATCCGCTATGAACTGAAAAGCCTTGAAATGCATTACGACGTCGTTGTGGTTGACTGTGGCGGCCAGGACAGCGTGGCACTGCGCTCGGCTATGGTGGTTGCCAGCCATGTGCTGTTTCCACTTCGTCCGAAGCGGCGTGATTTAAAAACGCTGGAACATCTGGAAGATCTGGTAAGTGCCTGCAATGTCGTTAATCCCGATATGATAGTGGGTTGCGTTATGACCCAATGTCCTTCATTACCTAATCAGGCACCACGGATTATGGACGCGAAAGAAGTATGCAAATCTTTTAATATCCGGGTGTTAGAAAATATTACGTATAGCCGGAATATTTATGATGACAGTGAAGAAAAAGGTTTGTCAGTGATGGATGTTGATGGTGATGGTAAAGCCGCCAGCGAAATCCGGGCAATTATTGAAGAACTTCTGGCAATGAAGGCGATACAAGAAGATGGGGCTAAGCGACCTGAAGAAAAAGTGTTTGCAGTCAAATAAACCGGCTTTTACAGCTGAAGAGTTTATTGAAGACGCTAACAATTATGCGCTGGGCTTGCCGCGTATTGTCAGTTTGCGCAAGCAATTACCTGAAGAAGATGACACTACCCGGTTGCCGATGCGTCATGCCACCTTTACCCTGAGCGAGGAGGCAATAGCGGCGTTAAATGAACTTAGTGAATTAACCGGAGAAGCCAAGTCGAAGCTGATCCGCCGGTTAATTCTCAGAGCAACGCAGGCAGTCCAATTTGAGCTGACCCAAGTACCAGCGTCAAAAAATAAAACCGGCTCAGATTGAGCCGGTTTTATCGGTAAAACAGCCAGTTTACTATCTGGCCAGGAAAGCATAAGCGGCAATAAAGGCCGTTTCCTGAAAACCTTTTAAACCAGTATCTTTAAAATCCACCGGTAGCGGATGCTGTTTCAGTTTTTCTTTAATAGTCGTTGCCGAGAGTATCTCGCTGGGACAAGCCGCAATAAGCTGGATAGCGGCTTCAATTTTAAAGCCGACGGCACCGCCGGCAAATTTTCCCTTTTGTGGTCTTTCCTTAATCACCAACTGCTCAATTTTATAGTCTTCGATCAGCTTTGCCAGATTAAACTGGAATTTCTGCATGCTGGCTGCGTCTTTATCATTAGTTAACGTCAAGCGGGTTTGCCGGCATTCCGGTAAATCAAATAAACCGTTTTTTAATGCCATCAGACATAAAATGGCTTCACTGCCTTTAATTTCAATTCCACATACACGCATAACTCATCCCAATAATGTTGTGCCGGCTTAAGGGCTGGTCAGTGCTTCCATCCGGCTGTCAATAATGCTGCAACTCTGCCGTAAAGGTTCGCCAAATAAAATAGGATTAAAATCACCATTTACACAGTAACGGCGATGGAAAACCATCAGGCTTTCTTTAGATGCTGCCGCTTTATTCAGCTGCTGTTGCTGGCCTTCACCCCAGTTTGCACTGAGTTTATTAAACTCTCTCTGAATTTGCCGCATGGCCTGCTCGTCGGACATTTTTCCGCTGCTTGGCGCATTATCCAAAATCAAACCATACAGCTGATCCCGGTAGGGTCTGAGTAACTCATGATCAGAAAATGTCAGGAGCAATAAAATAATGACAGCCAGCCAAAAAAACTTTTTCATCTGATAGCGCACCTCAAAAATCGCAGCGGGTATTGTAAAGTATTTTTTGCAATGACGCATCTGCTGGTCTGCGGCTTATTTTATATCAAATATTCTGCTGTCAGGGCTGTTATACTAGCGCCAGCACAGCAGCGGGTAAGAGGTAGCAGTGGATAACAACCGCATAGACATTAAAAATATCCCGGTAAAGGTTGAAACCTATACGCCGGAGCAACCAAACCAGGCTAAGTATCCGTCACGTGACCGGATATATGTTCGCTCTGTCAAAGGCTTGCATCAGAGTTTGCGCCGCAATATGGGCTTTGTATTTATGGTGCTTTTTATGCTGCTGCCCTGGATCCAGTACAACGGCAGTCAGGCGATTCTGCTGGACATTGGTGAACAGAAATTTAATATTTTTGCGCTGACCTTATGGCCGCAGGACTTTACGATTCTGGCCTGGATTTTTGTTATTGCAGCCTATGCATTATTTTTTGTTACTGCATTTTATGGCCGGGTATGGTGTGGCTATCTGTGTCCGCAATCAGTCTGGACTTTTATTTTTATGTGGTTTGAAGAAAAAATTCAGGGCAGCCGCAATCAGCGGATGACCCTGGATCAGGCGCCCTGGTCAGTATCAAAATTCGCCAAGAAGGCACTCACTCATTTTTGCTGGCTGGCGTTTGCCTTGTTAACGGCGCTGATCTTCGTTGGCTATTTTACTCCGGTTGGGCCCTTGTTTATTAACTTCTTTACCTTTGAGGCCGGTTTCTGGGCGGTGGTCTCGGTACTTTTTTTTACGGCGTGTACCTATGGTAACGCAGGCTGGATGCGGGAGATCATGTGTACCCATATCTGTCCATACGCCCGTTTTCAGTCAGCGATGTTTGATAAAGACACCTTTACCGTTACTTATGATGAGAAGCGCGGTGAAGCACGGGGCCCTCGCAGTCGTAAAGACAAAGATTATAAAGAGAAAGGTCTGGGTGACTGCATTGACTGCAATCTCTGTGTGCATGTCTGCCCGACGGGTATCGATATTCGTAATGGTCTGCAATACGAATGTATCAACTGCGGCGCCTGTATCGACGCCTGTGATGACACGATGGCAAAAATGGGCTATCCGCCTGGCCTGATAAGTTATACCACCGAACACAGTCTGAAAGGCAAACCCACCAGAATACTGCGGCCTAAACTGGTCGGTTATTTTGTTGTCTTGCTGGT
>NZ_JAWVZF010000127.1:0-8199 GCF_033722355.1 Arsukibacterium sp. | reverse complement strand
GTCATCTTTTTCTGTCAGGTTGCTGATAATGCCGTTTTTGACACCATTAACGATTAAACTCAGAGTCTTAACACTCATGACTGACCTCGCTTATGAACAGTAAATACTGCTTTATCTTCAAGGATCGGTTTTAACGAACTAATCTTAAAAATATTTTACAGTTGGATGTCTGTCAAATGGCAGTATTTGCTTAACCTCAAAGCACAGATCCTATTTGCTACAGGTGGGCATTTTCCCTGAACATGTCGGATGCAAGAATAAGAGAGTGTAAATGGCAGAAGTTAAGCGTGGTTTTTTTCGGCGAAGCTGGTCAGTATTGTGGCGGATTGCGCTTTACAGCTTACTGCTGTTAATGTTCCTGCTGCTGGTACTGCGGTTTGTGCCGCCACCGACATCATCTTTTATGTTGCAAAGCCCTTATCCGGTTCGCCAGCAGTGGATCAGTATTGATACGCTGCCAGCACATGTGGCGCTGGCGATGGTGGCGTCTGAAGATCAGCGCTTTCCTGAACATTTTGGCGTTGATTTTGGCGCAATAAAGGACGCGCTGAAACAGTCTGACGAAGGAAGCAACCTGCGTGGTGCCAGCACCATTACTCAGCAAACAGCAAAAAATTTGTTGCTCTGGCCCGGGCGAAGTTTGGTTCGTAAAAGCATTGAAGCCGCTTTGGCAATGAGTCTGGAATTGATTTGGGGTAAAAAGCGCATTCTGGAAGTGTATTTAAATATTGCTGAATTTGGTAAAGGCATTTACGGCGTAGAAGCGGCAAGCCAGTATTATTTTGGTAAAGCCGCGAGCAAACTCAGCAGAAATGAGGCGGCACGGCTGGCGGTAATGCTACCGGGACCGCGTAGCCGCGATCCCCGTTTTTTAACGCCGTATCTGCAACAGCGGGTGAGTTGGGTCGAGAAGCAAATGCGTCAGCTCGGGGCAGGTTATCTGAACTCTGTTGTTAATTAGCTGACCAACCCTATTGCCAGATTACTGATTAACACGGAGTCAGACCAAGGAAAATATAAACTATTCAAGGTTTTACTATGAAAAAGCTGATAAGTGCGGCCTTAATTGCCTCCGTAACGCTGTTGCTTGGTGCCTGCGCCGGCACCAAGCTAGACCGGCTGTTGTTCAAGGGGCCTGAGCTTCATCCGGCGCTGAGTGCCCCCTCGCAAACTAAAACGCCGCGTCACGAATTGGCGCAAATTGGGGTAACGCAGAATCCCCAGCACTCAACAGCGCCGGCGTTTATCAAAGCTGTGGCCCGGCTCGCGTCCCGGGGGCAGTTGACCGGGCAGGGTATACACTCGGCCTTGTATGCGCACTACTATGCCGATCATAATCTGGAACTTTATGGTTTTGCAGCAGAATCTGGTTCAGATGCAGACCGGATTGAACAGGCGCTTCGTCTCAGCTGGGCTGAGGACATCAGCCTGGAACGGGCCCGGGTGTACCGGGATGATCGGCTACTGCTGGTAATCTGGACCGACGGGATAACCGCTGAGGTTTGGCAGGCAGTAAACAGCAAAGTGGCAGAGCGGTTAATCGCAACTGGCTGGCCGAAGTGAATAAATAACCGCTGCTTGAAGTTTGCCGCAAACTTTGCCAAAATCCGGACGCTTTGCACTTCGCTCCAATGAGCACGAGTTCAGTGCGCGTTCTCTGGCGGCCTTACTTGGCGACGACCCCAGCCCGCAATGGGGTAATTTTCTCAACGCCAACATATCGAATTTAATATGGAGTGATTATCAGTGCTGCGTTCAGTTTTGCAAGCTACGCTTCCCAGCGGCCATCGCCGGGCTATGCTGTTACTTTTACTGCTAACGGCCATAATCTTACTATGGCCGGCTCCCCGTCCAACGTCGGCGCCCGTTGCTGCCGTCGTGATGCCAGGTTTGCTGGCAGAGGGCTGGCGTAACTGGCAGACAAACCAGCTGACTGCCCCCTGGCAGCAGGCACAGAACATCTTTGACTCGATACTGGATGCGCACAGCCAGAATGCACGGACCCGCCATTACGCTATTGAGCCGGGCGATAGTTTAAGCCGTATTTTTTCACGGCAGGGCTTAAGCCAGCTGCAGTTGCAACAGGTGATGGCCGCGGATCAGTCATTACTGGCGCTGGATGTGTTGCAGCCTGGACATACACTGACATTTCAGCTGGATGAACATAAGCAGTTGCAAAGCATGGAGCTGTTTGTCCATGCCGGTAACCGGGTATTGTATCAGCGCGAAGCCGATGGCGAATTCAGTTATCAGGAGTTACTTGATCCGGGCGAGTGGCAAAGCAGCACCCTGGCAGGTGATATCACCGGTAGTTTCTATCAGTCGGCAAAAAAAGCA
Organism: Arsukibacterium sp.; assembly: GCF_033722355.1. Taxonomy (GTDB): domain Bacteria; phylum Pseudomonadota; class Gammaproteobacteria; order Enterobacterales; family Alteromonadaceae; genus Alishewanella. The sequence continues at coordinate 5,862 of NZ_JAWVZF010000127.1, read as the reverse complement.
GGTCTGACTGATCCGGAAATTGCAACCGTGCATCAGCTTTTCCGGGACAGGCTTAATTTTTCGCGTGATATTCAAGCCGGGGCCCGATTTCAGGTGGTGCGCAGTGATAACTATGTTGGCGCTGCTGCGACCGGGCAAAGCCGGATAGAGGGGGTCAGGCTGTTTAACCGCCGCCAGCAGCTCAGTGCTTTTTTACATGATAACGGCCAGTTTTACGATGCCAGTGGAGAAAGTCTGGAGCGCGCTTTTATGCGGGTGCCGCTGGGGCGTACATTCCGGATCAGTGACGACTTTAATCCACGCCGGCTGCATCCGGTAACCGGCAGGGTTCAGCCACATAATGGCACTGATTTTGCCACACCGACCGGCACGGCAGTGCTCGCAGCGGCAGAAGGCAGAGTGATCCGGGTAGAGAACCACCCTTATGCCGGCCGTTATATTGAAGTTCAGCATCATGGTCAGTATAAAACTCGTTATCTGCATTTGCATAAAGCGCTGGTACGTCCCGGCCAGCAGGTAGAACGGGGCCAGCGTATTGGCTTGTCAGGCGCCAGCGGCCGGGTAACCGGCGCGCATCTGCATTACGAATTGCATGTTAATAACCGGCCGGTAAATCCGATGACGGCCAAAATACCACTGGCAGAGCCCATTCCGGAAGACGGCCGCGATGCCTTTCTGCAGCGGGTGGCTTTTATGATCAAGCAAATGGATGAAGAAACGGTGCTGGCGCAGCAGGGCTGACGCCAGCCTGGTTCTAAAGAATTACGGCAGCGAGGGTTGTGCTGGTAAGCGTGGTCTGAATAACAGCGCTTTAATCTTCGAAAATGGTGTTAACACCAGGGCGTTGCCAAGCAGCACCAGCGCAAAACCACTAAAGGTGTAGCCACTCCAGACAAAATCTTCGAACATAGTGCTAAGCACAACCGCCACCAGCGGGAAAAGTACTATGGTGTAACTGGCTTTTTCCGGGCCCATGCCTTTTAACAAGGCAAAATAAGTGGCAAACGCAATAACGGAACCAAACACCGCTAAGTACAGCAGCGAAATGATAAAGGCCGGCGAGGTGCTGAACGTAAAAGGCGTACCGCTGATTAACACCAGCACTGTCAGGCCAACGGCACCATACAGCATACCCCAGGCATTGACCTGAGTTATCGGTAAGCCGGCCCGTGAGTTGCGGACACTGGCCATATTGCCCAGCGACGCACTCAGCGCGCTGCCGAGCACCAGGATCAGGCCAATTAAACTGGCATTGGTCAAATCCAGGCCGTCTAAGTCCGGATAGAACAGCACCACAATACCGGCAATGCCCATCAGGGCGCCGAAATATATCCGTTTCGCCACGGGTTTGCCAAAAAATAACCGGGTATTAATGATATTCATCAGTAACATAGTGGTAAAAGCAATCGCCGTCATCGCCGAGGTTAAATACTGCTGTGCCTGATAAATCAGAATGTAGTTTAAGGCAAAATTAAACAGCGCCAGCAGGGCAATAAAGCCATGATCCCGGGCACTGAATCGCATCGGCAGGCGCCGCCACCAGCAAAACAGCCACATCAGCAATGCCGATAACACAAACCGGTATGTCAGCGACACTTCTACTGCCACTTCACCCAGTTGAAACTCAATGGCGAACCAGGTCGATCCCCAGATAAGAACGGTAATGAGGTAAAGCAGGGCGTTTTTCATAGCAAGCGGGCGCAGACGACAATAAAGGCGGCGATCATAGCGCCTTGGCAGGCTTTAAAACAGTAGCGGGACAGAATATTTATTTTGCTACCGGCTACTGCGGTCAGTAGCTGGAAAACACTGTCAAAGCCTCTTGCTGAGTCGCAGTTAACCAGCCAGAATAGCATCAGTTTGAAGTTGAGGTTGCTATGGTTAATCTGGCCCTGATGGGCGCGTTTATTCCGACGTTTTTATTTGTGTCAGTCACGCCGGGAATGTGCATGACGCTGGCGATGACTTTGGGCATGAGCCAGGGCGTGCGGCGCACCTTCTGGATGATGTGGGGCGAGATGCTGGGTGTTGGTCTGGTTGCCGTGTTGGCGGTGCTGGGGGTGGCGGCAATTATGCTGCAGTTTCCAACGGTTTTTCAGTGGTTTAAAGTGCTCGGTGCCTGCTACCTGACCTATATTGGTGTGCAAATGTGGCGGGCAAAAGGCAAGCTGGCAATCCCTGCAGCCGGCCTGTTGCCACAGCTGTTACCCAGACGCACTCTGTTTAGTCAGGGCTTTATTACTGCGGTGTCTAACCCCAAAGGCTGGGCGTTTCATATGGCGCTGTTGCCGCCGTTTATCGACACTCAGCTGGCCTTCTGGCCACAGCTGGTGATTCTGATCAGCATTATCTTATTGCTCGAGTTTCTGTCGATGCTGTTATATGCCAGTGGCGGTAAAGCCTTAGCCCTGTTTTTAACCCGTTCTAACCGGGTGCAGTATTTAAACCGGATTGGCGCCAGCCTGATGTTTGGCGTGGCGCTGTGGATGCTGCTCGGCTAACGCATGCCACGTTACCAGCTTTTGCCCGGCGCTTTGTTACTGCCTAAACCACCACTTAATACCAGTTGCAGGGCCTCGGCCGGTTTCATGTCGATATTACGGGTGCAGCTGCGCGGAATAATAATGGTATAGCCACCGACGTTATAGGCCATTGGAATAAAGACCGCCAGCTGTTCGTCGCTCATCAGGGATGACATCCGATCATCAGCCTGGCCGCCTTGTTTGGTAATAATGCCAATCAGCTCAATTTCTGATGACGGCAGTTTTACCATCACCACTGAGCCATCTTTGAAGTTTTTGCCTGACATCAGATCGATAATATCCTGCAACATGCCATAAATTTGTTTAGTGCCTGGCAACTTCATCATAATTTTACCGGGCAACTGCCATACCCAGTTAAAGCCGGGCCAGCGCGAGCTGTAACCAATTACAATACAAAGCAGAATAAAACCCAGTATGGCCATACCAGGCAGGTACCATCTCTCTGGCAACACCAGCTGCAGCACCGGGCTTAACTGAGTTTCAACGGTATGCAGCAGCCAGCGCAACAGTTCAATGGTAATGACCAGCGGCAGGATAATTGCCAGACCAGCCAGTAAACTTTTAATAATAATCCGCATCGCAAACCTTATACTGCTTATTGCTGTTCAACCCACAGATAGCGAAGCTAACCTGCCGGTGTCTACGTTAAATCGTGATCATAATATCGGGTTCTGCTGACAGTAGCGACTGAAAATGGCAGACAGCCCCACCGTTAGCACCTGTTTCGCACCTATATTAACAGAGTAAGATGGCGTCGATGGGTGTTTATTACTACCTTTAACTGGCAATCAAACGGTTGGGGAATACTATGGCCAATTATCTGAAACCCGGCGTTTATGTTAATGAGGTGCAGATTGCCGGCAAGCCAATCAGTCCTGCGGAAACAAGCAGGGTGGCCTTTATTGGTCATGCTGAAGCCGGATCGCTGACTAAACCCCAGCTTATCAACAGTTTTGCCGATTATCAGCGGGTTTTTCTGAGTACTGAGCAAGGCAGACTGACTATGCCACAGGCGATGACCCATTCAGTAATGGCTTTTTTTGGTAACGGCGGTACATCGGCGTATATCTGCCTGCTTACCGATAATGATTATCATCGTTTTTATCAGAATGTCTTAAGCAACTATCACGACTTTAGTCTGATCGTGCTGCCTGGCCGGCACTGGGGTGATGCTGAAGGCAAAGCGGCCATTCAGGCAACATTAGCATTTTGTCAGCAGGTTCGCCGCTGTATGTTGTTACTGGATGTGCCCCCCGGCCAGCAGTTCCATACTACCGCTGCTATTACTGGCTTAAAACTGCCGTCCTCAGGCTTTGCTGCGGTGTATTATCCGTGGCTTATGATGGCTAATCCGCTGTATCAGGCAACGGCTAAACCCGGTACTGCCAGAAGCTTTCTGGTTGCACCGTCCGCGGCAGCGGCAGCCATTTACGGCAAGACCGATAGTATTCATGGCGTCTGGAAAGCGCCGGCCGGAGTTGCTGCCCGGTTGACCGGCGTTATCGGGACCGAGTTTGCGGTTGACAGTCACAGTCAGCGGCAGTTAAATCCGCTTGGCATAAATTGTATCCGTACCCTGGCACGATTGGGAACTGTGCTTTGGGGCGCCCGCACGCTGGCCAGCCAGAGCGATGCACAGTGGCGCTATATACCAGTAAAAAGAATGGCTATTTTTCTGGAGCAAAGCATAGTACAAAGCTTGCAGTGGGTGGTGTTTGAACCAAATGATCAGCCGCTGTGGCAGGCGGTAACGTTTCATATCAGCAATTTTATGCTTTCTTTATTCCGGGCCGGCGCCCTGCAGGGTATGACGCAAAAGGAGGCATTTTTTGTGCGCTGTGGCCTCAATCAGACGATGACCCAACAGCATATCCAGCGGCATCAGTTGGTGATTGTGCTGGGGTTTGCCCCGGTGAAACCAGCAGAATTTGTGGTTATTAACATCACCTGTCAACTGAACGAGCCTTAACGAGCTGGCAGCTGAACTTTACATTAGCCCTGGCCAATGCGCTATCTGACCCTGCCCAGCCTCAACTCGGCTGGCTGCTTATGCTAAACTGCCGGTCATTTTCAGATGGCTAACCCTTTTTCAGGAGTGTTTTGTGGCTGCATTAAGTACTTTATACCCGCAACCGTTATGGCAATGGTTTGAACAAATTTGTGCGATACCTCACCCGTCTAAACATGAACAGGCATTAAGTCAGTTTATTCAGGACTGGGCCCGTGGCCAGGGCCTAACTGTAATTGAAGATAAGGTTGGTAACCTTATTATTAAAAAGCCTGCCACGGCCGGTATGGAAAACCGCAAACCGGTGGTTATTCAGGCCCATTTAGATATGGTGCCGCAGAAAAATGCCGATAAAGTACACGATTTTACCAAAGATCCGATAGAAGCTTATGTTGACGGCGACTGGGTAACAGCTAATGGCACCACGCTGGGTGCCGATAATGGTATTGGTATGGCATCAGCCCTGGCTATTTTAGGCAGCAGCGAGATAAAGCACGGCCCGCTTGAAGTGCTGTTAACGATAGATGAAGAAGCGGGGATGACCGGCGCTTTCGGCCTTGAGCCGGGGATGCTGGAAGCTGAGATCCTGATTAATACCGATTCCGAGCAGGAAGGCGAAATTTATATGGGCTGTGCCGGCGGGGTAGATGCACAGTTTAGTGTGCCGGTGAGCTGGCAGGCTGTGCCAACCGGCAGCCGGGCCGTTACCTTAAGTCTGACAGGCCTTAAAGGTGGTCATTCCGGCGTCAATATTCATTTAGGCCGGGGCAATGCAAACAAGTTACTGGCCCGTTTTTTAGTGGCGGAAGCCCGTGAGCTGAAGTTGCAACTGAATGATTTGACCGGGGGCTCGCTGCGTAATGCTATTCCTCGTGAAGCCACGGCCAAACTGTGTCTGCCGGCAGATAAACTTGATTTATTGCAGCAGAAAATCAGCACCTTTGAGCAGTTAGTTCAAACCGAGCTGGCGGCTGTCGAGCCAGCGGTTAAATTCAGCCTGAACGAGAGCAGCCTGCCGCAGCAGGTGATGACGAATGCCAGCCAGCAAGCCGTGTTAAACCTGCTGCATGCCTGCCCGAATGGCGTGATGCGGATGAGCGACGATATTGCCGGTGTGACCGAAACCTCGCTGAATATGGGCGTTATTAGCACCGGTACTGACAAAGTGACGGTACTTTGCTTGATCCGCTCGTTAATTGATTCAGGTCGTGAGCATGTCGAAACCATGTTAACGTCCCTGGCTGAACTGGCCGGGGCGGCTGTCAGCTTCAGTGGTGCTTATCCCGGCTGGAAGCCGGATCCGGATTCCGC
>NZ_JAWVZF010000126.1:0-8261 GCF_033722355.1 Arsukibacterium sp. | reverse complement strand
TAGTTTCCGGTATCGCTGTGCGCCTGGGTATCCAGGGTGAAGCTATGCATACCGCGGCCACTTAAGCTGAAATTCTGCTGCCAGAAGGTATTACCGCGTGGCCCCTGCACCTGTATTGTTAACGGTAAGCCCTCTGCTGCGGCACTCAGATCGCCATGGCGGATAATCGCGGCCAGCTGTACCTGCTCGCCTGGCCGGTAAATACCGCGGTCGCTGAACATATAGGCAGTTAAACTTTTTGCATCATCCGGGCTCTGGTATTGGCCGCTGGTATTAAACTTAGAGTAATCCAGTTGCCGGGTGTAGCGATCATACGGAATAAAGCTGGTATCGGACACGCCATTGCGGCTGTGGTTTACCCGGTATACGGTAGGTTGCTGTTCCTGACTAAACTGGCTGACGCTGGCAAAGCTCACCGTGCCGCGGCCATCTGTTGTCGCGTCGAACAGCGCTACACCATTGCGGCCAAGTAAAGCCACATTAGCGCCGGCAACCGGCTTACCATCTGCCAGCGACAATACAAACAGCTGCTGACTGCTGTCGTTATTATGTTTTACCAACAGACCTAAATCGGTTACCAGCACCAGTCTTTGATGCAGGGTATGGCTTTCACTATCTGGCCTGGCCGGATCAAACTCACTTAATTCAATAAAGAACAGGCCCATGCCAGCTTGCTGCAGGTAGGGGGTTAAGCTCAGCGCCTGATAACTTGCCTGCTGGGGTGACTGCTGATTAACCGTATAAGTATGCTGCTGTAAGCTGCTGATATTATTTTGATTAAAGCTGTAGTGATGAAAAGACGGCTGACTGATGTCGCCACCTGTCTGGGTAATTAAATGATTCAGTTGCTCAGGCAGCAGCTTATACAATTTTACCCTTACCCCTTTCACACCCCGGCTGAGTAACTGTAATTTCTGCTCGCCGCTGAGGGTAAGCACAGCGCCTTCACCAACTATTCGTGCTTCTTTCGGGTAAACCGGTGCCTGCACCACGGCGCGGTATTCATTGCTCAGGGTAAAGTCGCTGACGGACTGCAGACCGGCTGGCACATTGACAAACAGATGCTTACCGGGTGGTAAATCCAGCTTAATGCTAAAGGCATTATCATGCGCCAGCTCGCCCGGCATTAACTGAAAACTGACCGGGCTGGCCTGCTGTAACACGGTACTGTTCACTTCACCAGGTGCCCAGTAATTCGAATTGCGCCGCGGGTTTTGAGGCAACAGATACAGCTTTAGTTTTTGTTGAAGCTCAGTGCGTGTCAGGCGGTCGCTAAAACTTATCAGCAACATCTGCTCCGGTTGCTGCTCCGGGTTGCGGACGATGTCGGTGCGCAGCTCACTGACTTTTAAAAAACTGCCTTTATCCGGCACCAGCATTTGTGCTTGCGTTGCCTCAGAAGTTTTGCCATCGCCGTGCTGTGCGCTGACACCGGCGGCCAGTTGCACCGTTAAATACTGCTCGTGTTCCGGCAGGGTGATAGCGTCAGACTGCAGATACAGCTCGCGGCCGCTGTTATCAGCTGTCAGGCTAAAGGCAATAGTTTGTGGCTGGTCGCTGCGCCTGGCACCATCTTCACGCATTAACAGCGTTAATTTCTGGCGGACACTTTCCAGCTGCACCGGATGGCTGAAGTTCAGCGTCGCCACCACCTGCCGCCTCTCCGGTTCGGTAGGGTTCTGATAAAAGCGCAACCGGTTAATTTCTGCAGATAACGCTGCAGTGCTGAAACGGTATTGCCGGCTGGCCAGGGTAATTTGCGGGTTAAAAATACGCTTTTCCAGCCTGATAGTGTATTGCTGCCCCGCAGGCCAGGCTTTATCGGGGGTAAAAGTCAGGGTATTGTCATCCTGCCACAGCCACTTACCGGCAATAGCCGGGCTGATGGCTGCGCCCTCGCTCAGCACTTCGCCAATTAAATCAAGCCGGGCGGCGGAGAGCATCGGTGCCGGCATTGACGTGTCGATGGGGCTGCCTTCCCTTCGCGGCTGCGGCAAAGGACTTTCTGGGTAGTCTGCAGTGGCAAAATCGTAACTAAATTGCAGCTTTACTGAGGTGGGCTGCTCAATATCATCCTGATAGTGGCCTGGCTCAGGGGCAATAACCTCAGCTTTTACCAGCAGCGGCTTAGGTAATTGCTGGTAATAATAATAGCCCGCCACCATCGCCAGTATAACTAACAGCAGCAGGGTTACCGTGCCCCAGAACCGGCCGGGCCGTGCTTTCGCAGTTTGCTTTAAATCTGCCAGCCAGTGCGGTGCGGTCCAGCGGACAGAGCCAAAAATTGCCCGGAAAATGTTATTAGCAGAGGAACCGGAGGCAGACATAACCAATCCTTGTTATTGCAGGGGCATTAAAACCACAGATAATGCCGAGTATAACCGGCAAAAATTAATCATTGATGAACTATAGCAGTTTCGGCTTACCGGCTTAACCGCGTCTTAGTAAAGAGTTGTTATAGCAAAGAAAAGCGTTGAAGTGGTTTGTATCGCAAGCTGCCATCACACTGGGCTGACTGATAAAGTGCAAACTCACTGATGGTCAAGGTTAACGGAGGTACTGTGAGAGTGCCATCATAGCTGCCATGGCGCGCCAGCGTAACGTGCGGCCGGTATTTGTCATGGATATCGTTAAACCCCTCTGCTTTACAAAGCGCAGCAACCTGCCGTTGCAAGTCTGTCAGCGCTGTCGGAATTTGTGACGGCGCAAGATAAAGAATTTTGGGTTTGGCAAAGCATGCAAGATGATCCAGCGCCAACGTAAAAGCCGGGCTGTTAATTTGGCTGGCAGCAGCAATCAACTGCTGTTGCTGCCGGCTATCGGCTTCACCTATGAAAAACAACGTCAGATGCAGATTGTCAAGGGCAACGGCGGTGGCCTGTGGACACAGGCTAAGCGCCTGTTGCTGGTAAGGCAACAACTGTTGTTGTTGCCTGTCAGAAAACTTTAGGCTGAAAAACAGCCGGGCCATCAGTCTTTTGCCCGCCGGCTGGCGTGAGGTTTTGCTTTACCAGACAGCCGGCCTGCCGGGTTAGCGGTGGCTGTTGCCCCCTTGCCACCGGCCTTGCTGACAGGCTTTTTACCGTCAGGCTTACGTTGGCTGGCAATGGCTTTTGCCGCCGGGTTTAAGCCGGTATGCCGGCTTAATGCCGGTTTACCGCCCTTACCAGGCTTTTTAAACTGCTCGTCCTTGCTCTCTTCCGGCACTAAACAGCCTTTACTGCGGCCAATCAGGTGCTTTAAACCCATCTTAATCAGGGCTTCGCGAATTTGCGGCCAGCCTTTAGGGTCGTGATAACGCAATATCGCTTTATGCAACCGGCGCTGGCGCTCCCCTTTGGGTACCGCCACTACTTCCGAATTCGCTTTATTAATGTTTTTCAGCGAATTCATTTCAGTGTGATAAATGGTCGTCGCATTGGCCATTGGGCTCGGGTAAAAGTTCTGTACCTGGTCCAGCTTAAAATCGCGCTCTTTTAACCACAGCGCCAGATTGACCATGTCCATATCGGTCGTGCCCGGGTGGGCCGCGATAAAGTATGGAATTAAATACTGCTCTTTGCCGGCTTCTTTACTGAAGCGATCGAACATTTCTTTAAATTTGTCATAAGCGCCCATACCCGGCTTCATCATCTTCGATAGCGGGCCTTCTTCGGTATGCTCCGGCGCAATTTTTAAATAACCACCGACATGGTGCTGCACCAGTTCCCGCACATAATTCGGATCTTCCACTGCTAAATCGTAACGCACCCCCGAGGCGATCAGCACTTTTTTAATGCCGGGCAAATTACGGGCCTCACGGTACAACTCTACCGTCGGGCTCTGATCAGTATCCATATGCTCGCAAATGGTCGGGTACACGCAGCTGGGCCGGCGACAGGTCTGTTCAGCTTTCGGGTTTTTACAGCGTAGTTTATACATATTAGCGGTCGGGCCGCCCAAGTCAGAAATCACCCCGGTAAAACCCGGCACTTTATCGCGGATATCGGCAATTTCCTGCATTATCGACTCTTTTGAGCGACTTTGAATAATACGGCCTTCATGCTCGGTAATCGAGCAGAACGAGCAGCCACCAAAGCAGCCACGCATCACGTTGACCGAAGTTTTAATCATCTCGTAGGCCGGGATTTTTTCCTTGCCATATACCGGGTGCGGCACCCGCTGATACGGCAAACCAAACACCAAATCCATCTCTTCGGTAGAAAGTGGAAAGGCCGGCGGGTTTACCCAGATATGCCTGTCACCATGGCGCTGCATAATCGCCCGGGCACAGCCAGGGTTGGTTTCCTGGTGCAAAATACGGGATGCATGGGCATACAACGGCTTATTAACGCTTACCTGCTCAAAGGCCGGCAGCTTAACGTAAGTTTGCTCCCACGGCTTTTGCCGTGGTGGTTGCACCATTATTGGCTTAGCCTCTACTTCAGCCGGCTTGCTTAAATCAATACCGGCTTTGGCAAACTCAGAATAGCTGCTGCAGCCGACATCATCGGCGCCGTAAGGGTTAGAAATCGGGTCTATCTTGCCAATTTTATCAATGGCGGTGGAATCCACCCCGCGCCAGCCCGGCAATGGTTCTTTGCGAATAACCGCCGTGCCACGTACATCCTGGATCTCGCTGACCGGCACACCCGAGGCAATCCGGTGCGCCACTTCAATTAGTGGCCGCTCAGCATTACCGTAAATTAAAATATCGGCCTTGGCGTCGAAAATTACCGAGCGGCGTATTTTTTCAGACCAGTAATCGTAATGGGCAATCCGGCGCAGGCTCGCCTCAATACCACCAATAATCACCGGCACGTCTTTATAGGCTTCTTTGCAGCGCTGGGTATACACCGTAACGGCGCGGTCCGGCCGTTTGCCACCAATATCGCCCGGAGTATAGGCATCGTCGTGGCGCAGCTTTTTATCCGCGGTATAGCGGTTAATCATCGAGTCCATATTACCGGCTGAGACGCCAAAGAACAGGTTCGGCTTACCCAGGCGCATAAAATCATCTTTGCTGTGCCAGTCCGGCTGACAAATCAGGCCCACCCGGTAACCCTGCGCTTCTAACATCCGCCCGACTACCGCCATGCCGAAGCTGGGGTGGTCGACATAGGCATCACCCACCACCAGAATCACATCGCAGCTGTCCCAGCCAAGCTTATCCATCTCAGCGCGCGACATCGGTAAAAACGGCGCCGTGCCATAGCACTCGGCCCAGTATTTGGGGTAAGAGAATAGATCACGCTCTGGTGCCATCCGCGCGACTGGAGCAGATTTGCGGGCTAAGGCTGGAGCAGCAGTGGACATAAATTAAGCACCTGAGTGAAGCAAGGGCGCGTATTATACAAGGAGTAACGGCGAAAGGCGAATGGTGGGATTGAGGATTTACATTTACCGAAAAAGTTAAATTGGTCAAGGCTTTATTTGCTGAAAAAACTAAGGGCGCAATAATGCGCCCTCACGGTAGCTTGGTGTTCATGACTGCTTAATGCGCAGCCAGTTAGTGATAGAAACTGAGATTGGTGCCTACACCGTAAAGCCGTAATGAGTGCCATCCGGCAGTTCGATATCTAACCGTAGTTTACCGCCTGAGGCTTCTACATAGCGTTTAAGCGATGATAGCTTAAGATCGCGCCCCGGCTTTTCCATATCAGATACCGTAGGCTGCTTCACATTAAGTGCTGCAGCAATGTCTTGCTGAGTCATATTCATACGTTCACGTAATTCTGCCAGGTGAATATTCAGCAATATTTCAGCAGCCTGCTCTTTGGCACTTGCCACGACTTCAGGTTTTTCCTGCGCCAGTATTTGTTCCAGTGTTCTTGCCATAACCGTTACTCCTGCTGCAATGTCTGTAAATGCTTACGAAATTCCTCATCAGCCAGCGGTATCATAGTTTGATAGAAACGTTTTTCGTTGCCTGCTTTATTGCCAGCGCACAGCACTATGCCATGTCGTTTTGGATCAAATGCAAAAAAGGCTCTGATAGGATCACCTTTGCTTTGCACCCGTAGCTCTTTCATATTCATATAACGAGAGCCTTTAACCGTATCTGCGTATGGTCTGGGTAACATTGGCCCGCGCTCTCGTAATGCTAGCAGTGCCGCCAGTACACTGGCCCGGTCAGTATCATCCAGGCTATCAAACCAGCTATCAAAAAGATCCGTTGTTTTTATTATCCACATACGCTGCCGTTAGCCAATATAGCTTAAAACCTATATAGGTTAAAAGCTATATTTCCAATATAAAAACTTCAAATGAAAATTAATTGTGAATTAAAAAACGCAAGAAAAGAAGTCTGGTTTTATCAGCTGGTAGCAATTACGCGAAGACAAGGGCGCAACAATACGCCAGTACGTTGTTTTGATATCCTGGCCTGAGGTTCATGCTTACTCCATCTTCGCTTTAGTTATCCCCTGCTGCAAAATGGCTTTGGATACTTCACCAAAATGGGCGCTGCTAAGCGTGCCGTCGGCGCTAAAAAATAGCGTGGCGGGTACCCCCTGAGCACCGTAGTAAGTGGCAACATCACCGCGGGTATCCAGCAACACATGCGAGAAGTGTAATTGATGCTGACGCAGGTATTGCTGCACGGTGCTTCGGTTTTCCTGCAGATTGATCAGCATAAAGCGCACGTCAGGGTGCTGCTGCTCTGCCTCTAACAAATGCGGCATTTCACGATGACACGGCGGACACCAGCTGGCCCAGATATTAATCACCGCCGGCTTGCCCTGAGCTAAGTCGGGTAGCGCCACCGGATAGCCCGATACGCTTTGCAGTGTGATATCTGCCAGTACCTGATATTGCTGCTGGCTGTGGAGCCAGAATGAGCCGATGGCAAAACACAGCGCGGTGCTTAGTACCCCGCTTAGCATGGCTTTTTTAAGCTTGGCGTAACGACGAAACTGCACGGCGCTAAGCACCAGAGCCGCCATCACAGTAGCGCCCGGATCAATACCGCGATCGCGAACATCCAGCATTTGCCACAGGCTGTGGTAGCTGTCGGCAAAGCGCAGCACGAAGATAATGCGACCAAAAAACAGTGCACCAAATAAAATCAGTAATAACGCATCGGTGGCGCTTTGCGTCTGGTCACGGCCGACAAGCCGCGCCACAGCGAGCCCCAGTGCCACACTAACAAGCAACAGCAATACCGGTGTCGGTAAGGAAAGTGGGCCAACTGAAATACTAAGCATGAAAGCTCCAAGTTTGCAGAAGCCACTCAGGTTCTGCCTCGCGTTGACAGCACGGTTAACTCTGCACTGGCATTCTTACTGTCATGGCATGGCTGTTGTTCACACCGGTCTGCAGATATTAACAGCGTGATTTTTTTGCTGTAGTGTCAGTTTCAGCATCTTAACGTCATTTTCTACCTGGCTATTATGCCGGGCTGATGATCTCCTATTCGTCAGAGCGAAACAGGCAATGTTTAGCGTAATCTTTCGCTTCATTGGCGCTCCAGTCGCCTTTGGGTTTGTTTTCTAACTGCTCACACCATTTTTTCGAGCCCACTTCCGGTGCACAACCTGTCAGTAGTAAAGATGTGGCCAGTAAGATTAACGCTGCTAACTTCATTATTATTCCTTATTAATACTCAAATCGCTGATTACATTTACCGAAAAACCAAGCTTGGTCAAGGCTATACTTGCGCCGGGCAAGCAAACTGCTGTGCGTTATCGCCGCTGAAATTTCCCTTCTCTAAAAAATGCAGTACCTGGTCAATCACCTTTTGCCGTTTCATCAGAAACGGGTGCGAGACATCTACCGTTACCAGCGCGCACATACCCCGTACTTTGGTGTTTTCAACTGATACCTTGCCATCATCAGGGTTGGGCAGAAAGTTCGATAATATAAGATTAATAGAGCGGGTGCCGGCAATAATACCCAGTTCAAAGTTGACCGCTCCCAGCTGTTTTGGCACGTCTTGCTCGCCGGTACCCAGCTGCATGCCGGCCGGGCCGTTAAATGCCTCAAAACCCGGCAGATCTTTAATATTGTCTACCACCTGGCTCCCCTGATTGGGCGGCCCCATCATCACAACCCTGCCTAAGTCAGAAATCAGGTTTTCCTGCAGATACTGGCGCAATAAAATGCCACCCATTGAATGGGTAACAAAATGAATGATATCGCTTTGCTTTTCCCGGCACTGCGAAAGCGCTGACGGAATAACCATCGGAGCCAGCACTTCAATGGCATGCTTACGCGAAGGATAATCGACATTGACCGTATGGTACCCTGCCCCATCCAGTGCCTGCTGCATCGTCTCCATAGCG
>NZ_JAWVZF010000125.1:0-8303 GCF_033722355.1 Arsukibacterium sp. | reverse complement strand
GGAGTGACGATTAATTATGATGACTATCTGCAACAGGTTGCCAGAGCGCTAGAGCCGCTATCGGTTAAAGTTAAGGGCTTACATCAGTGTGACGATCCGCAGCAGGCGATTACAGAGGCCCAGGCGATAGCAGTAGGCGGCGGCAATACCTTTCAGCTGCTGAATATGTTGTATCAGAAAGATATTGTCCAACTTACTAGGCAACGCGTAACCAGCGGCATTCCCTATATTGGCTGGAGCGCAGGCTCCAATATCGCTGGCGCGACTATTCGTACCACCAATGATATGCCGATCGTTGAACCCGCTTCATTTGAGGCACTTAATCTGTTACCACTACAATTAAACCCGCATTACAGCGACTATAAACCGGAGGGATTTCATGGTGAAACCCGGGATATGCGTCTTGCTGAATTTATGCAGTTAAATCCGCAAACGCCGATTATCGCCCTGCCGGAAGGCACCGCCCTTAAATGTAATGGTGATGAGCTAACGTTGCTGGGTAAAGATGGTGGCTATCTGTTTGAAGGCGGTGCTAAAACAGCTATTGCAGAAAACAGCGATTTATCTCATTTTTTAGATAACAGCCCGCCAACATTAAAACGAAGCGGAATAAACTACACTGAAAAATCTTAGTTAATCACAGGGAAAGGTTGGACTGATTTAACCTGGCTGATAAAACGAAGGTTGGAATACACGATCAGTCGCTACAGAGTGTCTGAGCGATCGCGTCAGCGGTAGCGAAGTTGCTGTCGCTGTTGCGAGCTTAGCGTGTGTTGCAACCTGACGTCCTGAGCAAACTACTGGCTAAATTTAAAGCAACTTGCTCATTGTTATCCGGCCGATAAGGCACCACGCCAAGGCAGGGTGCCGGGATCCGTTGCTGAAGATCAGCAATATTCTGCTCTGCTAACGCCATATCGGGGTCAACACAATTGGCTACCCAGCCCAGCAGCTGACAGCCACTGCGGGCAATTTCCCGCACAGTTAACATAGCGTGATTTAAACAACCCAGTTTCATCCCAACAATCAGCACTACCGGCAATTGCTGTTTCGCTACCCAGTCGGCCAGATAACGCTGCCCATCAAGCGGCAACAACCAGCCGCCGGCGCCTTCAATCAGTAACCATTGCAAAGGCAATTGTTGCCACTGCTCAAGCGTCTGATCAAGTTTCGCTTCGCTGATTGGCTGCTGTTCGTTTACCGCGGCCAGATGCGGCGCTACCGGCGCCTGATAACAAATCGGGTTTATCAGCTGATAAGGTAACGCGATACCGGAATGCCGCTGCAGCAGTAACGCGTCACCGTTCTGGTTTTGGTCGTTAGTGCCCGCCGCTATTGGTTTTACCCCAACAGCCTTCTCAGAGCGCGCAGCCAAACCCTGTAACAGTAAACAACTGACAAAGGTTTTGCCGGCATCGGTATCAGTAGCGGTAATAAACAACGATTTAACGGCCATGTTTTGTTCCCTGAATAAATAACACCTGATAAGTTGCCGGGATGCCATCCTGGCAACGATGCTGCTCATAGGCAGCGGCCAGTTTCCGCCAGTAACCTTTGCCGGTTAAACCCGACTGGCTGCGTCCTGCAACCTGATTTGCACCAAGGGCCTTAAGCTCACGGGCTAAAGTTTGTACATCAGGGTAATATAACTGGTAACTACGTCGCTCAAACTGCCAGCTAATATCGGGCAACTGGCGGGCGGCAGTGATAAGTTCATCTGCAGTTAAAAACGAATGGATATGGGCCTGTTGATCAAGTGTGGCAAAAGCATCCCGCAGTTCAGTTAAGGTTCCTTTTATCAGCGTGCTGATAACCAGCCGGCCATCCGCCGCCAGCACTCTGGCCATTTCAGCGAGCGCGGTTTTTGGTGTTGGACACCATTGCAGCATTAAGCTTGAGAACAGCTTATCAAACTGCCTATCTGCCAGGGGCAGTGACGCAGCATCCGCCTGAATATATGCCGTCGCCAGTTGCTGAGTACGGGCTTTGTGAAGCATCCCTTCACTCAGATCTACTGCACTGAAAGCGGCGCAGTACCGGCTAAATTCAGGATGGAGCCATCCCGGGCCGCAACCAACATCCAGTAAGCAGCCGTTGGCTTCAGCGGGTAGCATTGCCAGGGCATCCCTGGCCACCTGCTGCTGCAATCTGGCGGCAGAGATATAGCTATCGCTGGCTTTACCGAAACTTGCTGCGACCTGTTTTAAAAACGCTGCCTGCTGGCATTGCTGTTCAGCCATTGCCGCGAAACCTGCTGAAGACGCTATCATATTGCCCGCCTTAACTGTTGTACCAGCATGCTGATGTCATCATCAGTATGCTGACTGCTGAGCGTTATTCTCAAACGGGCACTTTGTGCAGGCACGGTTGGTGGCCGGATTGCGCTCAGCCAAATGCCGGCTTGCTTAAGCTGAGCACTGGCGGCAATCGCCCGGGCACTGCTGCCAAGGACAAGTCCCTGAATAGCCGATGCAGAGACTAATAATGGCAAATCAGCCGACAGCTTCCTGAATAAACTGATATTGTGCTGCAATTTGTCGCGCCGCCAGTCCTGCTGGCGACACAATTGAATACTTTTAAGCACGCCGGCACATAAAGCCGGTGATAATGCCGTACTGTAAATGTAATGGCGGCCAAATTGCTCAAGGTAATCAATGACAGTATTACTGGCTGCAATAAAAGCCCCCCCTGCACCCAGTGCCTTACCAAAGTTAGCCATCAGACAAAACAACTCACTTGCTGCAACACCTTGTGATGCAGCGCTACCCTGTCCCTGTGGGCCGAGCACCCCTAAGCCGTGGGCATCATCGAGCAGCAGCGGAGCGCTATATTTTTGGCACAAGCTAAGCATCGCCGCTAAATCAGGGCTATCGCCATCCATACTGAATACGCCCTCTGTTACAACCATAGGTTGCGAACCAGCCACATTATGATGGTTTAGCAGTTGGTTGAGATCATTCAGGTTATTATGAGCGAAGCGTTTGAATGCCGCTTTGCTGCAAAGCGCCGCGTCAATAAGTGACGCATGACTAAGCTTATCTAAAAGCAGTGCATCTTCTTTCGCGGCGAGCGTTAACAACATGGCCTGATTTGCAGCAAAACCGGAAGAGAACAACAGTGCCCTTTCCGTCCCCAGCCAGTCACACAGGGTATCCGTTAATTGCTGATGCACTTTATGCTGACCGGTCACCAATGGCGAGCCACTACTACCTGCACCATAAGCTATCGCACCATCAGCAAAAGCCTGCCTTACCTCCGGCGCCTGTGCCAGCCCCAGATAATCATTACCCGAGAAGTTAAGATACTCCCGGCCGCTAACGGTAATTAACCGGCCATTGTAGCTATCCAGGGTAACGGGTTGGCGTAATAGCTGCCTGGCAGCACGCTCAGTCAGAGCGTGCTGCAGCCTGCTAAGCCTGGCTTGCACCATGCCTACTGCGCCGCGTGATAAAGCGGTGGATTAGCCTGCTCGTTAATAGCATCCGCTAACGCCAGCTCATGCGCTTCATCTGATACATCTGGCCGTTGTTCAGGCTTAATTCCCAATTTAGCAAACAGCTGCATATCAGCATTGGCCTCAGGGTTATCCGTGGTCAGTAATTTATCACCATAAAAAATCGAGTTCGCACCGGCAAAAAAGCAAAGTGCCTGCATCTGCTCATTCATCCGCGAACGCCCTGCCGACAGCCGTACATGGCTTTGCGGCAACATAATGCGCGCTACAGCAATGGTGCGGATAAACTCAAAACCGTCTAAATCAGCGACATTTTCCAGCGGTGTGCCCTGCACTTTTACCAGCATATTAATTGGCACACTCTGTGGGTGCTCCGGCAGGTTGGCCAGTTGCATCAGCAGCGCAGAGCGGTCATTCGCACTTTCGCCCATGCCAACAATACCACCACAACATACTTTCATGCCGGCATCGCGCACATGGCTTAGCGTATCCAGGCGATCCTGATAAGTGCGGGTAGTGATAATTTCACCGTAAAACTCCGGCGAAGTATCCAGATTATGATTGTAATAATCCAAGCCCGCCTGGGCCAGTGTCTGGGCCTGGCTGCTATCGAGCATACCCAGCGTCATGCAGGTTTCCAGACCCATGTCTTTCACGCCCTTTACCATTTCAATAATGTAAGGCATATCACGCTGCTTCGGATTGCTCCACGCTGCGCCCATACAAAAGCGACTGGCGCCCTGCGCTTTGGCGGCAGCTGCCTGAGTTAATACCTTTTCAACTTCCAGCAGCCGCTCGCGCTCCAGGCCGGTATTGTAATGGCCACTTTGCGGACAATATTTACAATCTTCAGCACAAGCGCCGGTTTTAATCGACAATAAAGTGCTGATTTGCACCTCATTCGGCGTAAAAAACTGGCGATGGATTGTTTGCGCCTGAAACAATAAATCGTTAAAAGGTAATGCATATAGCGCATTAACCTCGGCGAGAGTCCAGTTATGGCGAACCTGAGGGATGGCAGCAGCTTGCATAGAGGATTTCCATTGTTGTTAAGCGGTTTTTCGGCTAGTCTAACCGGCGGCTGCCACTTGTCAACGCTGACCAGGCCCATAACTTTACTGTTGGTTACTTTATGAGCATTAATTTACAATTTGATCGCGACCATATCTGGCACCCCTATACCTCAATGCTAAATCCTTTGCCGGTGTACCCGGTCAGCCGGGCTGAAGGCTGTGAGTTAATACTGGAAAATGGCCAGCGGCTGATAGATGGCACCTCTTCCTGGTGGGCCGCTGCTCATGGCTATAACCATCCGCTATTAAATGCGGCGGTCACCGGGCAACTGCAACAGATGGCCCATGTGATGTTTGGCGGTATCACCCATCAACCGGCTGTCAGTTTATGTCAGCAATTAATTGAGATCACCCCGGCAGATTTAACCAAAGTATTTCTGGCAGACAGTGGCTCAGTTGCGGTCGAAGTGGCGATAAAAATGGCGCTGCAATACTGGTTAGCCAGCGACACTCCGACAAAAACAAAGTTAATCAGCCTGCGCAAGGGTTATCACGGCGATACGTTCGCGGCAATGTCTGTCTGTGACCCGGTGGATGGGATGCATGATATGTTTGCCGGTATTTTAAATCAGCATTATTTCCTGCCGCCACCGCAAAGCAGCTTCGATGCGACATTCAATTCATCAGATATGCAGCCGCTGACAGAACTATTGAAACGACAACATCAGCATATCGCGGCGCTGATTCTTGAGCCGGTAGTTCAGGGTTACGGCGGCATGCGCTTTTACCATCCGGAATTTTTACGTCAGGCCAGAGCCTTGTGCGATCAGTACCAGGTACTGCTTATAGCAGATGAAATTGCCACCGGCTTTGGCCGGACCGGAAAGTTATTTGCGTGTGAACATGCGGCCATTACCCCTGATATTATGTGTCTTGGAAAAGCCTTAAGTGGCGGCTACATCACCCTGGCGGCTACTTTGTGTACCGACGAAGTTGCCAGAGGAATTAGCCAGAGCGCCGCTGGCGGGTTAATGCATGGTCCGACTTTTATGGCAAACCCGCTGGCCTGTGCTGTGGCCAATGCCAGTGTCGCAATTATCCGCCAGAATGACTGGCCGGCGCAGGTAGCGGCCATTGAGCAGCAGCTTAAGAAGGAACTGGCACCATGTCAGTCTCTGGCTGCAGTGAAAGATGTCAGAGTTTTAGGTGCTATAGGCGTACTGGAGATGCATCAAAAAGTGGATGTGGCCGCCCTGCAGCAACAGTTTGTTGAACTGGGCGTCTGGATCCGGCCGTTTAATCATCTGATTTATATTATGCCTCCATTTATTATCAGTCAGACACAGCTGAGTATGCTTACCGGCGCAATGTTTAAAGTAGCATCGGCTATCAGTGCATCAGCACAGCGTTGATGAGCTTAACAGAGCAGTTATTTCAGAATGTAAAGCAGCATGCCGCTGGCACTTAGCAGTAATAAGATAATATTAAAATGCAAATGATCGCCACGCCGTTTCAGCCGCATCCGGTTAAGCAGCAAACTGGTAATACTGACTAACACGCAGCCCCACAGCAGATAAACTAACCAGAAGGTTAACCGGGGCTGCCAGTAGTCACGAATATCCAACCCCCAGTACCTTACCAGGCCCGTGTCCATTTCCGGTCGGGCATAGTGGCTGACGATCATCGCAGCAAAAAAAAGCAGCCAGGCGGCTATCGCCAGATATTTAAAAGCCCTGCATAATAAATCGGGCCCTTCCCGGCGCTCAAAATCAGGTCCTCCCTTCTCCGATCTTGCCTTGTTATATGCGGTCATTTTTGGCTTCCTTCCAACTTTTACTTGTTTTGTGCTTGTGGCAAAGTATGATTACAGCTTTCATAAATATAGCCTAGTTATAACACCATCTGGAGTTTGTTGCATGACGCACGCCGTAGTAAAAGATGTGTTGGCCGGAAAGTATCAGACCGGCTCACAGATCACTGTTAAAGGCTGGATCCGCACCCGTCGCGATTCTAAAGCCGGTATTTCTTTTTTGGCTGTACACGATGGCAGCTGTTTTGATGCAGTTCAGGCTGTGGCGCCGTCAGATCTGGCAAATTATGAAAGTGAAATAAAGCGGTTAACCACGGCTTGTTCTGTCATTGTCACCGGCACTGTGGCCCGTTCAGAAGGCCAGGGCCAGGCTTTTGAAATTCAGGCTGAAAATGTCACTGTTGTCGGCTGGGTAGAAAACCCGGATACCTATCCAATGGCACCGAAACGTCACAGCATGGAGTATCTGCGGGAACATGCTCATTTGCGCCCCCGCACGAATGTTATGGGTGCGGTTACCCGGGTTCGCCATTGTCTGGCGCAGGCAATCCATCGTTTTTTTCATGAGCAGGGCTACTATTGGATTAGCACACCGATTATTACCGGTTCAGATACCGAAGGTGCCGGCGAAATGTTCCGGGTCAGCACACTGGATTTAGAAAACCTGCCACGCACTGATACCGGTAAAGTGGATTACAGCGAAGATTTCTTCGGTAAAGAAACCTATCTGACCGTATCCGGCCAGTTAAATGGCGAAACTTACGCCTGTGCCATGTCAAAAATATACACCTTTGGCCCGACGTTCCGCGCTGAAAACTCTAACACCAGCCGGCATCTGGCTGAGTTTTGGATGATTGAGCCGGAAGTAGCCTTTGCAGAACTGAAAGACATCGCCCAGCTGGCTGAAGATATGCTGAAATATGTCTGTAAAGCAGTGCTAACTGAGCGTGCTGACGATATGGCATTTTTTGCCGAGCGGATCGACCCGACGGCCGTTAGCCGTTTACAAAAACTGGTTGACTCATCCTTTGTGCGGATGGATTACACCGACGCCATTGAAATTCTGCAAAACTGTGGCAAAACCTTTCAGTACCCGGTGCAGTGGGGAGTTGACTTACAGTCTGAGCATGAACGTTATCTGGCAGAGGAGCATGTCGGCGCGCCAATTATTATGCAGAACTACCCCAAGGACATTAAAGCGTTTTATATGCGTTTGAATGACGACGGTAAAACGGTTGCCGCAATGGACGTGCTGGCGCCGGGTATTGGCGAAATTATCGGCGGCAGCCAGCGGGAAGAGCGGCTGGAGCAATTCGATAAGCGGCTTGATGAAATGGGCCTGAATAAAGAAGACTACAGCTGGTATCGCGACCTGCGCCGTTATGGCACTGTGCCGCATGCTGGCTTTGGGTTGGGTTTTGAGCGTCTGGTTTCCTATGTTACCGGCGTAGGCAATGTCCGCGATGTGATTGCGTTCCCACGTACCCCTGGCAACGCTGAGTTTTAGTAACTGCTTTGCTGCTGTAAAACAAACCCGCCTTAAGCGGGTTTGTTATTTTATAGGTTGTCATTTAACTGATGGTGGCCATTAAAAGTAACTAAAAAACGCCTCAGGATCGGGCTCATTTCGCACCGGCACCGAGCCTGCCGCAGTGCCTAAATATAAAAAGCCAACGATTTCATCGTCCTCCCCTACATCCAGTGACTGCTTAACAAAATCCTGCTGGGCATAGCTACCGGTACGCCAGATACCACCATAACCCTGGGCAAAGGCTGCCTGTTGCATTGCCATCACGGCACAGGCTGCAGATTGTACCTGCTCATAAGCCGGTACTTTCGGATGGTCAGTGACTTTGGCTATACAGACAATTACCATCGGCGCCCGCAAAGGTAGTTGCCTGGCCCGTTCTTGCATCTCGGCAGAAATAGCAGGAGCATCTTCAACGGCGGCCTCAGCAAAGACGTCGCCAAGCCGGTTAAGCGCTTCTTTGCCGGTAACAATAACAAAACGCCAGGGCCTGAGTCC
>NZ_JAWVZF010000124.1:0-8384 GCF_033722355.1 Arsukibacterium sp. | reverse complement strand
TTGCCGCGGCCAGACCCAGGGCTGCCGATTTGCCGCGACCCCGGTCTGCCACCAGTACCAGAGGCCGTTTCCGATGGCCTGAAACCACTTTTAAAATAGCTGCAACCGCCCGTTGTTGCTCAGCACTGGCATACGGCTTAGTAGCGCCATCGGGCTTACTATAATCTGGCAGCGTCAGCTGCTGCATCACGTCAAACTTGTCGTTGTTAAGTTGCAGTCTCAATATCGGACATTCAGCCAGCCGGGCTAACCAGAAACGGATAAACTGGCCCTGATGTTGCTGTGGATCTATCGGATATGGCAGCAGGGCAGCATGAGCCGGGTTTGGCTGGCTGCACCACTGTTCGTCTGGCGGCGCCAGGACTAACCATAAGCCACCAGCGCGTAAGCAGCCTGCACTGGCTGCAACCAGGTCGGCGTTGAAGCCGGCAAAGGCGTTAATCACCAGCATATCACATTCGCTACCCAGTAACTGATAGTTACTGCCGGCCTTAAGTACAGTGGCATTAGCTGGCGGCTCCTCGCCCAGCCAGTATAGTTTTTCTGGGGTCAGGTGGGTAATAAGCAGGTGACAGGCATCCAGCAGCGCGTCGCGGTTACCTTGCAACAGCACCGGCAACCGGCTACACCGTTTTGCGGCTTCGGTCAGCAGCGGCTGCAAGCAGGCGGATAGTGACATTTACCCTGCAGCCTGCAGTCTGGCGTAAGCAGTCATCAGCCATTTACTGCCAAGCTGGTCAAAGTTAACCTGAATTCGTGACTGCGCCCCTACACCTTCATAATTAAGCACGGTGCCCTCGCCAAATTTATCGTGCAATACCCGCTGGCCAAGTTTAAAACCGGTGTTTTCAAAAGCAACATGGCTGGCGGCGCTGCCAAAACGGCCCGTCTGCGCCGGCCGGCTAACCTGGGTGGTTAACCGAATTTCTTCCAGATAGTCTGCCGGGATTTCACGAATAAAGCGCGACGCTTTATGATATTGCTCCTGGCCGTATAAACGACGGCTTTCGGCATGACATAAATACAGTTTTTGCATGGCGCGGGTCATGCCGACGTAGCATAGCCGCCGTTCTTCTTCTAAGCGGGTAGGGTCATCGCCACTTTGCTGGCTGGGGAACATGCCTTCTTCCAGACCACAGATAAACACCAGCGGAAACTCCAACCCTTTGGCGCTATGTAAGGTCATCAGCTGCACGGCATCTGAATGCTCTTCAGCCTGATACTCGCCCGCTTCCAATGCGGCCTGCGATAAAAACGCCGCCAGAGGCGTCATATCTTCCACCGTATTACTGTTAAAGTTCTGACAGGCCGTCACCAGCTCGTTTAAGTTTTCAATTCGGGTCTGGGCTTTCTCGCCTTTTTCAGCCTGGTACATCGCATATAAACCCGACTGTTTAATAATATGCTCAGCTTGTTCAAACAATGGTAAGTCGGTCAGCTCCTGCTCAAGCTGGTCAATTAACCGCATAAACTGCTCAATGGCATTAGCAGCCCGGCCACTTAGCTGCTTTTGCTGCAGCATCTGTTGCAGTGCCTGCCACAGCGTTTGCTGCTGGCTGCGGGCATGCAGCCGCACCTTATTCATTGTGGTATCGCCAATGCCGCGGGCCGGCGTATTAATAATGCGCTCCATGGCAGCATCGTCCTGGCGATTGCTAATCAAGCGCAAATAAGCCAGCGCATCCTTAATTTCCTGGCGCTCATAAAAGCGCAGGCCGCCGTAAATACGATAATGCAAGCCTTCCTGAATCAGCGCTTCTTCCAGTACCCGCGACTGGGCATTATTACGATACAAAATCGCGCTTTCGGTCAGGCTGCCGCCCTGATTTTGCCAGCTGCGAATACGGCTGACAATAAAACGTGCTTCATCCAGCTCGTTAAATGCTGTATACAGTGAAATAGTTTCGCCGTCGCTGCCATCTGTCCATAAGTCCTTGCCGAGCCGTCCGCTATTATTGGCAATCACGGCGTTAGCGGCTTTTAAGATAGTGGCGGTAGAGCGGTAGTTTTGTTCAAGACGAATAGTTTCGGCGCCGTCAAAGTCGCGCAGAAACTGCTGAATATTTTCAACTCTGGCGCCGCGCCAGCCGTAGATTGACTGATCGTCATCACCGACAATCATCACTTTGGCAGCGGTACCGGCCAGAAGCCTTAGCCAGTTATACTGAATCGCATTGGTATCCTGAAATTCGTCTACCAGAATATGGCGGAACCGCTGCTGATAATGGCCTCTTACATCGGCATGGTTTTTAAGCAGTTCAAAACTGCGTAACAGTATTTCGGCGAAATCAACCAAACCTGCGCGGTCACACATTTCCTGGTAGGCAGCGTAAATTTTTACCATCTGTTGCAGGCTGAAATCGCCGCCGGCGTCAATCATGCCCGGGCGCTGGCCGTCATCTTTGCGGCCATTAATAAACCACTGAATTTGCTTAGGCGGCCAGTGTTTTTCATCCAGATTTAAGGCTTTTAATACTCGTTTAACCAGCCGGTACTGATCGTCAGAATCAATAATTTGAAAGCCCTGTGGCAAACCAGCCTGTTGATAATGTGCCCTAAGCATCCGGTGCGACAAACCATGAAAGGTGCCCATCCACAGGTTATTTAAACTGACACCAATAGTACTTTCAATCCGGCCACGCATTTCCTGGGCAGCTTTATTGGTAAAGGTTACCGCCAGTAAGCTATAAGGGGCAACCGTTTCCACCTGCATTAACCAGGCTAAACGATGCACCAGAACCCGGGTTTTGCCACTGCCGGCACCAGCCAAAACCAGCATATGCTGCGGCGGAGCCGCCACCGCGTCACGTTGTTTATCGTTTAAGCCATCCAGCAGGTTGGATACATCCATCAGCACATCTCAGTAAACCATTTGCGGCCATTATAACAGCCCTGCTGTAAGCGCCAAGTAAAGCCACAGAATTTAGTGGATAAATAACCAGTATCAGCTGGTTGGCAGCAGCAGAGTACTAAGTTGCTGCACATCAGTAAGCCGGATATGTGGCAAGGTGCTTACCGGTTGCCGGTGGTGATCGAGCCAGGCGGCCTGGCAACCAGCGGCTAAGGCACCGATGACATCGGCGCGATGACTATCACCTATATGCAGGATCTCGGCGGGTTGAACTTTAAGCCGTTCTGCCGCCAACTGAAACATATCCGGATAAGGTTTCATCTTGCCATCAGGGCCGGCCTGCAGACTGAATTCAAACAGCGGGCTCAGGCCCATCTTCTGAATACAGGCATTGCCATTGGTGATGGCAATAAGCCGGTATTGTTTGGCTAAGGCAGTGAGTAAAGTATTAACCCCGGTAGTCAGGCTGATTTTGGTGCGGGCCTCAAGAAAGGCATCATATCCCTGCTGCGCCACTTTTTTAGCTTCTGCCCGCGCTATGCCCAGCTCAAGTAGCCCGGCCTCAATCCCTAACAGACGCCAGCGGCCAATATCATGCCGGATTTCCGGTTCCAGTTTGGCCAGCTTTAAGCGGTGCTGCCACCAGAAGTCACTGTCGGTCTGGTTACTTTGCGGTGCAAGCTCGAACAGCGCTGTCAGCATAGCCTGCTCGGCAGCGGCAATCACCGGTGAGTTATCGTACAGGGTGTCATCCAAATCAAACGACAAGGCTTTAACAGGAGAGAGCGCTTTAAAAATTTGCATGTAGTAGTTCCAGAAGGTAATAAGCCGAATTATAGCTGCCGTTGTTGCTCACTTACGCCAAACAGATGATTACGGTTTTTTTCTGGCTCTCGGGTGGGCGTTATCATACACCGCCGCCAGATGCTGAAAATCAAGATGGGTGTAAACCTGAGTGGTACTAAGATTAGCATGGCCCAGTAAGTCCTGTACCGCCCGCAGATCTCCACTTGACTGCAATACGTGACTGGCAAATGAGTGGCGCAACATATGCGGATGCAGCTGCTGGCCCAGCCCCTGCACTTTAGCCCAGTGTTCTACCCGCTGGCGAACCTGCCGGGCTGATATACGCTGCTGCTGTTTGCTTAAGAACAATGCCTGCTTGTCGGCTTGCGGTGTGGTCTCACTCAGCAATAAATGACGTTGGCTCAGCCACTGTTGTAAAGCGCTGATTGCCACTGAGCCTATTGGTAATTGCCGCTCTTTACTGCCTTTGCCCCGCACCCGGATTAACTTCTCCTGCCAGTCAATATCATTAACATTGCAACTGACCAGTTCTGCCAGACGCAGGCCGGACGAATAAAATAACTCCAGCATCGCTTTATCCCGGCACGCCAGCAGATCACTGCTGCTGTCAAAGCTAAGCAAATGTTGCAGGGTATCAATATCAAGATTTTTTGGCAGCCTCGGCTTAGGTTTGGGAACCGTCAGGTATTGGGCCGGGTTATCGCTAAGCTGCTGTTGTTGCTGCAGATAGCGGTACAGACCACGCAGCGCTGCCACTGTCAGCGCCAGGCTGCGGGCACTGAGGCCGCGGCGCCGGCCATTGGCAAGGTAAGTTTGCAACGTGGTTTCTGTTTGCTTAAGCCAGCTGAATTCAACTGGCTCAGTGCCTGACGCCTGAGCGCTCTGGCTGTTGGCAAAAAGACTAAGCTGCTGGCGGTAAGTTTGCAAGGTACGGCTGGCATAACCGCGCTCAAAGCGCAGATAGCTCAGATACTGTTCTAAATCATGGTGCCAGCGTGGTTCAGCGGTTGTCATCGCCGGGTAACACCAGCAACAGCAGTTTGGCCAGATGACGGATAAACAACCGGTCCATCGCTGGCTGGAAGTGATCATCCTGCTCGCTGCCAAAAGCAAGCAATGCCAGCCCCGGGCCACTGCCAATTTGCAGCAGAGCGACTGAATGAATAGCGTCGCCAAATAATGGCTGCTGCTCTTCTTTATTGAGCCGGCCAAGATAAACATTATCACTGCTTAAACGACGCGATACTAACAGCTGATACTGGCTGATAGCACTGTTGTCAGGCTGCAGACATATCAGCCTGCAGGCATGAACCTGAGGCATACTGCTGGCAAATTGTTGCAAAGCCTGCTCGGCTTCTGCCAGGCTGGGGTTTTGCAGTAAGCTCAGATGAAGCTGATTAAGCGCGTGAAAAATATGTTCATTCTGGCGGGCTATCGACATTAAGCGGGTAATATCATCTTCCAGTGCGGCAATTTTGGCACGCTGTAATTCCAGCTGGCGCTCTACCAGCGATACACTGCCACGTTGCTGATGTGGCAATCTCATTTGCTGTAACAGCTGCGGATAATGCTGAAAAAACTCCGGATGATCCTGCAGATAATCTAAAACGACGGTGGCGGCAATCGCCTCTTTATTCTGAGCCAGGTTGTCATTCATAACGAAAGTTGTCCATCAAATACATGTTCAGCCGGACCGGTCATTTTGACAACCTGGCCCGGGCCATTCCAGCGAATATGTAGGGTACCACCGGGCACGTCTACCTGCACCTGGGGCCCCAGTTTTTTCTGCAGCTGGCCGATAACCGCAGCGGCACAGGCGCCGGTGCCACATGCCAGGGTTTCGCCGGCACCGCGCTCCCATACCCGCAGTTTGATATGCTGGGATGACAACACCTGCATAAAACCAATATTGGCTTTTTGCGGGAAGCGTTCATGCTCTTCCAGCAAGGGCCCCAGCTCCCCGACATTGGCACTGGCAATATCGTCTACTTCCAGCACCGCATGCGGGTTACCCATCGAAGCCACGCCACACAGCACAGTATGCTCGCCGGCCCGCATAATATAGGTTGCTTCCTGCTTCTGCGCCTTAAACGGCACCAGCGCCGGTTCCAGCTGTGGAATGCCCATATTAACGGTAACCTGGCCATCCTGTTCTACATACAGGGTAATTTTGCCTGATTTGGTGCTAACCTGAATTTTGCTTTTGTTGGTCAGACCGCGATGGCGCACAAACTTGGCAAAGCAGCGGGCGCCATTGCCGCATTGTTCGACTTCACTGCCATCAGCGTTAAAAATCCGGTAGTGGAAATCCAGATCCGGATCATAAGGTGGCTCTACCATCAGCAGTTGGTCAAAACCAATACCGAAGTTCCTGTCGGCCAGCTGACGAATTTGCTCTTTAGTGAGAAATAAGTTCTGGCTAACGCTGTCAACCATCACAAAGTCGTTGCCCAGACCATGCATTTTTGAAAAGTTAATGATCATCAGAGCCTTATCACTGTTCACTAAGCAGCTGCTCGCCGCGCCATAAATCCTGCCATTGCTCGCGGGCCCGGATTAAGTGACAGCGGTCACCCGCTACCATCACTTCGGCCACCCGTGGCCGGCTGTTGTAATTGGAGCTCATGGTAAAGCCATAAGCGCCGGCCGAACGCACGGCCAGTAAGTCACCCTCGGCAATCGCCAACATCCGGTCTTTACCGAGAAAATCACCGGTTTCGCAGACCGGCCCGACAACATCGTAGCGCTGAGCGGTCTCAGTGCTTTGCTGATTAACCGGTACAATATTCTGCCAGGCACTGTACAGCGCCGGCCGGATTAAATCATTCATTGCCGCATCAACAATGGCAAAGTTTTTTTCCTGACCGGGTTTTAAAAATTCGACTTTAGTCAGCAAGATGCCGGCATTAGCCATAATGGCACGGCCGGGCTCCATAATCAGTTCAAGCTCAGGGTAACTTTGCAGCCGCTCAACCACTTTACTGATATAAGCATATGGCTCAGGTGGGGTTTCTTTATCATAAGTCACGCCCAGCCCCCCGCCGATGTCAATATGACTTAGCTGTATACCGTCCTTTTGCAACGCGTCAATTAATTGCAGCAGCTTTTCCAGCGCCTCTAAAAAAGGTTGGGTTTCGGTGAGCTGCGAGCCAATGTGGCAATCTACCCCAACCAGTTTCAGGTGGCTCATCGCGCGGGCTTTGCGGTAAATATCTGCGGCTTTTAAAATATCGACGCCGAACTTATTCGCTTTTAAGCCGGTGGAGATATAAGGATGGGTTTTAGCATCAATATCCGGGTTTACCCTAAGCGATACCGGCGCCATGATATTTAAGCTGCTGGCCACCTGCTGCAACCGTTCCAGTTCAGCTTCTGACTCGACGTTAAAACACTTAATTCCCAGTTGCAGAGCAAACCGCATATCGTCAGCAGTTTTTGCCACCCCGGAAAATACCACTTTGGCCGGATCGCCACCGGCAGCAATTACCCGGCGCAGCTCCCCGCCCGAGACAATATCAAAGCCGCTGCCAAGCCGGCTTAGAACATTCAGAACCGCCAGGTTACTGTTGGCCTTGACAGCGTAACACACCAGGCTATGAGGATGCGCCGCAGCTGCTGTGGCAAAGGCTTGATAATGGCGCTCAATGGTTGCTTTGGAGTAGACATAACAAGGCGTACCGAACTCTGCCGCCAGGGCGTTCAAATCTACCTGTTCCGCATGCAGAGTATCTTGCTGATAATTAAAGTGGTCCACGGTTTTGCTCCTTACTGGCGGCTGGCAGCTGTTCATTATCAGCTGGCTGAGCGGGCTTTTCTGCTGCCGGCTCTGCCACTTCCGGTGCAGCTTGTGGTAAGGTAAGTGGCCCTTTTTGACCGCAGGCGGCTAGCATAATGCTGCCCAGCAATAAGCAGGCAGGCAAAAGAAACTGGGATGAAATGCGCTTCGTTTGCATGGTTTCTATTTCTTTAAAGGCTTGACGCTCTATAATCGCATCCTTAGCGACAAAAGCAAACAGGTGACGCAGATGAATGACTTAGAATATGACGAACTGGCCGACAATACCCTGTTAGCGGTAGAAGAGGCGATTGAACAACTGGAACTTGATT
Organism: Arsukibacterium sp.; assembly: GCF_033722355.1. Classification (GTDB taxonomy): domain Bacteria; phylum Pseudomonadota; class Gammaproteobacteria; order Enterobacterales; family Alteromonadaceae; genus Alishewanella. Next base: position 619 of record NZ_JAWVZF010000124.1, on the reverse strand, counting down.
TAGATTATGAATCAAACGGTGGTTTACTATCGATCACCTTTCCTGACCAGAGCAAGATTATTATTAATAAACAACCGCCGCTGCATCAGCTTTGGCTGGCAACGAAATTTAACGGTCATCACTTTGAATGGCGTAATCAGCAGTGGATCGATAACCGCACCGGTAGTGAATTCTGGCAGTTGTTGTCAGAGGCAGCTTCAAAACAAGCAGGCAGCCCGGTGGTGCTGACGGCACGGCAACCTGGAACAGAATAATGGCGTTACTCCCTTTTGTTGATATAAAACCAAACGGCCCGGTCAGGGCTGCAGTAGTCTGGCTGCATGGCCTGGGTGATTCGGGGCATGGCTTTGCGCCGATAGTACCGGAGCTGCGTTTACCCGCCGATGCCGGAATTCGCTTTTTATTTCCGCATGCTCCCGAGCGGCCGGTAACGGTAAACGGCGGTATGCGAATGCGTGCCTGGTACGATATTAAAACTATGGATTTAGCTCACCGCGCCGATGAGGCCGGTGTGCGCGAATCAGCGGCGGCAGTACAGCAGTTGCTGGATAAATTGATTGCTGACGGTCTTAGCAGTGAGCAAATCGTGCTGGCTGGTTTTAGCCAGGGTGGGGTAATC
>NZ_JAWVZF010000123.1:0-8437 GCF_033722355.1 Arsukibacterium sp. | reverse complement strand
GGTGCCTGCTTTGTGATTAATATCCCTGTCCATTTTTCTGGATCAGACAATCAGCAAGCTAATTCTCAAAACAGAGGTATCGAATGACAACTGCCACCCCCATACTGATAGTAGAGGATGATGCCGGATTGCGCGAAGCCTTATGCGATACGCTTAGTCTGGCTAATTATCAGGTGTTTAGCGCCGACAGCAGTGAGAGTGCCCTGCTGCTGCTGAAAAAGCAGCAGGTACAACTGGTTGTCAGTGATGTACAAATGGGCCAGGTGTCCGGCTTAACCCTGCTAAAAACATTGCGTCAGCACTATCCACAGTTACCGGTGCTGATGATGACGGCCTACGCCAATGTTCAGGACGCCGTTGAGGCTATTCGCCTCGGCGCGGTGGATTATCTGGCGAAGCCTTTTGCGCCGCAGGTATTACTGAGCACCGTCAGCCGCTATGTTGTGGCTGAACAGGCTAACCCATCGACGCCTGTGGTCGCGGCACCGGCAAGCATAGCGTTACTGGAGCTCACTGCCCGGGTTGCACGGTCTGATGCCAGCGTGATGATTTCAGGACCAAGTGGATCGGGTAAGGAAGTGCTGGCACGTTATATTCATCAGCAGTCTGCACGGGCACAGGGGCCGTTTGTTGCCATTAACTGCGCTGCTATTCCAGAGAATATGCTGGAATCTACGTTGTTTGGCTATGAGAAAGGAGCTTTCACGGGCGCGGTCGCTGGTTGTCCGGGTAAGTTTGAGCAGGCACAGCATGGCACTTTGCTGCTGGATGAAATAACCGAAATGGATTTAAACCTGCAGGCCAAATTATTGCGCGTGTTGCAGGAGCGCGAAGTGGAGCGGCTGGGAAGTCGTAAAACCATTAAACTGGATGTGCGGGTACTGGCCACCAGTAACCGCGATTTGCAGCAGGCTGTCGCTGAAGGTCACTTTCGCCAGGATCTCTTTTTCCGGTTGAATGTATTTCCGCTTAACTGGCCGGCATTAGCTGAGCGGCCGGACGATATTGCGCCACTGGCCAGCCACCTGATCAGCAAGTACTGCCAGCAACAGGGCCGGCCGGTATTGTCGCTCAGTGACAGCGCAAAAAAACTGCTGGTACAGCACAATTGGCCGGGCAATGTCCGTGAGCTGGATAATGTTATTCAGCGTGCACTTATTCTGTGTCAGGGTGAGCAGATCACTCCGGCAGATATTTTGTTATCGGCAGATGCCAGTACGCTGCCTGCTCAGCCGGCAGCGGTTGCGCCACCAACAGCTGTGGCTCCATCTGCAGCAGCACTTCACTCGTCAGAAACAAACACGCCACCTTCTGCCGTGGCGCCTGAGACAGCGGTGCCGGATAATTTTAAATCAGAACTGCACGAGCAGGAGCACCGGATTATCCTGGCAACGTTAAAAGCATGCGCCTATAAGCGCAAAGCCGTGGCTGAAAAGCTCGGCATCAGTGATCGCACCCTGCGTTACAAGCTGGCCCGCATGCGGGAATCCGGCATAGAACTCCCGGCCTGAACCACAACACGTTAAGCCACTGATAACAGCAAGAACAAGAAAGCCGGACTAACGGCTTTTTTGTTGTTAAAAAACAGCCATGTAAATGTGGCATAACTCCTGCTTAGTATCGTTACAATCCCGCGTTGGCAATTATTTGACGCCAGATTTCTCGCAAGATTTTTAAACAGGGTACCGTTATGAATATTAAAGGTCAGGCGTTATACGCTCAAATGCAATCGATGGCCAGTCAGGCCCGAAATTTGTCGGCTGACTTCAAACCTGCCAGTCAGCTGACCGAGGTTAATCCCAGTCAGTCTGAGTTCAGTACCTTATTTAAGGATGCGTTGAAAACCGTTAATAACATTCAGCAGGAAGCAGGTGAATTGAGAAACCGGGTTGAAATGGGTGATCCTAATGTATCGCTGGTTCAGGCCATGATAGCGGCACAAAAATCCTCAGTGGCATTTGAGGCGACAGTGCAGGTTCGCAACAAAATGGTTGAAGCCTACAAAGACATTATGTCAATGCCGGTTTAAGGGGTAGCACGTGGCAGATAATCAATCAACAGAGCTGGCTATAAGCCCCACTGATTATAACAGCACTAATAATTCAGAAGCTCAGGAGCAGAAGTCCGGTTTTCTGGGCGCTATTGGCGGTGTCGATATGATGCGGCAGATCACACTGATTATTGCTTTGGTGATCTGTCTGGTTATTGCCGTTTTAATTTTCTTCTGGGCCCGGCAGGCAGAAATGCGCCCGCTGGGTACCTATGCAACCCAAGAGCTTATTCAGACACTTGACCATCTGGATTCGCAACAAGTGGATTATAAGCTTGAAGGCAACGTGATCTATGTCGCTGAAGATCAATACCAGGCTGTCAAGCTGGGGTTGTCGCGGGCCGGCCTGACTCAGGAGCCATCAGCAGGTACCGAGTTTTTGTTGCAGGATAGTGGTTTTGGAGTAAGTCAGCGCCTGGAAATGGAACGTTTAAAACACAGTCGCGAACAGCAACTGGCCCGTACCATTGAAGAGTTGCAAAGCGTCGCCCGGGCCCGGGTATTACTGGCAATACCAAAAGAAAATGTGTTTGCCAGACAGGCGGCATCACCATCAGCGACCGTATTAGTGACGGCGCGTGGCGGCACGATGATTCGGGACAGTGAAGTGGATGCTATCGTGGATTTGGTTGCCTCGGCCGTTCAGGGAATGGAGCCGTCTAAAGTGACGGTGACGGACCAAAGTGGCCGTTTGCTGAACAGTGGTTCTCAGGACGGCAGCGCTGCCCGCTCACGTCGCGAACACGAATTACAACGGGCCCGCGAAGATGAATACCGCCAGAAAGTGGATTCCATTCTATTGCCGGTGTTGGGGTATGGCAACTATACGGCTCAGGTCGATCTGATGCTGGATTTTACCGCTGTTGAGCAGACCCAGAAACGTTTCAATCCTGATCTGCCGGCAATCCGCAGTGAAATGACTATTGAGGAAAGCAGTGTGGGCGGTAGTAGCGGTGGTATTCCCGGCGCTCTTTCAAACCAACCGCCGCTCAATTCAGCTATTCCGGAAGAAGCAGAGGGGGGGAACGCCCGGCCGGTAATTCCTGGCAGAAGTCACAAAGAGGCGACCCGTAACTATGAGCTTGATACCACGATCAGCCATACGTCGCAGCAAAGTGGGGTTATTCGTCGCTTATCGGTGTCGGTGGCAGTAGACTATGAGCCTGGCCCACCAAATGCCGAAGGTGTCAGCGAGCCGCAGCCGCGTAGTCAGGAATCACTGGCTAATATCCGCCGGCTATTGCAGGGGGGTATTGGTTTTGATGCCCAGCGTGGCGATACCATTGAAGTGATTTCAGTACCCTTTGTCAAAGAAGAAGTGTTTGCTGAAGAAGCGCTGGCATTTTATCAGGAAGAATGGTTTTTACGGATCCTGCGGCTGGCGATTGGTGGCCTGATTATTATCGCGCTGATGCTGGGTATCGTCCGGCCAATGCTGAAAAAACTGATTAACCCTGAGCAAACCAGTGAAGCGTATGATGATAAAGCGCTCAGCAGTGGTCTGGATCTGGGTGATGACACCATAGATATGCTAAATTCAACGTTTGACGAAAACGCAGTGGGTTTTGCGCCTGATGGCACGTTAATGCTGCCAGATTTGCATGGTGATGAAGATTTACTGCGGGCGGTTCGGGCTCTGGTCGCCAATGAACCTGAATTATCCTCTCTGGTAGTGAAAAACTGGTTGGCTGAAGATGAATAAAATTGAAGAAAAACGCAGTTTCGATGTCGGTAAACTGGATGGTGTTGAAAAAGCAGCCATTTTGTTACTCAGCCTGTCGGAAGAAGATGCCGCCCAGATTTTAAAACATCTTGAGCCGAAACAGGTCCAGAAAGTCGGGCTGGCGATGGCCCAGATGACGGATTTAAACCAGGCGAAAATTTCGGCCGTGCATCGGCTGTTTATAGAACAGATCCAGAATTTCAGTACGATTGGTTTTCAGAGTGAAGAATTTATTAAGCGGGCATTAACAGCTGCCTTGGGTGAAGAAAAAGCGGCCAATCTGATTGACCAGATTGTACTGGGCGGGGGCGCTAAAGGCCTCGATTCACTTAAATGGATGGACTCGAAACAGGTGGCCAATATTATCCGCAACGAGCACCCCCAGATCCAGACTATCGTATTGTCATACCTTGAGCCGGAACAATCGGCAGAGATTTTATCCCAGTTCTCCGAGAAGGTCAGACTGGATTTAACAATGCGTATTGCTAATCTGGAAGAAGTGCAACCAGCCGCATTACAGGAATTAAACGAAATTATGGAAAAACAATTTGCCGGCCAGGCGGGCACTCAGTCAGCGAAAATGGGTGGCTTAAAAGCGGCAGCAGATATTCTGAACTACCTGGATACCAATATCGAAGGCCAGCTGATGGATTCTATCCGTGAGCATGACGAGGAAATGGCACAGCAAATTCAGGATCTGATGTTTGTATTTGAAAACCTGATAGATGTTGATGATCGGGGAATTCAGGTACTGCTGCGTGAAGTTCAGCAGGACGTGCTGATGAAGGCGCTCAAAGGCACCGATGAGAACCTGAAAGAGAAAATTCTGAAAAATATGTCTAAACGGGCGGCTGAACTGTTGCAGGACGATCTGGAAGCGATGGGACCGGTGCGGGTCAGCGAAGTGGAGGCTGCACAAAAAGAAATCCTGTCAACGGCACGCCGGTTATCAGATGCCGGCGAAATTATGCTCGGTGGTGGTGGTGGTGAAGACTTCCTCTAACAAATTAGCTGTAACAGGCAACGGAATTAGCGATGAGCAAAAGCGCGTACACCCGTAACCGGCCTTATTCCCCGGACCCTGAGGCATCAGAACAGGTAAAACACTGGTCTGTGCCAGACCTGACTGCCGACGCAGATGCAGCGCATACCCGGACCAACGCCTTAAATATGCAGCGACCTGAAGTCAGAGCCGCTGCAGCCGGGAAGGCTGAAGAAGAAATAGAGGTCAGGCCGCTGACGGCCGGTGATATCGAGCAAATACGTCAGGCAGCCTATGACGAGGGTATTCTGCAGGGGAAGGAAGAGGGCTTTGCCAAAGGGTACAGCGAAGGACGTGAGCAGGGCCAGCAGGATGGTTTTAAACAAGGTTTAGCCGAAGGTAAAAAGCAGGGGTTGGCCGAGGGCGCAACAGAGCTTGATACCTTGCGGGCTGAATTGAGTGTGTTACTTGATCAGTTGCAGCAGCCACTGTCGAAAATAGACAGCCGGGTAGAACAGGAATTAGTTCAGCTTAGCCTGGCGATGGCTAAAGCGGTGATTAATGTCGAAGTGAAAACTAACCCGCAGGTGATACTAAAAGCGCTGCAGGAAGCGGTCAGTGCCTTGCCATTACAAAGCAGTCAGCTGGTCATTAAACTTAACCCAGCGGATATCAGCAGGATTAAGCATCATTTTGATGACACCGAATTAGCCGAGCGTGGCTGGCAGTTACGGACAGAGCCAATGATAGAGCAGGGCGGTTGTCTGGTTGAAAGCAGCAGCTCAAGTGTTGACCGAAGTTTAAACCAGCGGCTGCAAAGCAGTCTCGAGCATTTCCTGCAGTTAGCAGAGGTGGCGGATAGCTCAGCTGCTATTGCTGCAACTGACCCGGCAACAGAGCAAACACCAGACGTTTCTGCTGAGCATCAAGCTGCCAACTCCGCAGAACCTGCTGCTGAGCACAAAAGCGCGCAAGGCGAGCCTGAACAGTCGTCAAAGCAGCAACCTCGTGGTAATACCTGATATGACTGAATCGAATAGTTTGCTTAGCCGGCTGCAGCAGCAACAGCAGTATATTCATCCCTCCCTACCTGCGGTATCGGGACATCTGGTGCGGGTGGTCGGCTTAACACTTGAAGCAACGGGCTGCCGGGCAGCCATTGGCCAGCCCTGTCTGGTAGAAGGGGCCCGGGGCGCTATTCTGGCAGAGGTTGTCGGTTTTGCCAATGACCGGTTATTTCTGATGCCCCAGGATGATATTGCCGGGGTGGTTCCCGGCGCCAGGGTAACGCCGGTGATTCAGTACAAAGGCATACCGCTGACCCTGAATTTACTGGGCAGGGTGATTGATGGAGTTGGCAAGCCGCTCGATGGCAAAGGCCCGATTAGCACCACGGAGTTCAGCAAAGGTAAGGGGAAACCCATTAATCCGCTTATGCGCCGCCCGGTAAAACAGCCACTCGACGTCGGGGTCAGGGCTATTAATAGCATTATCACTGTTGGCAAAGGGCAGCGAATGGGGTTGTTTGCCGGTAGTGGCGTGGGTAAAAGCGTGTTGCTTGGTATGATGACCCGGGGCACTGCTGCCGATGTTATCGTGGTGGGGCTGGTTGGAGAGCGGGGCCGGGAAGTAAAAGAGTTTATTGATGAAATTCTCGGCGAAGAAGGCAAAGCCCGGGCGGTAGTGATTGCTGCGCCGGCTGATGTGTCGCCCCTTATGCGGTTAAAAGGCTGTGAAACAGCGGTTCAGGTGGCTGAATATTTCCGTGAGCAGGGGTTGGATGTGCTGCTACTGATTGACTCGATAACCCGTTATGCTCAGGCGCAGCGTGAAATAGCGCTGGCGGTAGGTGAGCCACCGGCCACCAAAGGCTATCCGCCTTCAGTGTTTGCCAAATTACCGGCACTGGTTGAGCGGGCCGGTAATGGCAGCGGCCATCAGGGATCGATAACCGCATTTTATACGGTATTGTCAGAGGGGGATGACCTGCAGGACCCGATTGCAGACGCGTCCAGAGCCATTCTGGATGGCCATATTGTACTGTCGCGTGCGCTTGCCGACAGCGGTCATTTCCCGGCGATTGACATTGAAAAATCGATTAGCCGGGTCATGCCAGCGGTGACCAGTAATGAGCATCAGCAGCTTGCCCGCAATATCAAGCAGCTGTATGCCAGTTACCAGCAAAGTAAAGATTTAATCGCAATTGGCGCTTATGTGCGGGGTAGTGATCCGCTGCTCGACCAGGCAATTGCACTAATGCCGAAAATCAGAGCCTTTTTACAACAGGGAATGCAGGAAGTTGTGCCTTATGATGAAAGTTTAGTGGCGTTGAGTCAGGTTGCACCTGCCCAGCGTATGGCCGGCTGATGGCAAAACATCGTTTTAATTTAATCATAAAAGTGCAGCGCGAGCGCGAAGATAACCTGCAGGCGCAGTTTATTAAAGCACAACAATATTATCAGCAGGCAGAGCAAAAGTATCAGGGGTTAGCCAACTACCGCACTGAATATATTCAGCAAAGCCAGCGCCAGGGTAGTCAGGGGTTACAAAGCCGCCAGTATAATCAGTATGTTAGCTTTATCGGTAAGTTAGACCAGGCGCTGATCCAGCAAGCCAGAGTAGTGCATCAGGCAAAGGCAGCGGCAGAGCAACGCAAGCAAAGCTGGTTAAAATTACAGACCAAGCGCAAGGCGCTGGAGTTGCTGGTAGAGCGTTCCGACGCTGCTGCGCTGCAACTGCTGGAACGCCAGCAGCAAAACCTCAGTGACGAATATGCAAGCCAGCAATTTTTCCGCCGGCAACGTGCCGAAGAGCAGTAATGAGCGTTTTGTGAAAAGCTGGCGCGATTTTTGTATTAATTCCAATAATATTGCGTCAGTAACTCTTACTCAGTTGTGAACCCGTGCCACAACCAGGAGAACCAGATGAATCCATTGTTGTCACTATCCTTTTCAGGCTCAGGCCCGCTGACAGCGGACGCTGAGCCTATGGCTCAGCAGTCAGGCGGGGTAATGGATGAGGCTGGCAAAGCCACAAACTTCGGCCGCTTACTAGACCAGTCAGCTGAACTACAAATTTCAGGCAGGCAAAGTATTGCCGCTTTTACTATCAGCGGTAAAAGTAAACGCATGGCCAGCATGGAAGGTCTGCCGGCAGGCCGGCCGGAAATTACTCTTCCTCCGGTTACTCCACCGTCAGCAGAACTACTGCTGGCCGATGATAACGATGCCGGCGCGCTGCTGGGATTTTTGGATATTGCAAGCCAGACCCGTTTGCATCTGACATCTGATACTACTGATAAGGCGCAGTTAAATATCGTTAATCAGCCTGGCGTCGTCATTGGTGATGCCGCAGCCAGCAGCGAGAATACTGCCGCTGATGATGAGCCCAGCGCAGAGGGTCGCACTGCTAACGCTATTACGCTGATGTCAGGCGCCAGCAAGCCTGGCAAAGAAGGCTGGTTTGTGTCGCCGGTGCCGGCAACCCCGGTTGCAACAGAAACAGTGGCCAGGGCTGAAACTGACCTGGCGACAGCTAAAAGAAGCCAGTCTGTAATGGCTAATGGATCGGTGATGGCGCTGGCCGCAATGAATATCACATCCAAGGGCGAGGCCAGCCAGGATAACACCAGTCAGAGTACCAAGCAGAGTGATAATATTGCCGCCACGCTCACTCAGGCAGC
>NZ_JAWVZF010000122.1:0-8476 GCF_033722355.1 Arsukibacterium sp. | reverse complement strand
GATAGACAGAGGCATATCGCGAAGCATCAGTGCAGCAAAACCACCGGTTAATGCCAGTGGTACACCGCTGAAGACCACCAGTGCATCCTTTGCTGAGTTAAGGGCGCTGAACAACAGACCTAAAATCATCAGTAATGTCAGGGGCACTACCCACATTAACCGGTCTGACGCCGACTGCAGTTGCTCAAAAGTGCCACTGTAACTCAGCCAGTAACCGGCAGGCAACGCCAGTTCGTCGTTTATTAACTGCTTGGTTTCATTTATAAACCCCCCAAGATCTCGATCTGACACATTAGCACTGACCACGATATTGCGTTTAGCGTTCTGCCGGTTTATCTGGTTCGGGGCATTAATCTCATTAAAATGGGCAACTTCACCAAGGGGCACATAGGTCAGCTCAGTGTTGTCATCCGACATGCCTGGCAGTGCTACCGGCAAACGTTTTAATTGTCGCGGATCGCTTCTTAAGCTTTCGTCTGCTCTGATAATTATCGCAAACGCCTTGTCACCCTGATAAATCAGGCCAGCCTGTGTCCCGCCAACCATCGTCTGAATCGCCTGTTGCACGGTCGCTGTATCAATACCCAACAATGCCAGGTGTTCGCGATCCGGCTCGATGGATAACATCGGTAAGCCAGTGGTCTGCTCCATCCTGACATCTTCGGCCCCCGGCACAGTTGCCAGGATTGCTGAGGCCTGTTCTGCCAGCTTAGTGAGCTCAGTCAGGTCATCGCCATAAATTCTCAGGGCAACATCACTTCGTACCCCGGCAATCAGCTCGTTAAATCGCATTTCGATCGGCTGGGTAAATTCATAATTATTGCCCGGCACCGCTGAAACCGTTTGGCGTAACAGTGTCAGAAACTCTGCTTTACTTAAGCTGGGATCTGGCCATTGCGATACCGGTTTGAGTATAACAAAGGTGTCCGCCACATTAGGCGGCATTGGATCAGTTGCAATCTCTGCTGTTCCCAGCTTACTGAATACCCGCTCGACCTGAGGCAGGGCAGCAATTTCACGCTCCAGCAGCAGTTGCATCTGCAATGATTGCTCTAAGCCCGTACCGGGAATGCGCAGCGCGTGCAAGGCGATGTCGCCCTCATCCAGCTGTGGCATAAATTCACTACCAAGTTTGCTGCCTTGCCAGAACAGGCCCGCCACAATCAGTAATGCGCCAATAATAAACAGCAGTGAGTGGCGCAAACTGTAGCTGAGGATTACCGAATAACCGTTTTTCAGCCTGCGCATCAGTGCAGCATCATGCTGCTGCACTTTGCCACGAACAAAAATGGCAATCGCCGCCGGGACAAAGGTGATTGCCAGCAGCACGGCGCCGGCCAGCGCGGCAATAACGGTAAACGCCATCGGGTGAAACATTTTACCTTCAACGCCGCTCAGCGCAAAAATAGGCAGAAATACCAGCATAATGATTAAAACGCCAAACACCGCCGGGGTAAATACCTCCCGGGTCGCCTGATACACTTCGCGTAAACGCTCTTCAAGTGTTAATAACCGGCCTGTTGTGCGTTGTGCTAAACCTAACCGGCGCAGACAATTTTCCACTACGATAACAGCGCCATCGACCAGTAAGCCAAAATCGATTGCTCCTAAGCTCATCAGATTGCCACTGACTTTATTGATCGCCATTCCGCTAATGGCGAACAACATGCTAAGGGGAATAACCAGCGCGGTAATCAGTGCGGCGCGTATATTGCGCAGAAAAATAAACAGCACGACAATAACCAGCACGGCCCCCTCAAACAGGTTTTTCTGCACGGTAGCAATGGTTTTGTCAACCAGGGTAGTACGATTATATACGGCCTCGGCACTAACACCGTCCGGTAATGAGCGGTTAACGTCTCTCAGTTTTTCAGCCACCGCCTGAGCAACGGTACGACTATTTTCGCCTGTCAGCATAAATACTGTGCCCAACACGGTTTCGCTGCCATTGAGGCTGGCAGCGCCGGTCCGCAGCTCCTTACCTAAATATATGTCTGCGACATCCTGAAGTCGCACCGGCGCATCATCCCGTTTCGCGATGATTAACGTTCTGATGTCATCCAGATTTTGTAACTGACCGGGCGAACGCACCAACCATTGTTCACCCCGTTGCTCAATGTAGCCGGCACCTACGTTGTTGTTATTACGATGCAGTGCATTGGCGATATCATCCAGCGTGAGTTTAAAGGCGATCAGTCTGGCTGGATCGGGTGCCACCTGATACTGGCGCAGATAACCACCAATTGTATTGACTTCAGTAACACCTTTAACGTTAACCAGCTGAGGCTTGATTACCCAGTCCTGCAGGGTCCGCAAATCTTCAGCGGTATAAACTGTACCATCGTCTTTTCTGGCTTTCGCGGCAGCGGTGATGGTATACATAAAAATTTCACCAAGCCCTGTGGCCACAGGGCCCAGGGTCGGATTAGTGTCAGCAGGAAGTCTGGCCCGAACGGTCTGTAAACGTTCAGCTACCTGCTGACGTGCCCAGTAAATATCAGTGCCGTCTTTAAAGACAACGGTTACCTGTGACATACCATAGCGTGATAGCGAGCGGCTATACTGCAGCTTTGGTAAACCAGCCATCGCATTTTCAATAATTACTGTCAGCCGTTGCTCCGCCTCAAGCGGTGAATAGCCCGGTGCCGCAGTATTAATTTGCACCTGAACATTAGTAATATCGGGTACGGCATCCATCGGCAGTCGCTGTGCGTTGTAGACGCCCGCTATGACGAGTACTAAGGTTAACCCCAGCATGAGATAACGGCGCTTAAGAGCAAATTTTAATAGTGTGTCAATCATGGCGCACTCCTAATGATCATGGCTGGCGCCCGATTTCAGAACATCGGCTTTTAGCACAAAGCTGTTCTGAGTGACATATTCGGTACCTGGCTTCAGACCCGCCGTCACTTCCACATACTCATCATCTTCCCGGCCAAACTGCAGCATCCGCACTTCAAAAATATTGCCATAACGGGCAAATACCACAGGCATATCACGAAAGCGCTGGATAGCGCGTTTCTCAACCGCCAGCGCAACCGGTGTGGTGGCCAGCAACACTTCTGCTTTGATATGCATACCCGGCCGCCAGTAGCCATTACTGTTATCTATTACTGCACGCACTCTGGCAATATGACCTTCGGTCATTTGCGGAGCTATATAACTTATTGTACTTTGGGCGCGTTCACTCTGGTGCAAGCTGAACACGGCAACGGGCATATCCAGACGCAACTTCATAAGATCGTTTGGGAAAGCAGATAATTCTGCATACACTTCGCTGTAATCCACCAGGGTAAACAGCACCTCATCCCGGATCAATTCATTGGGATTAAAAAACCTTGCGCTAATGATGCCATCCGCCGGCGAAACAATGTCGTACTGTTTAAATGTTGCCGCGTTGCTGATACGGGCGAGGCGCTGGCCTTTATGAACCGAATCGCCCTGCTGCACTAATACCTCAGTCAGCGTACCTGGATAGGGCACTTTCACCTGGTACTGCGCGGTTGGCGGGCTGCTGATTACGCCGAACAAATGCGTTTTATCGGTTAGCAACCGGGCTTTCGCTATCGCTGTATCAATCCCTGTCAGCGGCAAAATCCGCTGATTGAGCTCAACCCGGCCTTCAAAACTATCATAGTGCCAATGGTATTGTTTACCCTGATAGGTAACGTTAAGGTCGACGCTAAACGAATGAGGCTCAGCAATACCAATATCTCCGAGCAGATAGTCCTGTTCCGGGCTGAACCGGACCTCATCCTTGCCATCCAGCCGGTTTAGGGTCACGTGAGCCGTTAGCTCAGCAGGTGCAATCTGCTTGCCGTTAATATAACCATACAGACGCATTTCTGCCGGTATGCCGGTTTCGAACAACGAGACTTCCACTGTAAAATCGGCTTCAGTTAACAGTCTGCCGCCATGCGGCCCCTCTGGATGTTCAATGGTATGTTGTACGTGATGATCGTCATGTCCGCCGCCCGCATGGACGGCAACAGCAAAAACTAGCGGGCAGATTGCCAGCAGGCTGGTGGCTATTGTTAATAACTTATTCATAAGCGTTCTCTAAAGCAGCGACTGGCGCTGAGGTTGTCAATGTTACGGGCTGGCCTGTCAGGCGCTCTAATTCCAGCAGTGTCAGATGAAACCTGCGCTGACTCTTGATCAGGTCATACTCTGCTTGCGCCAGCTCTTCTTCTGCTGACATCAGACTTAACAGGTCCAGCTGGCCCTGCTGGTAACTTTTCAAACTGGCATGTTGCAATTTTTTTGCTTCCGGCAGCAGCAGGTTAGCAATGGCTTCGGTTTCAGCACGCAAATGCTGCAGTGTCTGCCATTGCTGCTGCACCAGTAATGACAACTCACTATTAGCCAGCTGTTGCTGCCTGGCCAGCAACGCCTGATCTGCAGCTTGAGCCTGCAGGCGACCCAGGTTTGGATCGGTCAGCGTGAGCGGCATGCTCAGGCCTAACACCAGCCCGGTATCATTATTTGCCTGGTTGCGCTTTATTCCTGCTAACACTCGGACGTCAGCCTGGCTGTTTGCTCTGGTTAAACGCAGCTGACTATCAGCGATGCGTTGCAGACTAAGGTAACGCTTTAATGCTGCACTGTGCTGTAGTTGGTTGAGTAAGTCTGGGAGGGCAGGGATAGAAGGCAGCTGGCTCAAATCACCTGCTACCACAGTAAAGTCAGGGGCGGCATGCCATCTTGCTGCCAGACGGTAGCGGCGATCCTGCGCTGTCTGGCGGATATCAGCCTGTTCAATCTGGCTTTGTATCAGATGCAGCTTTACCCGGCTGATATCAGCGTCCAGCAGGTTTCCGGCGTTGCTGCGGTTTTGGGCCATTGTGAGCAGCACTTGGTTCCGGCTGACTTTTGTACTGGCCCAGTGTTGTAATTGTTGCCAGGTTAATAACTCAACAAAGTGCAAGGTGGTTTCAGCCAGCGCATCCAACCTGGCCAGTTCATAATTATCACGTTGCAGCTGGCTCTGGTGTTGGGCCAGTTCCAGCCGGCGCTCACGTTTCTGGCCAAGTTCAATCTGCTGACTTAAGCTCAGGGTGAGTTCTGCCGCTTTAACACCCTGTTGCTTACCTGTGCCCAGCACATTTTCAAGTGAGACATCCAGCTCAGGGTTAGGTCGAATGGCAGCCTGTAGCTGCTGGGCTTCAGCCATCCGTAATTGATAAGGAAAAGTCTGCAGCGTTGTGTCGTGTTGCAAGGTTCGTTGCAGCGCCTGAGTCAGGGTAATGAGTTGTGGTTGTTCTGCTGCAGTCGCAGCTGAATAGCTTGTCGCTGTCAGTAAGACCGACAATAGCAATGACATCCGCATAGGTATGCTCCTGTTAATTAATCAGTAATGAAAATGATAAATCTCAGGATCAGGCGTTCGGTGGCGGTACGGGAGGGCTGTAGCTGATAAGGTTTAAAGCAGGAGTGCTGCTTGCTATAACGCTATTGGTAAAATTAAGCAGTTCAATGCCATATAAAAAGGAAATATAGCAGGTAACATGAGCGTGCTCGCTGTGCTGCTCATTCAGATGCTCATTACTTTGGGCATCGACAGATCCAGGGACTGGTTCAAAGCCTGGCACAGCAGCATGTCGCATTAATTCTGGCAGACTGTGGTTATCGGTCAGGCTGATAAAGGAGTGGTTATGATCAGGCATATGCACTACCAATGTATCACACGCCATCACCGCATGGTTCAGCATGATAATTAACAACAGTAACTGACCTAAAAACCTGCCAGACATAATATCCTTTGTCGTTTAACGATACTTGCGCTGGGCTTTTCGCTTACGCTCGGCTTCCCGTTCGGCCTTATCTTTCGACTTTGCAGCTTCTTCAGCTTTAGCATCTATTTGTTCCTGACTGACCATATCGGGTGTTTCAAGGGTAACAGGGCCGAAGTTACCGGCACGCAGCTCAGTAATCAGAATAGTACCGGCTTTTTCTAAATCAACCACGCCGCCTTTGCGCATACAACCACGCCTGATACCAATCGCATCAAGCAACGCCAGATCGCTGTCCGGTTGTTCGGTCAGGTCGAAGCGTTGCATCACTTCATTTGGATAAGCCTGCAGTAAATAATCGGCAGCAAATAAGGCAATATCGGCATACTCAAAAACCGTATCTTTAATGGCGCCGGTGACTGCCAGCCGGTAACCGCAAGTTGGCGGACTCAGTTTTGGCCATAAAAAACCAGGTGTGTCAGTCAGAATAACGTTATTTTCCAGCTTGATACGTTGCTGGGCTTTGGTGACGCCGGCTTCGTTACCGGTTTTGGCAATAGTGCGTCCGGCAAGAGTATTAATTAACGTCGACTTACCAACATTCGGAATACCCATAATCAGGGCGCGGGCCGGACGAATGTCCAGATTTCGCTCTGGTAGCATGGTGTTGCACAGCGTTAACAACGCTTTAATTTGTTCTGGATGCTGCTGGCTTATCGGAATTGCCCGGACACCGCTCTGCTGTTCAAAATGACTCACCCAGACTGCAGTCAGCGCCGGATCAGCTAAGTCAGCCTTATTAAGCACTTTGATACAAGGGGTATTACCGCGTAACTGGGGGACTAACGGGTTTTCGCTGGAGAACGGAATGCGGGCATCGAGCATTTCGATAATAATATCGACCTGAGGCATCACCTCGGCAATCTCTTTACGGGCCTTATGCATATGGCCCGGAAACCAGTTAATTGACATCAGTTATCCTCAATAGCGCTAAGGGGCGCATCATACTCTATTGCGATAACCTGCTACAGTAAAAATTGATAAAAGCTCACCAGAGTGATAGGAGCAGCGATGGCTGAATACATTGCTGCAGAAGGTAAGCGAAGAATGCCCAGGCCTTTAAATAACAGCAACAGGCTGTATAAACCGAGCAGTGGTGGTAATACATCGAGCCAGAGACTGTTGGCAGCTTGCGGCACAAGCCATGAGAAAAGTGTACTGCCGGCACTGGCCAGGATCAGCAGCAGTAATAACAGCACATAGTGTCCGGGCGTAAATTCAGGGTTTAAGTTTAAATCGTCCATTGATCTCTGACTGTGGTTAACGGATAGCGCTAATGTAAGAAAAATCTATGTTACTTACCCGTTGTTAATTGTATAAATATGTAACCAAGTCGCTAGTTTAGTTCCTTTTTTAAATATAGCAACCGCCAGTTCGCCAAATTTTTTGCTTTTTTCAGCAAAGCTTATTATGCGCCGGTTAATTCATCGTGCCCGATAACGTGCTGGTAGCAGTTTCATTTGGCTTCAGCTTCTTGTTCCGGTGGCTGAAAACGCCTGATTTGGAGGATGATGCCCAGATAAGGATGATCCAGATAATGCAGCTCACCACTAATTACCCGCCGGCTTTGTTTAACATTAATACTCTGCAGGCCCGCAGCAGAAAAACGCCGCAGGTTAAAATCAGTATTAACGAACAGATAGTGATCAAGGTGCAATTTAAATAAGCCATCGAGCTGCCATACCCTGTCTGGCAGGTTAGACAGATTGTCGCCGCTCAGCGGCAGTTGTTGTCGCTGATCTGGCAGGGCTTCAAGTTTGCCAGCGGCATTAAGCTGGTCGAGCAGGGTATCGATGGCACTGAATACGTCATCTTGCTGCTCATTGTCCAGGATTGTCAGCGCGGTTGCGGTTGCTGCCGCGTTGTCCGTTGCGGCCTGAGTTCTGTCTTGTCCCCAGTAATCTGTTAATTCAGAATAATTGGTACCGCCAAACCAGCGGCTGGGCACTGCCAGCCTTTCTGTGACGGGGGCCTGCCGCCATACGGTATGCAAAAGCAATGTCTGGTTTGGCTGGCGGCTGATTTTACTGGCCAGATCGGACAGCGCAAAGGCAGAGCGCGGCGCCAGATACGGCACCGGCTGATGTCGATCTGACTTGGCTGCTAATTGCACTGGCAAGCTGTCTGGCATCGGTAGCTGACTGTTGACCAGATATTCCGGAAACAATGAAACGCGCTGCCATGATGGTGGCTGCCGTTCGCTCAGACAGAATATCGGTGAAAATGGCGGTTGCCACTGTTGCCAGTTTTGCACTGCGACAGCTAACCGGTCAGTTGCTGTCTCGGATGGCAAGTTGCAGGGCGCTAATGTTGCAAGCAAGCTGCTGATATCAGGTTGATAATGTGACGTTACTAAGTCAAAACTGTTGCTCAGGCGAATGGGTGTAACCTGACCGTCAAACTGTTCTTTCAAATCGTTGCCGGTTGTCGGAGTAAATACAATTAACTCAATTTCAAACCAGCGCTCAGCAGCTGTATTGCTCGCTATCGCATAACAGCTGAATGTCAGGGTCAGGCCAGCCAGCATTGATTTCAGTAAGACCGAGATAGTGTCAGTAACAGGTTTCATGATTTCTCCAGCTGATGTTGGCTGAAGTCAGCCAGCATATTGGCAACCAGTGTCAGCCGGTCTTTGGCATCGGCACTGGCAATGGCAAAGCGTAGTTTCTGGCCACCTTCAAGTT
>NZ_JAWVZF010000121.1:0-8513 GCF_033722355.1 Arsukibacterium sp. | reverse complement strand
GCCACAGCTGGCTGGCGATTGTGATCTTTATTAGAGTTGCCGTGACTGCAGTCAACTACGATGCCATGGGGTAAATTCAGCTTATCCAGCTCAGCGAGTGCCGCGTTAATGCTATCAGCATCATAATTAGGTTTAACGCCGCCGCGCAAAATAATATGGCCATCCGGGTTGCCAGCAGTTTGCACCAGACTGACTTCGCCTCGCTGATTAATACCAATAAAGCTGTGGCCACTGGCTGCCGACTGTAAGCCATTTAACGCCACATTTAAATTACCATCAGTACCGTTTTTAAAGCCGACAGGCATGGATAAACCACTGGCCATTTCCCGGTGGGTTTGTGACTCTACTGTACGAGCCCCTATTGCTGCCCAGCTTATCAGATCAGATAAATATTGCGGGCTAATCGGGTCCAGCGCTTCGGTTGCCGCTGGCAGTTCCATTTCAACTATTTTTAATAACAGCTCCCGGCCCCAGGTTAGGCCGGTTTCCAGATCGAATGAGTCATCCAGATGGGGATCATTAATAAAACCTTTCCAGCCAACGGTAGTGCGGGGTTTTTCAAAATAAACCCGCATCACAATATATAAACTATCAATATATTGCTGCTGCAACGCTTTTAACTTAGTGGCATATTCAATGGCTGCCACCGGATCATGAATAGAACAGGGGCCGGTAACGACCAGTAAACGCTTATCGCGGCCATGAACAATGTTAGCAATATCAGCGCGGGCCCGGGCCACAAAATCAGCCCCCTGCTCCGACAAAGGCAACACTTTTTTCATTACCGCGGGCGGGCTCAGTGGCTTGGTTGCCACTATTCTTAAATCATCGACAATCTGGCTCATGCTAACTCCACTTGCTGGCTGAGGTGCTGATGTTTAAGCATAGATAAAAACGACGGCACAACTGGTCTGACGCTTTGATGTAAACTTAAATATACAGCACGTAATTATTTAAATACAATTTTGGCATACTAAAGATCTTGACTGGCAGCGTCAACCCGGTGAAGACCAATAAATACGCAATTAGCGGGTTATTTTCGCCTTGATAAATGGCGTAGAGCAATTAATACGAAATGAGGTGGGTATCAGAACTGGCGCAGTAACAATAGGTAGGCCTGGCGAATTTTAATAAAATCAGCAGCATTGCCGGCAGTGCGATCCGGATGGGCTTGCAGTGCCTGACTGCGATAGGCTTTTTTCAGCTGAGTCAGATTATAACCGGCCGACAGTTGCAACAACGCTTCAGCCTGTGCCATGTTGAGTGTAGATTTCTCCACTGCATTGCGATGGTAAAACTGCCAGAATCGCTGCAGATAATCATCCAGCAATTGCTCACTCATAACATAGAAGTTTTGCCAGTCCATGTAGTAGTCGCGCCGGCTGGCGTTGTCACTATGCGCGGCCAGTTCACTACTCCCCGCTGATGCGGCTTGATACCAGCATACCTTTGCCAGCCCAATGCTCAGAAAACCCTCACCACTGGTAAGCCATTCTGTTTGCAACCGATATAACAAATGATACAACACAAAGTGCTGCTGAAAACGTTGCAGATCCGGGCTAAGTTCGGTATCGGAGCTCAATTTCAGGCCGAGACGGGACATCAGGTACTGCTCGGTCAGGGTGTTATCACAACTGTCCGCAATACCTGATTGGATCAGGCTGGCCAGTTGGTTTTTTAACAGCTGTAATACCGGTTCAGTTAGTGGAGCCTGAGCACTTATCATAAGCAAAAGGTCATAAGAAAAAGGCCGGCAAATGCCGGCCTTTACAGGTTGCTTAGTTAAGCTTTTCGCGGATACGCGCTGATTTACCTGAACGATCGCGTAAGTAGTAAAGCTTAGCACGGCGAACCGCACCACGGCGCTTAACAGTAATGCTGTCAATTAACGGGCTGTGCGTCTGGAATACACGCTCAACACCTTCGCCGTTAGAAATTTTACGGACGGTGAAGGCTGAATGCAGACCACGATTACGCTTAGCAATAACTACGCCTTCATATGCCTGCAAACGGCTTTTGTCGCCTTCTTTAACTTTAACCTGAACCACAACAGTGTCGCCCGGCGCGAACGCTGGAACGTCTTGTTTTAACTGTTCATCTTCAAGTTGCTTGATAATGTTTTGGCTAACTTTGCTCATAACAATCTCACTTTACCTGGAATTAACTATCTTGCTGCTGCAACGCCTGGTGTTCCTGTTGAAACTCAGCCAGTAATTTGCGTTGCTCCTTAGTCAGAGCCAGGGGTTTTAATATATCTGGCCGTCTTAACCAGGTCCTTCCCAGGGCCTGTTTCAAACGCCAGCGTCTGATTTCTTCGTGGTTACCGCTCAGCAATACTGACGGCACCTGTTTATTGGCTAACACCTCTGGCCGGGTATAATGCGGACAATCCAGCAAGCCATCAGAAAATGAATCCTGCGCTGCGGATAAGTCGTGCCCCAGTACACCTGGTACTAAGCGGGACACTGCATCAATCAGTGTCATCGCCGGCAACTCGCCCCCACTTAACACGTAATCACCCACTGACCATTCTTCGTCAATTTCGTTTTCAATTACGCGCTCATCAATGCCTTCGTAACGGCCAGCTACTAACAGTAGCTTATCGTGCGCGGCCAGCTCAGCCACACCTTTTTGATCTAACTTACGGCCTTGCGGCGATAAGTAGATGGTGTGCACCTTGCCCCCTGCGGCCTGTTTTGCCGCCCGAATTGCTTCGGTCAGAGGCTGAACCATCATTAACATGCCCGGACCACCACCATAAGGCCGGTCATCAACAGTACGATGCTTATCCGTGGTAAAATCCCGCGGGTTCCAGCATTGTAACTGCATAATGCCCTGCTTTACTGCACGGCCGGTGACCCCATATTGCGTAATTGCATCAAACATCTCCGGAAATAACGTTACAACGCCAAGCCAGAGTTTAGTGTTTTCCTGCATTAAAACGCCGGATCCCAGTCAACAATAATCCGCTTTTCAGCCAGGTCGACGCTTTTTACCACTGTATCGGTTAAAAACGGCAACAAACGCTCTTTCTTACCAAATGCATCTGTCCGGTTGGCTTTCACGACAATAACATCGTTAGAGCCGGTTTCCATCATGTCCGATACTTCACCTAAGTGATAACCCGCTTCGTTTACCACGGCCAGACCCATCAGATCTTTCCAGTAGTAATCGCCATCTTCTAATGAAGGCAGCGCCTGCGACGTTACCGCTATTTCAGCGTTGACGTAACGCTGGGCCAGGTCACGGTCATTGATG
The DNA here is from genome assembly GCF_033722355.1 of Arsukibacterium sp. Taxonomy (GTDB): domain Bacteria; phylum Pseudomonadota; class Gammaproteobacteria; order Enterobacterales; family Alteromonadaceae; genus Alishewanella. The sequence goes on along the minus strand of NZ_JAWVZF010000121.1, from coordinate 5,255 downwards.
CCATCCAGTTTTGCTATCAGGCCATTACTATGGCGCTTCCAGCTTGCAACCTGCACCGGTAGCCAGTTACCCTGCAATTTAATCTGCCAGGGTGTATAGTCAAATATCCCTTCCGGGATGTCGGTGTAAGCATTTACCTTAAGCCAGCCATTAATGCCGTAAACGGCACCGAACTTACCAAGGACAACCAAATCTTTGTCGTCTTTGTTACTCAAGAGTAATACTCCACACCAGATTGCTAATTAAGCAGCTGCTTTCTTAGCGGTTTTTACCAGGTTTGCAACGCGGTCACTTAATGCAGCACCTTGTGCTACCCAGTGCTCAACACGTTCCAGGTCCAGACGCAGTTTCTCTTCAGTACCGCCAGCGATTGGGTTGAAGAAACCCACGCGCTCAATAAAGCGGCCGTCACGAGCAAAACGGCTGTCCGCTACCACAACTTGGTAAAATGGACGCTTTTTCGCGCCACCACGTTGTAAACGAATAGTTACCATACCGTCCTCTAAAAATAATCGTTCAGGTTTTAAAAAATAATAAAGCCCCCAGTCAGACTGAAGGGCTGCTGCATTGTACGGATTTTTGCTGCAAATGCAAGCCATTTCAGGCGTTGCAGCGCCTCCGTCAGCTGGTTCAGCGCGGCGGTAACATACCAGGGGGCAGTTTGCCTCCCATGCCGCGCATCATTTTCATTAAGCCGCCTTTGCCCGACATCTGCTTCATCATTTTCTGCATCTGCATAAACTGCTTCAGCAACTTGTTGATGTCCTGTACCTGACAGCCGGAACCGGCGGCGATCCGTTTTTTCCTTGAGCCTTTAATTAAATCCGGGTAATTGCGCTCTTTCGGGGTCATTGAGTTAATAATCGCTTCCATCCGGACAAACTGCTTTTCATCAAGCTGACTGGCAGCACCAGCCGGTAGGTTTTTCATGCCTGGCAGTTTATCCATTAACGACATCATGCCACCCATGCCACGCATTTGTACCAGCTGGTCGCGAAAGTCTTCTAATGAAAAGCCTTTGCCTTTCATCATCTTCTGCGCCATTTTCGCCGCTTTGTCTTTATCGACTTTCTGTTCCAGATCTTCGATTAAACTCAGCACATCGCCCATACCCAGAATACGCGATGCTATGCGGTCAGGGTGAAAGGGCTCCAGGCCATCGGTTTTCTCACCAGTGCCCAAAAACTTAATCGGCTTACCGGTAATATGACGAATAGATAAAGCAGCACCGCCACGGGCGTCACCATCGACCTTAGTTAAAATAACCCCGGTTAATGGCAGCGCTTCATTAAAAGCTTTCGCGGTATTAGCGGCATCCTGGCCGGTCATTGCATCGACTACAAACAGTGTCTCAATAGGCTTAACAGCAGCATGCAGCGATTTAATTTCTGTCATCATGTCTTCGTCGACATGCAAACGGCCAGCAGTATCGACCAGCAACACATCAAACATCCGGGTACGGGCATGGGCAATAGCCGCATTGACAATTGCCACCGGCTGCTGACTTAAGTCACTGGGGAAGAACTCCACGCCAACATCGGCTGCCAGGGTTTGTAGCTGCTTTATTGCCGCCGGCCGGTAAATATCGGCCGATACCACCAGTACCTTTTTCTTTTTCCGCTCTTTTAAGAATTTAGCCAGCTTTGCCACTGAGGTGGTTTTACCCGCCCCCTGCAAGCCAGCCATCAGCACTACCGCCGGCGGCTGAGTATTCAGTGCCAACTCTTCATTGGCATCACCCATCGCTTCTTCCAGCGCTTTGCGGACAATTTTCAGAAACTCCTGACCGGGTGTCAGGCTTTTGCTGACCTCAAGGCCAACAGAGCGCTCTTTTACATTGGCGACAAAATCCCGTACTACTGGCAAGGCCACATCAGCCTCAAGCAAAGCCATCCGTACTTCACGTAAAGTATCTTTGATATTGTCTTCAGTCAGCCGGCCACGGCCACTGATATTCTTTAAGGTTCTGCTTAACCGATCAGACAGGTTCTCAAACATTTTTATTACCCGTATTTCACTATTGCGCCGATTATAACGCAGCCAGAGTGTTACGTCAGCCGCTTATCACGTGCTAAAGTTGTCAGAACAGACTTCCAGCTATAACTACTGGGCATAAGTACACAGTTACCATACAATAGCTAACTAACTGAATAACAGGATTGTTAATAATGAGCGGACTGCTTTCTTTCTTCGCATTAGCGGCTTATTTACTGGCAACAGGCTCAGTACTGATGCGGTTATTTCATCCTAAAGGTCCGCACTTTAAATTAATGTTCAGTGCCGGCATTCTGGGGCTGGTGCTCCACATGCTGGCCCTGACTCAAACCTTGTTTACCCCGGCAGGTCAGAACTTCAGTTTAATTAATGTCAGTTCACTGGTTTGCTGGCTGGTTACCATGGCGGTCACGATAACAGCACTTCGCACGCCCACCGTTTTACTGCTGCCGGTGGTTTACGGTTTTGCTGCATTAATGCAGCTTGCTACCTTATTAATCCCGCAGGATTTACAAATCCAGCATTTTGAACAAAATATCAGCTTACTGGTGCATATTACCCTGGCATTTCTGGCCTATGTGGTACTGACCATGGCAACCCTGTATTCATTTCAGGTCAGCTACATCAGCAGCAAGCTTAAGCAAAAAGACTTTACCCCGGTAAGCCAATACCTGCCGCCGTTAATGCAGGCAGAAGCGATTCAGTTTCGGCTATTAATGGCCGGCACAGTGCTGCTGGGACTGGCATTAGCTATTGGCGTGATTTTTATTGAAAACTGGCTGGGCAAAGCTAACCTGCACAAAACCGTACTAAGCGCAGCAGCTTTTCTGGTTTTTGTTAGTCTGTGCTGGGGCCACGCCCGCAAGGGCTGGCGCGGCAGAACTGCGATTACCTTAACCGTGATTGGCACCAGCTTGCTGACGCTGGCATATTTTGGCAGCCGCTTTGTCAAAGAGGTGATAATTGACCGGCTGGGTTAAATTGACGGTTTTTAATAGCGCCCAGCGCTGAACTGCTGTTAAGATGCAAACTGATGTTTGGTAATAAAGGTATTTAGCTCTTGGACGACATATCGACCAGTACGCTGTTTATAATTTTAGGCGTGCTTATTGTGCTTTCCGCTTACTTTTCAGGCTCTGAAACAGGCATGATGTCTGTTAACCCCTACCGCCTTAAACACCTGACTAATGCTAAAAATAAAGCTGCACTGCGGGTCAGTCGCTTATTAAAACGCCCTGACCGCCTGATTGGTCTTATTCTGATAGGTAACAATCTGGTTAATATTTTTGCCTCTACGGTGGCGACGATTATCGGGGTAAGATTGTATGGCGATTACGGGGTTGCTATTGCCCCGATTGTACTGACCGTGATCATTTTAATTTTTGCTGAAGTCACCCCCAAAACCCTTGCCGCGCTGCATCCTGAAAAAGTGGCACTGCCAACATCAGCAATTTTGTCCGTTTTGCTGAAAATCTTTTATCCTTTTGTCTGGGCTCTGAATAAAATCACCAATGGCCTGCTTAACCTGCTGGGTGTCAGCCCCGAGAAGCATCAGGGTAACAGTTTAAGCGCCGAGGAACTGCGAACGGTGGTTTATGAAGCCGGTGCGCTTATCCCGGAACAGCATCAGAATATGCTGGTGGGCGTACTGGACCTGGAAAATGCCACCGTTGAAGATATTATGATCCCGCGTAACGAAATTGTCGGTATCGATATTAACGACGAGTGGAAAGACATAGAGCGGCAACTGGCGAATTTTCAGTACAGCCGTATTTTGCTATACAGAGATAATATCGACGATGCGATTGGTTTTGTTCATCCGCGCGAACTGATGCGGCTGTTAATCAAGGAGCAACTCACTAAGGCATCGCTGCTGCGTGCTGCCAGTGAAATCTATTTTATTCCCGAAGGCACACCGCTTAATACCCAGCTACTAAAGTTTCAGGGGGCTAAGGATCGCATTGGTTTAGTGGTAGATGAATATGGCGATATTCAGGGTTTAGTTACGCTGGCTGACATTCTGGAAGAGGTGGTAGGTGAGTTCACTACCGACATAGCCGAAGACACCAACGAGGATATTCTGGCTCAACCTGATGGTACCTTCCTAATTGATGGCAGCATCAACTTACGGGACTTAAACCGGGAAATGAAGATGAACTTTCCGACCGACGGGCCTAAAACATTGAACGGGCTGATTCTGGAATATCTGGAAGAAATACCACAGGGCCGCCTAAGTGTTAAGCTCTCTGGTTATCCGCTGGAAATTGTTGATGTACAGGATAATATGATCAAAACCGTCAGATTGTTAATTAATCCGAAAAAATCAGCTACCAAAAAAACGGCACACTAACCGAAGACGAGGTCTGAAATAATCATATTACTATGGCGGCGCGGCTAACCAAATAACAGCCGCCGTAACCAGCCGCGCTGTAATTCTTTCTCACATTTTTTCAGTTGGGCGCTATATATTTTTGCCCGGTCGTCAACCCGGCGTGCTACGTTTAACAGCCAGGCCTTATTTTTGTAAGTTTTGCGCCGGTATCCGCCCCAGCCCTCATGATAATTCAGATACTGATTGTACCCATCCCATTTTGATACTTTATTCAGCCGGTACGTTTTATCAATATACCAACCCATAAAATCGATAGCATCGGCAAAATCGTCGCGGCTGGCCCAAAACCGATCGGCTTCTTTAACATATTCATCCCAGGTTACTGTCTTCGCCTGTGAATAGCCATAAGCTGAGCTGCCCCGGCCATATGGAATAAAACCGATAAACCAGCGCATCGGTGGGCGGGCATTATGCTTAAAACTGCTTTCCTGATACATAATACTCATCGGCAATGCGATGGGCATGCCCCACTTTTCGCTGGCGGCATTGGCCGCTTTATACCAGGAACGATTTTCACGAAAAATCTCGCAAACATCAGACGTATTCTGCGGCGGTGGTGTGCTGCAGCCGGTAAGCGTAGCGGCTAAGATTAGGGCCACTGAATTTTTAATATTTTTCTGGCTAAATTGAACTTTCTTCATCAGGCTGATTCTAACAGGGTGCAAGGATGCAAACCACGTTTTGTTTTTCCCCTGGATTCTCCTTTTAGCGGCTGCCACCCGGCAGCCGCTTTTTTATTCATTTAAGCGGTCAGCGGCAGTTATTGACATGCAGGAACTTCAGCAAAATAGTCTTGGATGTACTGATCGAAACTCATATTGTCTGCGGCTTCTATTTGTTGCTGCTGCTTCACCGACACTGCTACTGC
>NZ_JAWVZF010000120.1:0-8535 GCF_033722355.1 Arsukibacterium sp. | reverse complement strand
GATACCGGTGCCAACTGACGTGGTCGTGGGGCAGGAATTCAGCGAAGAGACTGCAGCCAGTTTAAAACTGGTCTCTGATGTTGCCAGCACTGAAATGATATTTGATGTGGGACCGGCAACCATTGGTCAGTTAACCGATATACTTAAAAACGCCGGAACCATTGTCTGGAACGGCCCGGTTGGCGTATTTGAATTTGAGCAATTTTCTGCCGGTACCAAAGCAGTAGCAGAGGCCATCGCCGCAAGTGAAGCGTTTTCAATTGCCGGAGGCGGCGATACGCTGGCTGCTATTGATAAATTCGGTATTGCGGCTGATGTATCTTACATATCTACCGGTGGTGGTGCCTTTTTAGAGTTTTTAGAAGGCAAAACCTTACCGGCGGTCGCTATACTGGAACAGCGGGCAAAAGATCGCTGATAAATGACAAGCCACAGCGTCATAAAAAATTCATAATTAAATAAATACAACATTTTACCTACAAACTGTACCTTAGTATAAAAGAGAGGCTTTCATGGCACTGATATCATTACGGCAAATGCTGGATCACGCAGCCGAGGTGGGTTACGGCGTTCCGGCATTTAACGTAAATAACCTGGAACAAATGCGCGCCATTATGCTGGCGGCAGATAAGACGGACAGTCCGGTGATCGTGCAGGCATCGGCCGGAGCACGTAAATATGCAGGTGCGCCGTTTTTACGCCACCTGATATTAGCCGCGGTGGAGGAGTTTCCGCACATCCCGGTGGTGATGCATCAGGACCATGGTACGTCACTGGCTGTTTGTCAGCGCTCGATTCAGTTGGGTTTTTCATCAGTGATGATGGACGGCTCTCTGGGCGAAGATGGCAAAACACCGATGGATTATGACTACAACGTTAATGTGACGCGCAAGGTTGTGGAAATAGCGCACGCTTGTGGCGTCTCGGTTGAGGGTGAGTTAGGTTGTCTGGGCTCACTGGAAACCGGAGAAGCCGGTGAGGAGGATGGTATTGGTGCGGATTGTGTGCTGACTCATGACCAGATGCTTACTGATCCTGAAGAAGCAGCACAATTTGTGCGTGAAACCCAGGTTGATGCACTGGCTATTGCTTGTGGCACTTCACATGGTGCTTACAAATTCAGCCGGCCACCAACAGACGATATTCTGGCAATAGACCGGATTAAGGCGATCCATCAGCGGATCCCGGACACCCATCTGGTTATGCATGGCTCATCATCCGTGCCGCAGGACTGGCTTGAAGTGATAAATGAATATGGTGGTAAGATACCTGAAACTTATGGCGTTCCTGTCGCTCAAATACAGCAGGGTATTAAGTTTGGGGTGCGTAAAATCAATATTGATACAGATTTGCGGTTAGCCTCAACCGGTGCGATTCGTCGATATATGGCGAAGCATCCGGCTGAATTTGACCCACGCAAATATTTACAGGCGTCTGTGCAGGCAATGGCAGATATCTGTATTGCCCGCTATGAGGCCTTTGGTTCTGCCGGTAATGCCAGCAAAATTAAAGCCTTGTCGCTTGATACAATGGTAGATTTATATGCGGCTGGGAAATTGACTCCGAATATTAAATGACCAGAATATTTAATACGTCATTAAATATTAAAAAGCAGGGCTTTAATGACGCATAAAATTGGTGATAAACCGGCCGGAACATCGCGACAAAGCTTAGGTGCAGGCAGCTGGGTGCTGTTGACAATCTGAGTTTTAACTGCAATGATGCGGGCGGTTTACCCTCTAACCGAGGGCTTATTGTATCTGAAATTTATCCGTTAAATTTTCAGCATAAGCCCTTACACTAATCAGGTTACGTTAATCAGCAATAATTGGTTGGGAACTATGTTTAACAAAAAAATTCAAAAGAGTCTTGTTGCCTCAGCGTTGGCTGGCAGCTTAGCTTTTGCCGGCTCAGCAGCCGCAACAGACTTAAAAGATCTACACCAGGCGAATAGCCAGATCCAACGTGCTGCCGTGCAGTCTCAGGAAAAAATAAACACCATTTATGAACAGACTCAGGAATTACTGGGTGAGTACCGTGTTGTTGTGGTGCAGACTGAAAACTTAAAAGTTTATAACGACTTTTTACAAACGCTGGTTAACGACCAACAACGCCAACTGAATTCTTTACAGCGTCAGATGGATGATCTGGAAAACACCAATAAAGGTACCGTACCTTTAATGTTCCGGATGATTGACGCCTTAGAACAATTTGTTAAGGCGGATATTCCACTGCGTACCGACCGCCGGTTAGAGCGGGTTGAAAAACTACGCGAGCTGATGGAGCGTTCTGACGTACAACGTTCAGAGCAGTACCGTCAGATTCTGGAAGCTTACAGCATCGAGATGGGCTACGGTACAGAAATGGCCGCCTTCCAGGGCACCCTGAATATCGATGGCCAGGATATTACTGTTGATTATTTAAGTGTTGGCCGTTTATCACTGGCGGCGCAGTCTTTAGACGGCAAAGCGGCCTGGGCGTACAACAAAGAAACGAAAAGCTGGGAAAAGCTACCTGATTCGTACATGAATTCAATCACCAACCTTATCAAGATGTCACGTCGTGAAGCGACTCCTGATATGGACCGTGTACCACTTTTCGCAGCGGAGTAAGAATAAATGAGAAAGGCTATTAAAACTTTGGTTGTTGCTGCTGCCGTGACGTTATCGGCATCAGTAGCATTTAACGCTGCGGCAAACACCGAGCAGCTTGACAAGCTATTAGAGCAAATTAAGAAAGAGCGTGCTGTTGAAGGCCGGATGAATCAGGAACGCGAGCGTGCATTCCTGGCTGAGCGTGCTGATAAACAAGCAATGCTAAATGCAGCAAAAAAAGAATTCGCTGAAGAAGAAGCCCGCGGTAAGCGTCTGGCTAAAGCCTATTCTGACAACGACATTTTAATCGCTCAGAAAATCCAGGAACTGGAAAGTGCCCAGGGTACTATGGGTGAGGTGTTCGGTGTGGTTCGGCAGGCGGCTAACCAGACTATCGGCGTGATTTCCAGCTCGCTGATCAGCGCTCAGTATCCGGGTCGTGAAGAGCCACTGCGTGCTATTGCCGCTGCTACTGAATTACCAACATTAAATCAGATGGAAGACCTGTGGGTTGCCATGCTGACTGAAATGACTGAGTCAGCCAAAATTGCTCAGTTTGATGCTGAAGTGGTTAAGCTGGATGGCGGCAGTTCAACTGAGCGGGTAACCCGTTTTGGTGCTTTCCATCTGACGACGGATGATCAGTACTTAATCCGTAACGTTGATACTGACCAGATCCAGCCGCTGGGTCGTCAGCCTCAGGCCAAAATTCATAATTCTGTTGCTGAGTACCACAACACGCCAACAGGTGAACTGGCCGGTTTATACGTTGACCCAACCAAAGGTAACAGCTTACTGCGGTTAAATCAGCAGCGCAGCACCTTAATGGAATACTACCATCAGGGCGGTACTGTAGGTTACCTGATCACCGTATTACTGATTATTGGTCTGTTAATTGCTCTTGAGCGCTTCCTGGTATTAAGCATGGTTGGCGGCAAGATGCGTTCACAGCTGAAAAACCTGGCTAACCCTTCAGATAGCAACCCGCTGGGCCGTATTCTGAATGTATATCATCAGAATCGTACTGCCGACGTGGAAAACCTTGAGCTGAAGCTTGATGAAGCTATTCTGCGCGAAACACCAAGTATCGATCGTGGCATTGGCTTGATCAAACTGTTTGCGGCGGTAGCGCCACTAATGGGTCTGTTAGGTACTGTTATCGGTATGATCCTGACGTTCCAGCAAATTACCCTGTACGGAACCGGTGACCCGAAACTGATGGCAGGTTCAATCTCTCTGGCGCTGGTAACAACTGCACTGGGTCTGATTGCTGCTCTGCCATTATTGTTTGTTCACAGCATCGTACAATCTAAGGCAAAGTCTATTTTACATATTTTAGATGAGCAAAGCGCCGGTATTGTCGCTGCTCATGCGGAGAAGGAGAACGCCTAATGATGACCCAGCTAACAGAGCTGTGGGAATCGGTACAGGATTTTATTCATACCGGTGGCAACGTGTTATACGTTGTTGCCGTGGTTCTCTTCATCATGTGGTTTTTGATGTTAGAGCGCTACTGGTACGTATCGGCAGTATTTCCTAAGATTAAACGGGATATTATTGCCAGATGGGATGCCAGAGCAGATACCACGTCCTGGTATGCCCATAAAATCCGTGATACCTGGATTTCTGAGGCGACGAATGACCTTGATCAACGGATGTTACTGATTAAAACTCTGGTTGCAATGTGTCCATTGGTAGGTTTGCTTGGCACCGTAACCGGCATGATAGCGGTATTCGATATCATGGCAACGCAGGGTACAGGTAATCCCCGTACTATGGCAGCCGGTATCTCGATGGCAACAATTCCGACGATGGCGGGTATGGTTGCTGCATTATCTGGTGTGTTTTTCAGTACGCGGCTTGAAACAAAAGTGAAACGGGAAAAAGCAGATCTCGTTGACAGCTTACCGCATCATTAAGAGAGAATTTTATGGCACGTAAACGTATTCGTGAAGACGAGGAAGCGGCAATTGACATCACGCCGATGATGGATATCGTTTTCATTATGTTGATATTCTTCATCGTTACCACGTCTTTTGTGAAAGAAGCGGGTATCGATGTAAACAAGCCGGAAGCAACCCAGGCACAACAAAAACCGTCAGCCACTATCTTTATTGCAATTCGTGAGAATGGCGAAGTATGGATGGACAAGCGGATGGTAGACATTGAGCGGGTTTCTGCCAACATTGAACGTTTAAGGGCTGAATCACCTACAGATACTATTATTCTGCAGGCAGACGTTGGCGCTAAACACGGCGTAGTAATGGAAGTAATGGATCAGGTTAAAGCTGCTGATCAATCACTGATAATTACCATTGCCGGGGAGAAAAACTAGTTATGATGCGTTTCCTAACATCGTTAATCATCGGTGCAGTGGTAACGTTTCTGTTGTTTCTGATTATGGCGTTGCTTATTCAAAGCGGCGACAAGCGTCGGGCGCCTGAGCAAGAGCGTATTGTTGTGGAAATCAACACTACGCCGCCTGATTCAGATACACAGGTGCGGCGGCCTCCACCGCCACCACCGCCACCGCCACCGGCTGAGCCGCCAAAAACGCCACAGCCTGAGCCTGAGCAGACTAACACCGCCGGTGCGGTTGGTTTTAATATGCCAGGCATGGATCTGGGAGCAAATGTCGGCCTGAATAACCCTGGCTCACTGCTACGTGATGGTGATGCAACGCCGATAGTACGGATTGAACCACGTTATCCGGTGCAAGCTGCCCGTGACGGCCTGCAAGGCTGGGTTCGGTTAAGTTTCACTATTATGGAAGACGGCAGTGTTGATAACGTAGAAGTTATTGAAGCTGAACCACGTCGGGTGTTTGATCGCGAAGCCATCCGTGCACTGCGCCGTTGGAAGTACAGCCCTAAAGTGGTTGACGGTAAACCAATGCGGCAGCCAGGTCAGCAGGTACAGTTAGACTTTACCCTAGACATGGCAGGAGGTTAACTATGAACAAATTAACATTATTAACTTCCAGTTTAATGTTAGCAGCGAGCTTTAGCATCGTGTCATTACCAGCGGCAGCGCAGGATTTGACTGCGGCTGACCGTGAGCGGATTGAAGCGCGTAAAAACGCCAAGACACAATTGCCTGGTGAGCGGGTCGGCCGGGTAATTACTAAGGCGCTTGAGCTATACAACGAAGAAAAGTTGGATGAGGCTATCGCGGTATTAGTTGATGCTAATCCCAGCGGCGAGTTCGATACTGCCTTTTTAAACCGGTTTTTGGGCAATATATACGCCTTTAAAGACGTTAAGCAGGCGATGAAGTATCTGGAGTTAGCCGTAAAACCCGATGTACTCGGTTATAATGATCAGGCTGCAGCGTTAAAGTTGTTGGCTGATTTGCAAATCCAGGAAGGTAACTTCCGGGCTGCGATCGAGTCTTACAGACGGTGGATGCGTTTTACCGGTGAGAATGATCCTGATGCTTACCTTCGTATAGCGAATGCTCATTTTCAACTTGGTGAATTTGATAAGGTGATTCCCGCGGCTGATAACGCAATTCGTTTTGCCAAGGAACCCAATAAAAATCATTATTTAATGAAAATGGGTGCTTATTACGAATTGAAACGGTATCCGGAAACTGTGGCCACCGTCGAAACGATGGTTCAGTTATTTCCTCAGGAAAAAGCCTATTGGATTTATCTGGCTAATTTCTACACACTGGTTGAAGACTACAGTAAGTCGCTAAGTGCATTTCAGATTGCTCATTCACAAGGCTACCTTGAGAAAGAATCTGAATTTAAAGCTTTAGGCCAGATGTATGCGAACAATAATATTCCATACAAAGCTGCAACCGTATATGAAAAATATATGAAGAGTGGCAAGATCAAAAAAGATCGAACCATGCTGACCGCGATAGCCTCGAATTATCAGGCCGCTCGTGAGTTCAGTAAAGCTGCGGAGTATTACGGTGAGCTTGCTAAGCTGACGAATGAGGCAGATGCCTATCGCCGGCAGGGTATGGCACTAATGTCGATACAACGCTATCCAGATGCTATCACTGCGTTTAATGCGGCGTTAAGCAGAGATGCTGACCGCACCGGTAGTATTCATTTGAATATTCTGGAAGCATACTTCTATCAGGGTAAACTGAAAGAGGCTTATGCAGCGCTGCAGGAAGCGAAGAAAGACCCGGCGGCTGCCCGTCAGGTTCGTAGCTGGGATTCTTACATTAAAGATCGTGCTAAAACTAAAGGTATCAGTCTTTAATTAAGGCAGAATAAAAAAAGCCCGCTTAATGCGGGCTTTTTTTATCTTACTGGAAGCGTTAAGCGGGTTGGTATTCCACAGATTCTCAATGTTCCTGGTCAGTGTGACGAAGATCATGCAAACGGTATTTGTCGATAAGCGCATAAAGTGTTGGCCGGGTAATACCGAGCAGGTCTGCGGTCTTTGATAAATTGGTATTTGCCACTGCGTAGGCATGGCGAATGGCTCTGGTTTCAGCTTGCTCTCTGACTTTTCTAAGTGTATCAAGCTTATTATGACTATTACCGTTTAAACCTAAATCAGCAGCATCAATAAGTTTATTATCAGCCAGAATGACTGCAGATTTCAGTTTGTTTTGTAATTCACGAATGTTTCCCGGCCAGTTATGCTGGAGCATTGCCTGCACAGCGTTGTCGGTAAAACCATGAATTTGCGAATTATATTCTTTATTAAATTTTTGCAGCAAGGCTTTAGCAATAACAATAACGTCATGACCACGTTCCCGCAGCGGAGGAATTGTTAACGTTATCTCACTGATCCTATAATAAAGGTCTTCCCGAAATGTTTGGTCAGCTACCATTTCTGCCAGGTTACGGTGGGTGGCACAAATCACTCTGACATCAGCTTCGATTTCCTGTCGGCCACCAATCCGCTCAATGACCCGCTCCTGCAAAAAACGCAGCATCTTTGCTTGCAGACTCAGGGGCATATCGCCGATCTCATCCAGTAACAAAGTACCACCATTAGCGCATTCAATTTTGCCGAGGGTGGTCTTGTTAGCGCCGGTAAAGGCGCCCTTTTCGTAGCCGAACAGTTCACTCTCCAGCAAGTTTTCCGGTATTGAAGCGCAGTTAATCGCGACAAAAGGCTTGTTGGCACGCGGACTTTGTTTGTGAATTGCCCTGGCAAACACTTCTTTACCAGTTCCGCTCTCACCCAGCAGAAGAGTGGTGATCTCAGTTGGCGCAATTTTTTCAACGGTCCGACACGCTTTAAGCATGGCATCGCTATTACCGATAATATCCGGCTGGGCGCTGCTACTTGCCTTCAGTGCCTGGTTTTCCTGCTCCAGTTCTGTCAGTTTAAAAGCGCGTTGAATAATAATATTAAGAACATCGGCATCAATCGGTTTTTGGTAATAGTCGTATGCACCTAAGGCAACTGCTTTTAAGGCATGTTCATTATCGGTATTACCTGTTAGGACAATGACTTTGCAATCAGGTTGTACCGACAAGATTTCAGCAAGGCAACTGAGACCTTCAGACGCATTTGCCGGGTCGGGGGGTAAACCTAAATCCAGCGTGACCACTGCAGGCTCATAACGTCTCAGCTGAGTCATGGCACTTGCTCTGTCATCGGCGAACACCAGTTCGTAGTCGCTCAGGCTCCATTTTAATTGTTTCTGAATACCAATATCGTCTTCGACGACAAGTACAGTTTTCATATTACGTTCCTTGTAGTACTGTTTCTCTGTGCTCAGCTAAGCTAAGCGACGATTTTAACGGAATGAACAGAGTAAATGTAGACCCTTCGCCCGGTTGACTGCTAACAATAAGCTGACCACCTTGTTCTTCTACAAAATGCAATGCATCGTGAGCACCAATGCCCATGCCAGCGTTGCCCTTGGTAGAGTCAAATGCTTTAAATAACCGGTGCTGAATAAATTCTTCACTCATTCCACAGCCGGTATCAGCGATAGTGAGTTGTAACTGGCCGTCATT
>NZ_JAWVZF010000119.1:0-8600 GCF_033722355.1 Arsukibacterium sp. | reverse complement strand
TACTGATTACATTGTTCTGGGCGATTTTAAGTGCAAATAATAACACTTTTAGCTGGCCACGGGATAATACTTCTTCCACTGCCAACTGTGCTTTTTTTAACTTTAAGTCGGCTTTTTGTGCGCCATACTGACTGAAGCCCTGACGGCTATCCTGCTCAAAATTTTGTTTAACTAAGGTAAGCAGGTCCTGCTCACTGCTAATTCGATCCGGCCAGCCACTTTGCAGCTGCATGTTGATATCGCAGAGCAATTCGTTGTCTGCAACCAACGCATGATAAGCAGCAGTTAACTGATCGATATACTGCTGCCGCTGGGTATTCAGCTGCCAGGCCAAGCTGGCAAATTGCTGATCCCAGTAAGCGAACTCATCGTCATGACGCCGGCGTTGTTTTAGTAATGCATTCCGTTGTTTTAATACGCGGCTGAACTGTAACCAAACCGGAAAAAAACCGTGTTCCACGTGGAACACTCCCATATCGAAAAATTGTCGGCGCTCTTTCGGACCGCCGAAAAATAACCGAAAGCTATCAGGAGTAAGCAACTGAACGGGCAGCAGACTGGCAAACTCAGCCAAACGCTGCACATTAGCACCATTTAATCGCAGCAGCAATTCGGCAGTACGATTGCGTTGCAGGCCAAGACTATAACTTTGCTGATTATTGCTGACTTTGGCATGCAGGGTAAAATGAGAAGCGTCGTCTTTTATCAGACGTTGATGCACCCGGCTGCGGAAAGAGCGGCCATGGGCCAGATAATAAATCGCTTCAAGCAAACTGGTTTTACCGCTGCCGTTCTCGCCACAAATAAGATTAAACTCTGGATGGGCAGTCAGTGCCAGTTTCGCAATATTGCGAAACTGGCTAAGTTGCAATGACAGCAAGGCCATATATTACAAGCGCATTGGCATAACAACATAAGACGCACCTTCGTTACCAACACCTTCAATCAGCGTGCTGGAGTTGGCATCGTTTAAATGCAGCACCACCAGATCAGTATTCAGCGTGTTCAGCACATCCAGCATATAACCAACGTTAAACCCGATTTCCAGTGGCTCACCCTGATACTCTACTTCTATCTGTTCTTCCGCTTGCTCATGCTCAGGGTTATTCGCCATAATTTGCAACTCATTATTACTGAGCGTAAACCGTACACCGCGATATTTTTCGTTAGATAAAATTGACGCTCGGGTACAGGCATCTTTCAGCACCGGGCGGTGGGCAGTAACCAGTTTGGTGGAGTTCCGGGGCAATACCCGCCGGTAATCCGGAAAGCGACCATCAATCAGCTTACTGCTGAAAGTAAAGCCCTGATCAGATAACCGGATATGATTCTGACCGAGGCTTAACTGAATGACCTGGTCATCATTGGCCAGTAGTCGCATGATCTCCAGCACACCTTTGCGCGGAATAATAATTTGTTTTTGTTGTAAATTAACCCCGGGCAACACTAATTTGCTTAAAGCCAGACGATGGCCGTCTGTACCGACAGCGGTCAGGCTGCCATTGTCCACTTCGAACAACAAGCCATTCAGATAATAACGCACATCCTGATTGGCCATTGAAAAGGCAGTATCGTCCAGTAACTTACGCAACTGTTGCCGGCTGATGCTGATATCAACTTCCCCTTGCCAGCTTTCCAGATTAGGGTATTCCGCCGCGCTTAACGTAGACAGAGTAAATTTAGTTTTGCCACAGGTTAAAATACAGCTCTCTGCCTGCAGCACCACTTTAATGTCACTGTTCTCTGGTAAGCTGCGACAAATATCCAGTAATTTTTTAGCAGGCACTGTTACCCGGCCCACCTGCTGTACCTGCACAGCGTCTGTGGTAGCAACCAGTTCAACTTCTAAATCAGTGCCCGTTAACGCTAGCTGCTGCTCTGTTACTTCCAGCAACACATTAGACAAAATGGGTAAGGTGTGGCGGCGTTCAATGGCGCCGGATACCATCTGTAATGGCTTGAGTAAGGCGTCTCTGTTAATAACAAATTGCATAGCTTAACCCTAGTTAGGATGACCCTGTTAAAACCCGCTATGAAGACAACGTGCGAATGAGGTTTTGAAAATCCTCTTTAATTTCGTGGGTTTCTTCTTTTAATGATTCAATTTTGCGACACGCATGCAACACCGTCGTGTGATCGCGGCCGCCAAAAGCGTCGCCTATTTCCGGCAGGCTATGGTTAGTCAGTTCTTTTGATAGAGCCATGGCCATCTGGCGTGGCCGGGCCACTGAACGGGAACGACGCTTAGACAGTAAATCAGCCACCCGGATCTTGTAATACTCCGCTACTGTTTTCTGAATGTTTTCAATGGTAACCAGTTTATCTTGCAATGCCAGTAAATCACGTAATGCTTCACGAACAAAATCAATCGTTATCGGCCGGCCGGTAAAATTAGCATTGGCAATCACCCGGTTTAATGCTCCTTCCAGTTCACGCACATTAGACCGCAACCGCTTAGCAACAAAAAACGCGACTTCCTCCGGTAGCCTGATTTGATTCTCCTGCGCCTTGCGCATCAGAATCGCCACCCGGGTCTCCAGCTCCGGCGGTTCAATAGCAATGGTTAAACCCCAGCCAAAGCGGGATTTCAGCCGGTCTTCCACTCCATCAATTTCTTTTGGATAACGGTCACTGGTTAAAATGATTTGCTGGTTGCCTTCCAGCAGGGCATTAAAGGTATGAAAAAACTCTTCCTGCGAACGCTCTTTATTGGCAAAAAACTGAATATCATCGATAAGCAGGGCATCAACCGAGCGATAATAACGTTTAAACTCTTCTATCGCATTGTTTTGCAACGCTTTTACCATATCCTGCACAAACCGCTCAGAGTGCATATAAATCACTTTAGCATCGGGCTTTTTTGCCAGAATCCCATTGCCCACTGCATGCAGTAAGTGAGTTTTACCAAGGCCGGTACCACCATAAATAAATAGCGGGTTATAAGCCGTGCCAGGATTATCGGCTACCTGGCTGGCAGCAGCCCGGGCTAACTGGTTTGATTTACCCTCAACAAAATTGGTAAAGGTATAATTGGCGCGGACGTTACTGCGAACTATGGTTTTGGGCGCAGGTTCAGCAGTTTCAGGCGGTAAAGGCTGATTGCCGGCAGGGCTGACTTCAGCATGAGGTAAATGGCTGTTACCGGGCGGACGCTTGGTTTGCTGCTGGCTGTTGCCGACATCAAACTTCAACCTGGGCGCATCATCACCGCAGTAATCCTGGATCAGCTCCAGGATCCGGTTTAAATATTTCTCGCGGACCCAATCCAGTACAAAGCGATTAGGCGCATACAGGATCAGCGAATCAGCAGAGCTGTCAGCTTGCAGTGGCCGGATCCACATGCTGAAATGCTGGGCAGGCAGTTCAGCCTGCAATGCCTGTAAACAATTTTGCCAAACAGATTGATACACCGTTTCTCCTGAAGCCCTGGTTAAAATTATAAAATAAGGCTGGTGTCATAACGCAAGTTGGCCATTATCGTACGATCTTATCCACAAGTTCAATATTGACTTTTCGAAAAAAGCACCAGCCATTAACAAATCTTCGTAAGGCAATGTTTAAAAAGGCTTTTATCTTCTTATTCTATTTGATAATACCGAATAAAATCAGCAGCACTTTCCGACCTAAAGAATAAATAACTCACATTTTATTCAGCAGGATCAGTCAGCCTGTGGAAAACTTATTAACGCAGCGGTTAAAAGCCTTACCAAACCAAAAGGAAAAGCAACGATCAGATCAGAATAAAAGCAAGGATCGCATTGACTTTCAGGGCCGAACTACTTAAAATTCGCGCTCATTTTTGTCAGCTGCGTTTTGGTGTATTTGCTAAAACACAGGTAATCTTAGTAAATATTTCGACCGGACGGATGAAATTATGAGTAAAAGAACGTTTCAACCAAGCGTATTAAAACGCAAGCGCAATCACGGTTTCCGTGCTCGTATGGCCACTAAAAATGGTCGTCAGGTTTTAGCGCGTCGCCGTGCTAAGGGCCGTCAGCGTTTATCAGCGTAATCGGCTGCTAAGCGCTGCGTGGTCAGCCTGAACTTCGGCCGGGAGTTACGCCTGTTAACTCCCAGTCAATTTGATAATGTCTTCCAACACCCATTTCGGGTTGCGTCTCCCCTGTTTACCATCCTTGCTAAACCAAATCAGCTCACACATCCGCGATTAGGCCTTACTATCGCTAAAAAACGTGTTAAATTGGCCGTGCAACGCAATCGTATAAAACGTTGTGTGCGTGACAGCTTTCGTTTGCATCAACACCAGTTGCCCGGCGTCGATCTGGTATTAATGGTAAAGGGTGATATCAGTAACACCCCGAATAGTGAACTGTTGAAACAACTGGAACGGCTATGGAGCAAAATCGCTCGCCAGTACATCGCTTTGCAGTCAAGCTGATGTTAATGCTGGTGCGGGGCTATCAGCTGGTGTTAAGCCCGCTGTTGGGGCCACATTGCCGCTTCAACCCAACCTGTTCACACTATGCCATTACTGCTATTGAACGCTTTGGTGCGGTAAAAGGTGCTTGGTTAGCAGGCAAACGCATATTAAAATGTCACCCCTTACATAAGGGCGGTGATGATCCCGTTCCTGATAAGCATAATGAGAAAAGCTAACCCATGGATTCACAACGCAGTTTTTTAGTAATTGCCCTGGCAATTGTCAGTTTTTTCCTCTGGCAGGAATGGCAAAAAGATTATGGACCGAAACCCATTGTCGCTCCAAGCTCAGTTGAACAGTCACAAAATACCACACCGGGCAGCAGCAGTACTGCCAACAGTGGTGATATCAGACTGACCGGTGATGATGCAGTAAGCCAGGTCGCCGCTACTGCCACTCCTTCTGCCCAGCTGGTTTCAGTGGCAACCGATGTGTTAAATATTGCGATTGATACCAGCCGTGGTGATATCGTTGGGGTAACGTTACCTGAATATGATTTGACCAAAGACAGCGATCAACCTTATGTATTAATGCGTAAATTGCCGGGGTTTGAGTATACCGCTCAGTCCGGTTTAATTGGTACAGATGGCCCGGATGATCAAGCCAATAGTCGTCAGCCTTATCAGTTTGCTGCACAACAGTATCAGCTGGCCGAAGGCAGTGATGAACTGGTGGTGCCAATGGTTACCCACTTCAATGGCTTGCAGATAGAAAAACGCTTTATTTTCAGCCGTGGCAAATACGATGTCCGGGTAGAATATTTAATTGAAAACCAGAGCGATGTCAGCAAACGCGTTCAGCCTTATCGACACCTGGTGCAGAACATTGATAACGGTGAGAGCGGCAGTATGATGATGCCAATCTACCGGGGTGCAGCCTACGGCACCACTGAAGAACGTTACGAGAAATACGATTTTGATGATATGGCCAAGAAAAATCTGGCCATTAACACCACCGGTGGCTGGGTTGCGATGCTGGAGCACTACTTCGTAGCTGCCTGGGTACCTGAACAAGATAAGCCCCAGCGGCTGTACAGCATGGTAGCGGGTAATAAAGGTGTTATCGGTACCCGCGGTGAAGTCATTGAACTGCAACCCGGCGCAAGCACAATAGTTGGCAGTACCTTTTATGCCGGCCCGAAACAACAGGACCGCCTGGCCGAGCTGGCCAATGGCCTGGATCTGACCGTCGATTACGGCTTCCTCTGGTTTATCTCGCAGCCGTTGTTCTGGTTGCTGACCACGATTCAGAATTTTGTTGGTAACTGGGGTCTGGCGATTATTCTGATCACTGTGATAGTGAAAGGCTTGATGTATCCGCTGACCAAGATTCAGTACGAATCAATGGCAAAAATGCGCAATTTAAAGCCAAAAATTGAAGAGCTGCAGGCGCGCTACAAAGATGATCGCCAGAAAATGGGCCCGGCAATGATGGAGCTGTACCGCAAAGAAAAGGTTAACCCTATGGGTGGCTGTTTACCGATGCTGGTGCAAATGCCGATATTCTTAGCGTTGTATTGGGTATTCGTCGAAAGCGTTGAGCTGCGCCATGCGCCCTTTATGCTGTGGATCACCGACTTATCAGCCAAAGATCCATACTATATTCTGCCGGTACTGTTTGGTATCAGTATGTTTGCCATGCAGAAGCTAACGCCAATGCAGGTGAGTGATCCGCTGCAGCAAAAAATTATGATGTGGATGCCGGTTGCATTTTCAGTGTTCTTTATCTGGTTCCCAAGCGGCCTGGTATTGTACTGGCTGGTCAGTAACCTGATTTCACTGGCCCAGATGCTGTATATCTACAAAGGTATGGAAAAGAAAGGCTTACACACGAAAAAAGCTTAGGCTGATATCAAAGCAAGGGTAAGGTGTCGTCATGCAGCAGCGACAAGGATGTCGCGGAGGTTGAGACAGCCCCGTTGTTTCTAAAAGCAGCGACGTACTGTCGAAAGCGACGAAATGACGATTTCCTTACCCGAGCTAGCAACAACAAACTAGCCTGTCCGTATCACGCGACAGGCTTTTTCCATTAAGAGGCAACTATGTTTAATACCGACACCATCGCCGCTTTAGCCACCGCCCCGGGCCGCGCCGGTGTTGGTATTATTCGTATTTCCGGCCCTGATAGCAAAATAGTAGCGCAAGCCATCCTGCATAAAGTGCCTAAGCCACGCACTGCCGAGTATCTAGCCTTTTTTGATAGCGAAGCCAAGGTACTGGATCAGGGCATTGCCCTGTACTTCCCCGGCCCTAACTCCTTTACCGGCGAAGATGTCCTCGAACTGCAGGGCCATGGCGGCCCGGTATTGCTTGATATGCTGCTGCAACAAGTCCTGGCACTGCCGAATGTGCGGATCGCCCGCCCCGGTGAATTCTCCGAACGGGCCTTTTTAAATGACAAGCTCGACTTAGCCCAGGCCGAAGCCATAGCCGATTTAATTGACGCCAGTAGCGTGCAGGCCGCGCGCTGTGCCATACAATCGCTGCAGGGCGAGTTTTCGCGCCGTATCCATGAACTGGTGGAAAAAGTCATTTATCTGCGGATGTATGTCGAAGCCGCTATTGATTTTCCCGATGAGGAAATCGACTTTTTATCTGACGGCAAAGTGGCCACCGATTTGGCCGAGATTATCGACTACCTGGCTACCGTTAAAAAACAGGCAGCGCAAGGCAGTATTCTGCGTGAAGGCATGAAAGTGGTCATCGCCGGCCGGCCAAATGCCGGTAAATCCAGTTTGCTAAATGCCCTGGCCGGCCGTGAAGCGGCTATTGTTACTGACATAGCCGGCACTACCCGCGATGTGCTGCGCGAGCATATTCATATCGATGGCATGCCATTGCATATTATTGATACCGCCGGCTTGCGCGAAGCAACCGATCAGGTAGAGCAAATTGGTATTGAACGTGCCTGGCAGGAAATTAAGCAGGCCGACCGGGTGCTGTTTATGGTCGATGGCACCACGACAGATGCCACTGATCCACATGCTATCTGGCCAGACTTTATTGACCGGCTGCCTGAGAGCTTAGGCGTTACCGTTATTCGCAATAAAGCCGATTTAACCGGCGAGCCGATGACACCGGATACCCGCTCTGAAACCCCGGTATACCGGTTATCGGCCAAAACCGGTGCCGGTATCGATGCGCTGCGGGAGCATTTAAAGCAATGCATTGGCTTTGACGCCAGCCTGGAGGGTAGCTTCCTGGCCCGCCGCCGTCACTTAGATGCGCTGGACCGCGCTGCTGAGCACCTTGCTATTGGTCAGGAACAACTGCACAGCTATATCGCGGGTGAGATTCTGGCCGAAGAGCTGCGGTTAACCCAACAGCACTTAAATGAAATTACCGGCGAGTTTAGCAGCGATGATTTACTCGGCAGAATTTTCTCCAGCTTCTGTATCGGTAAATAGTAATTTGCGCTTAACAGCTTAGCTAAGGGCATCAAAATGCCGGGCGTTTTTGTCGGTCACCATTAACACCGCTATCAGTAACGCCCCCAGACCAACAAAACCAGCTGCCAGATATAGACCTAACGTATAGTAACCACTTACTTCTGCCAGATAACCTGTTAACGCAGGCGCAATAACCTGAGCGCTGCCGTAGGCCAGCGTCATTTTGCCCATCAGTTTTGCCGGTTTACTGGGATATAAGCGCCCTGCCATCGTTAACACTAAACTGACAACTCCGATAAACGTTGCACCAAACAGCGCAGCACTTATTAGCACCACCGGTAAGGTGCCCGACCATAGCGGCAGTAAAATTGCCATAACCTGAACCAGTAAGGCCAGCATTATGGCTTTCAGATAACCGGTTTTTCGGGCAATAACATCCCACATCATCACCGCCGGTGCGGCGGCCAGCCCCAGTATAATAAAACTGACATTACCGCGGCCGGATAACCCGTCCATCCGCTCGACGATGGTAACAATAAAAGTAGCACTAATCACATAACCGTAACCGGCGCAAAAGTAACTGGCCAGCATCAAACGGATAAATCGCTTAGCAGGTGGCCGATCCCGGCTTGCTGGCTGCGCTCTGAAAGCCTCTACTGGCGGGCGGGGCAACCAACACCAGGCCGGTACTGCCAGCAGCATGCCAAAACATGCTAACGCTTGCCACTGGGCCTGCCAGTCCAGCTGCAACAGTAGCATCAGCTCTACCAG
>NZ_JAWVZF010000118.1:0-8644 GCF_033722355.1 Arsukibacterium sp. | reverse complement strand
GCTTTAACAGTACCTGCTCCAGTCGGTTACAATGCTTTAAGCCAGCCAGTGCCGGCTGCACTGCCAGGCGCAGCTCAGCCAGCGCTAATCTGACCCCCTGCTGTCGCCAGGTACTGTAATCCGGCAATGTGCCATAGGTGATGACCGGCCCGGTAGCCGTGATACCCAGTGGGCTGTAGCCCCGACTGCCTTCGCCGCGGGAGATCTGAATTTTTAATACCGCTTCACTCAGCTTCTGAGCCGCTATGGTGTCGGTCAGAGCACGGTATATCTGCTGCCAGTCGGCAATGTCAATTGCCAGCCTGCGGGCAGTATACTGCAACCGCGCCAGATGCAGCGGCCACAGTTGCGGTACACCGCCGCTTACCCGGATGGTGCTGAAAAAGCCGTCACCATATAAAAAACAGCGATCATTGCTACGTATAGTGTGGGTCACGTGACTGTATAACAACAGGGAAATAAGGCCGAGTATGCCTTAAATTACAGATAAAACAAAGGCTGCAACAGCAGCCTTTGCCTACAAGACAAATCACTATATCCGCTTAAACAGGATAGAGCCGTTAGTACCACCAAAACCGAAAGAGTTACACAATGCATACTCAAGCTTTGCCTGGCGGGCACTGTGCGGCACATAATCCAGATCACAACCTTCACTGGGGTTATCCAGGTTAATGGTCGGCGTCACCAGCTGATCCTTCAATGACAACACGGTAATAATAGACTCGACTGAACCAGCAGCCCCCAGCAAATGCCCCATCATCGACTTGGATGAACTGACCATCAGATTTGCCGGCTTCGCACCGAAAATCGATTTAATCGCCATGGTTTCTGCAATATCACCCGCCGGCGTAGAGGTACCATGTGCATTAATGTACTGCACCTGCTCCGGATTAACCCCGGCATCCTGCAGGGCATTCTTCATTGCTAATGCGGCACCGGTACCACTTTCTGGCGGCGACGTCATATGATAAGCATCACCGCTCATGCCAAAGCCAACCAGCTCGGCATAAATTGTCGCGCCACGGGCTTTGGCGTGCTCGTACGCTTCTAAAACCATCACCCCGGCACCGTCACCCAGCACAAAACCATCCCGATCTTTGTCCCATGGCCGGCTGGCTTTTTCTGGTGCATCATTGCGGGTTGATAGTGCTCTGGCTGCACCAAAACCGCCCATCCCCAGTGGTGTAGACGCTTTTTCAGCACCGCCGGCTATCATGGCATCGGCATCACCGTAGGCAATCATTCGCGCCGCCTGACCAATATTATGAACACCGGTGGTACAGGCAGTAACAATACTAATGTTCGGCCCCTGTAACCCCAAGCTAATCGATAACTGGCCGGCTATCATATTGATAATGGTTGAGGGGACAAAAAATGGCGATAACCGTTTCGGGCCGCTGTTAAGCAATTTAGTATGGTTTTCTTCGATCAACCCCAGGCCACCGATACCGGAACCAATAGCGGCGCCGATCCGCGCTGCATTTTGCTCAGTAACTTCAAGCCCGGAATCACGAAATGCCTGAATACCGGCAGCGACTCCATACTGAATAAACAAGTCCATTTTCTTGGCATCTTTCGCCGGAAAATAGGGCTCAATATCAAAATCTTTAACCAAACCTGCAAATTTTGTAGTGTAAGCACTGGTGTCGAAATGTTCAATAAAGCCAATACCACTCTGGGCCTGCTGCATCGCCTGCCAGCTACTGGAGACGTCGTTGCCCAATGGCGTTAACATACCCAGTCCCGTCACTACCACACGACGTTTTGCCATCGTGTCCTCCGTCTTAACAAATTATATCTGTCTTGAAACGAAAACGGGTAGCTAAGCTACCCGTTTTACAAGCTTTTCGCTTACTCAGCGTGAGCTTTAATGTAATCAATCGCTGACTGAACAGTCGTGATTTTCTCAGCTTCTTCGTCAGGGATTTCAGTATCGAATTCTTCTTCCAGCGCCATTACCAGCTCTACTGTATCCAGTGAGTCGGCACCCAGATCATCAACAAAAGACGCTTCGTTTTTCACTTCGTCTTCTTTAACACCCAGTTGCTCGATGATAATTTTTTTAACGCGTTCTTCGATGTTGCTCATCTTTTCTTCCTTTTTCTCATATAAATCGCAACAATTCGTGCAATTTTGTGTGGCGCTAGTTTATGCGTAAGCTGCAACTGTTGCAAGCGTGCTTACCAGCATTTTTTGCTGGTCAAACCTGCTCTGCCTATAGCATATACATTCCGCCGTTAACGTGAATTGTTTCACCGGTAATATAAGCTGCCGGTGCCGACACTAAAAAAGCGACTGTCGCAGCAATTTCTTCCGGTTGGCCCAGGCGGTTTGCCGGTACCTGAGAAAATATTGCTTCTTTTTGCTCATCAGACAGCTCTTTCGTCATATCTGTGTCAATAAAACCCGGGGCCACAGCATTAACTGTGATGCCGCGTGACGCCACTTCGCGCGCCAGTGATTTGGTAAAACCCAGCACACCGGCTTTCGCTGCGGCATAATTCGTTTGTCCGGCATTTCCCATAGAGCCAACCACTGAACCGATAGTGACAATGCGACCATAACGTTTTTTCATCATGCTACGCAAGACCGCTTTACTTAAGCGGAACACCGATGTCAGATTGGTTTCAATAATGTCAAACCATTCATCATCTTTCATCCGCATCAATAAATTGTCACGGGTGATACCGGCATTATTAATCAAAATATCAATTTCGCCAAACTGGTTTTTGATTTCTGTTAAACATTGTTCAATAGAGTCAGTATCAGTCACGTTCAACACCAGCCCTTTGCCGCTATCTGCCAGATACGCAGAAATGGCTGCCGCACCTTTTTCACTGGTCGCCGTGCCAATAACTTTAGCACCCAATGCGGCTAACTGTTCAGCGATAGCCCGGCCAATACCCCGGCTGGCGCCGGTAACTAGGGCAACTTTGCCTTCTAATGAGAGTAAATGTGTCATCGTTATTCCTGTGTTAACTGAGTTAATGCCGTCTCTAAAGACGCCTGATCATTCACTGAACTACTGGTTAAATTTTTGTCGATCCGTTTTATCAGACCACTCAGTACTTTACCGGCCCCTAACTCGATAACATCAGTCACACCATTCGCTGCCAGCCATTCAATAGTTTCAGTCCAGCGTACCGGGCTGTATAACTGACGTACCAGTGCCTCTTTGATCGCAGCACTGTCGATGGCAATACTGACATCAACGTTGTTGACCACTGGCAACCGGGGAGGATTAAATTCAAGCGCGGCCAAATCAGTTGCTAACTGCTCAGCCGCCGGGCGCATCAGCGCACAGTGTGACGGCACGCTGACCGGCAGCGGTAAAGCCCGCTTTGCCCCGGCGGCTTTACACAGTTCACCCGCGCGTTCAACTGCTGCTTTATGTCCGGCAATTACCACCTGACCTGGTGAGTTATAATTTACCGGCGCCACGACTTCACCGTCAGCGGCCTCAGCACAGGCCTTGGCAATAGCAGCATCGTCCAGACCAATAATGGCTGACATACCACCCACACCCGGTGGCACGGCCTGCTGCATATAGTTGCCACGCTGTTCAACCAGCTTTACTGCAGCACCAAGGCTCAATACCTCAGCGCATACCAGGGCTGAATACTCACCCAGAGAGTGACCGGCAAGATAAGCCGGTGCAGCTCCGCCTTGCTGTTGCCATAAGCGCCATATCGCGACGGATGCCGTCAGCAAGGCAGGTTGGGTGCGATGCGTTTCATTTAAATCTGCTTCCGGGCCGTTCGCCACTAAATCCCACAGATCGTAACCCAGGGTGGCAGAGGCCTCAGCAAAAGTGTTTTTAACGATATCATGCTGATACAGCTCATTGAGCATGCCAACGCTTTGTGAACCCTGACCGGGGAAAACAATTGCAAGTTTCTTCGTCATTTTTAGTCCTGCAGGTTTAACCAATACTGAAAATACAAATTAATAACGGACTAGTGCCGAGGCCCAGGCAAAACCACCACCAAAAGCTTCCAGCAATAAGGTCTGCCCGCGCTTTATCCGGCCATCGCGAATGGCTTCATCCAATGCAGTTGGCACAGTCGCAGCCGACGTATTGCCGTAGCGGTCGAGATTAATAACAACCTGATCCATCGACATATCCAGCTTACGGGCCACAGCGGCAATAATCCGTAAATTCGCCTGATGTGGTACCAGCCAGTCAATTTCTGACTTATCCATATTGTTGGCGCTAAGTGTCTGTTCAACGACCTGCGATAATTTGGTCACAGCCACTTTAAAGACGTCATTGCCTTTCATGCTGCCCCAGGAGTTGTGGACAGAGCGCTCATCACCCCGGATAGGGTTATCCACATACAACAGTTCTGAATATTTACCGTCAGCATGAATATGGGTCGATAAAATACCCGGTTGTTCAGAGGCCTCCAGTAAAACGGCACCGGCTGCATCCCCGAATAAAATGACCATCGAACGGTCTTCCGGGCTGACCAGCTGTGACAAACAATCGGAGCCAATCACCAGAATACGTTTGGCAATGCCGGTTTTGATATACTGATCAGCGACACTTAAACCATAACAGAAACCCGCGCAGGCGGCGGCGATATCAAAAGCCGGGATAGCCGCAATTCCCAGCTCCCGTTGTATTTCACAAGCTGCGCTGGGGAGTGCACGGGCAGCGCTGGTGGTCGCACAGATAATCATATCGATACTGTTTTTATCTACCCCTGCTGCATCTATGGCTTGCAATGCCGCCTGGGCACCCATGGTTGCTACTGTTTCATCAGCGCCGATAATCCGCCGCTCTTTAATGCCGGTTCGCTCGATTATCCACTCGTCGGTGGTTTCGACCATGGTTTCCAAATCAGAGTTGGTGCGAACTTGCGTCGGGAAGTAACTCCCGGTACCAATAATGCGTGAGTACATGCGAACCTATGCTTTATCTATTAATACGTGTTCCAGCCGATCTTTAATTTTGGCAGGCACCTGGCGTTCCACCTCGCGCACTGCTTGTCGGATGGCACTTAAAAATGCGTCTTTTGTCGCATTTCCGTGACTTTTCACTACAATTCCGCGCAATCCTATCAGACTTGCGCCGTTATAGTGGTCGGGGTTCACCCCCTGATAAAGACTTTTTATAAAAGGTTTCAGTAACCAGCCAAAAAGCCGGGCACTGGCTTTTTGGCGTAAACTGGCTTCAAACCTGCGCAAAATCAGTTTGGCGACCCCTTCACAGGTTTTCAGTGCCACATTACCGACAAAACCATCACAGACAATGACATCTGCTTTACCGGAAAAAATATCATCACCTTCGATATAACCAATATAATTGATGTCATTGCAACTGGTCAGTAACTGAGATGCGCGCTTAATTTGGTCAGAGCCTTTTATTTCCTCTTCGCCCATATTCAGCAGCGCCACTTTAGGATAGCGGATACCGACGACCTCTTCAGCCATCACCGAGCCCATTACCGCAAACTGAAATAAGGTATCAGCATCACAATTTACCGTGGCACCAAGGTCAAGCATATACACCGGGTTACCTTTGCAACTGGGCAGACTACTGACTAATGCCGGGCGTTCAACCCCGTTGAGCATTTTCAACACATAATGCGCCATAGCAATTAAGGCACCGGTATTGCCGGCACTGACACAGGCCTGCACCTGCTGCTGTTCCACCAGATCGAGCGCGCGGCGCATTGACGACTCACGTTTGTTACGCAGCGCGACAGAGGGCTTATCGGCCATGCTGACATCATTGTCGCTGGCTACCAGGCTAAGCTGAGGATGAGGAAAACTATTATGGAACTGTAACTGCTGTTGCAATACGGCAATATCACCACATAACACCAGGTTTAACCGGGGGAATTCTGCAATCGCTGCCAGGGCGGCAGGAATGGTAGTAAGGGGGCCATGGTCGCCCCCCATCATATCTAAAGCAAGCTTAATCTTAATTGGCTGCACCAGGTGCATCCAGGCTTACTTTACTTTACGGCCTTTGTAGAAACCATCGGCAGTAATGTGGTGACGACGATGCGTTTCACCTGTTGTTGAGTCAACTGACAGCGTAGGGCCAGTTAACGCATCGTGAGAACGGCGCATGTCACGACGTGCACGAGATTTTTTGTTTTGCTGAACAGCCATTGTCTTTCTCCTAAATCACTTTTTTTTCAGTTCTTGCAGTATGGCAAAGGGGTTTGGTTTTTCTGGTTCTGGCCCGATGTCTCCGAAGCTCATCGCATCAGCGCTGATATGGCACTGTGCTGCATCATGCATCGGAAACAGTGGTAAAGCCAGAATAAGTTCATCCTCAACCAACTGCCGTAAATTTATTTCGCCATGCTCGTCGCGTTCGATGACATCATACCGCTCTGGCACCAGTGCCAGCACAGGATCATCATCCCCTTTAACCGGTGTATAGACAAATTCGCAGCCTAACGCCAGCTTCATGGGTTCGCCACAACGCTCACAACAGACGGTTACCTGACAAGCTGCATCGCCGTTTAACACCGCAAGGCCCTGCTCATCTGTACCGCATTCAATTCGTACTGTTACATCACCTTGTTTTTCAACCAGGCTTTCCGTTAACCGGGTTAACGTTTGTAATGGCACTATGCCATCAAAAATCGACCGCTTTTGAGCGGCTTTAACCGGGTCCAGCGTAACAGGTATTTTCACTTTTTGCATAAGGCGCGCATCATATAGAACCCACCCCCTGCTGTCAAAGGGTTCCCACAGTTTTTTATACTTTTTATCAGCTGAAATTGCCAGACTGTATCGCTTACTTTGTGAAAAGAGCACGGCCTTGGCATAATAATCAATTCAATCGTTATATAAGGGAAGTTAATATGTCTCAGTCTGCCCTGCCGCCGCTATATCTGGCATCGACTTCACCCTATCGCAAACAGTTACTCGCGAAGTTAACCCCGCATTTTACCACCATCAAACCGGATACTGATGAAACGCCTTTACCAGACGAAGATGCAACCGCCCTGGTGCGCCGGCTGGCTCGCAGCAAAGCACAGGCGGTTGCCACCACATTGCAAGCGGGGCTGGTTATCGGTGCTGATCAGGTTGCGGTGTTTAATGGCCGGATTATCGGCAAACCGCATACCGTCGAGAATGCCATTGCTCAGCTGCAACAATTCAGCGGCCACAGTGTCACCTTTTTAACCGGTCTTGCGCTGATAAACGCGGCAAGCGGTCACTGCCAGCTTGCGGTCGAGCCTTATACTGTCAGCTTCCGATCATTGAGTGACACTGAAATTATCGCCTATGTGGAACGGGAACAGCCGCTCGATTGTGCCGGTAGTTTTAAAAGTGAAGGACTGGGGATCAGTCTGTTTACGGCCATGCGCGGCGATGATCCGAATAGTCTGATTGGCCTGCCACTTATCAGGTTGCTCCATTTACTTCGCAATGAAGGTATTAACCTGTTAACCACCAGCCGGTAAGCTGGCACGCGTTTAAATATGTGGTAACAGCGCCGGCAGATCATCGATAATCGCTTTTGGCTGAAACTGACGTAACACCTCAGCGCCGTGCACGCCATGCGTTACCCCAACCCGGGGCATGTTAATGGCCTGAGCCATTTTCATATCATGGCTGGTATCTCCAACCATGATAGCATTGGCCGCAGCGACGCCTAACTGTTTACTGATTTGCAGCAACATATCAGGATGCGGCTTTGACTGTGCTTCATCGGCACACCGGCTGGTGACAAAATAATGGCCCAAGCCGGTTTCAGCGAACATCCTGTCCAGACCCTTTCTGGCTTTGCCAGTAGCCACTGCCAGCAGAATGTTTTGCTCAGCAAGGGTTTTCAGCACCTGCTCCGCGCCGTTAAACAGCGGGGTGGGCGTCGTGTCATAAATGGTGTAGTGATCGCGATAATGTTCAAATAACTGGCTGCGCTGTGCCTGATCAGTATCAGGGAATAATAATGCAAAGGCAGGATCAAGACTCAAACCGATAATCTGTTTTACCGCATGACTGCTTGGCACAACCAGCCCGGTCAGGCCGGCGGCAGCCTGCATTGATGATACAATGCGGCCAATCGAATCCATCACGGTGCCGTCCCAGTCGAAAATAACCAGTTTCACCTCTGCCATACTACTTTTTTCCACACTATTTTTATCCAAATTACTGTTATCCAAACTACTTTCTCGTTAATCTTGTCAGGGTGTTTTCCAGCTGCGCATCAAGTGGCGCATCAATTCGCATTGTCGTCTGGCTTATCGGGTGAATAAAACTCAGACTTTTAGCGTGCAGAAACAGCCGGTTTAAACCGAGCTGGTTCATCACAGCGCTAAAGTCGTTATCACCGTATTTATCATCACAGGCGATCGGATGACCCTTACAGGCCGTATGTACCCGAATTTGATGTGTGCGGCCGGTAACCGGAAACGCTTCTACCAGGGTGCCCTGCTGATAACGCTGCAGGATCCGAAACCGCGTTTCAGATGGTTTGCCGTTGACTTCGTCAACTTTTACCACCCGCTCGCCGGATTGCAGCGTATTTTTGCGCAGTGCATCAGTCACTTTACGAACCTTATTGTCCCAGTCACCACTGACCAGTGCCCAGTATTTCTTTTCAACCGTTTTATCCCGCAGCTGAGCATGCAAATGCGTCAGCACTGAGCGTTTTTTAGCGATCAGTAAGCAG
>NZ_JAWVZF010000117.1:0-8650 GCF_033722355.1 Arsukibacterium sp. | reverse complement strand
TGGCTTAGTTGCTTGTAATTATCACGCTCAAAAATGTCGCCGGAGGTCAGCAGCGGCTGAGACAAATTGTTCGGCGCAAACTTCCAGGCTGCAAAGCGGCTTCGCAGCTGATTGCCGTTTAACTCAATTTCATCAGCCCTGGTCAGATAATGGGTTATCACATTTCGGATCGTCAGCGCGCTACCTTCACCATTACTTTTTGCGTCGGTCATATCCACAACGAAAACACCAGCCTCACCCAGCACAGCCATCCGGACTCTGGCTTGCTCATCACTGCCGCCAAAACCAACCAGTAAACCGGTATTTTCATCAATCCCAAAGCCAAAACGGCTCTGCGTATCATGCAGCAACCGGATTAACCGGCCTTGGCGGCCGCGCTCTGAAAAATGAGTATCAAGCACACCCCAGCGAAATAACCCCAGGCCACCGGTACCGCTGTAGGTCAGATGATTTTCAGCCAGGCCGTTGTTACAACTCTGATCTTTATCACAACCCACAGCTGGCGCTGGCAGCTCGAAAGCACCGTATTGCATCGCATTGAAGCTGTCACCATTAGTGATCATTGGCGTTCGCTGGCCATTATAGCTGCCGCCCGACATGACGGCGGTGCCGGCACTGGTACCGGCAACGACTATCTGTCCGGCTTCTAGCATTCGTTCTATCTGCTGTAATTCAGCTGACGCTGACCCATCAGCCAACCGCAATGCCTGCAAGGCTAAACTTTGGTCGCCGCCATTGAAAAAGATGCCGTCTGCGCGACGGATCTGCGCCACTGCACCTTTGCTGCCAGCTTTACAAAACTCGGTTTTCTGGGCCATTAAGTCCGGGTAAACCCGCTGCCGCTGGTAACTGCCATGCTGCTCCGCAAGATGTTTGTCTAAGTCAGCACAGCTGTTTTTATCGCCATTCTGCCAGGCCGCCTGATAAGCGGCGCTGATTGGCAGCCAACTGACATCAGCGCCGGCTTCAGCAAACAAATTAGTGTAAAAGTCTACCGCAGCAAAAGGGTCACGTGATGATGCCGTTACCACCAGAATCCTTGGTTTACGTTTATCACCTGCCACCTGCTGTGCCATTGCCACAAACCTCTGGTAAAGCTCAACGGTAAAATTGTTCTTAGTATTGGCTAAATCGGCATATTCCCTGCTGCGCTGGTTGCTGCGGCTGGCGTCGTTTTTGACCATAACCGGGATTTCCAGCTGATCGAGCACAAAATTAAGCTCGCGGCTGCTCAGGCCTGCGTAGACAGTGCGTCCTGACACCCAGATACCATCTACTTCTATCTCGGCACCGCGCCATAACCTGAGCAGTTCGCGCTCAGAAACCGGTTCATTCCCCAGCTGGCCACGCAAGAATTCCAGCACGGCCAAGGTTTGCTGCTGTTCTATAATCCGGTCTTCTGACCAGAAACCGGTGCTGTTTATGGCTTGCAGATGCTCGGTTGTTAACTGAAACAGACTGTGCTTTTTCGCTGCTGCAGAAAACACATCATCACTCAGACAATACCGGGTACTCACTGAACTACAGGTCTCAAGCCCGCCGCCCATTAACAACATTGAGTATTCAGGCATGGTTTTATTTTCATCATTAGCACTAAGAGTAAAAACCGGCATTGCTATTAAAATGGCTGATAAACAAGCAGTTATTTTTTTCATCGGCTCTTTCTTGTTGTTTTCAGGTAATCACTACCCGTGGACTACTGATAATGCGCCAGGCGCTAACCCCATATTTTGTGGTTGTAGATTATCCTGTATTGACATCTTTGCCAATTAGAAGTAGAAATAAGATTGTTTTTGGCGTTGTTTTAGCCAACACCGTAAACAACGAAATTTTCTGATAACTGATATTTCAAAGTAGCGATATGTTAAAGAAAGCACTAATGCTCGGCTCATATCACTATTCGTCCTACTACCTTTCTGAGTGGTTTAACGAATAGACACCTATCAGGCAACTGCGGTTGACCTGAGGTTCTCTGTTTGAACAAACCCATTAAAGCAAAAATAAAGCAAATAACAGGTATGGCTGATCCCTAGCTGATCGCGTGCCTGAAAAACACAGGTATCATTATGCGTAAATTAAACCCGCTGGCGCTGGCTATTGCTGGCAGCTTACTGACGTCTCCTCTTAGCTATGCCCAACAGGAAACGGCCAAAGAAGAACAAAAAGTTGAGCGAATTGAAGTGACTGGTTCGCGAATTAAAGGTGTTGATCTGGAAGGCACCCAACCCTTAGTCGTGATTTCTGCCGAGGATATTAAAAACTCCGGCGCAAGCTCTGTCTTTGACTTATTGCAAGATTTAGGTCAGGTACGGGGCGGCAGCGGTACCTTTTCTACTTCAGAAAGCGGCGCTACTTCCACCTCAACTCCGGCAGGTCAGGCAGCTGCGTCACTTCGCGGTCTGGGACCATCCTCAACGCTGACACTGGTTAATGGCCGTCGGATTGCCGCGTCTTCTTTTGCCGCAGGCACGCAGAACTTCGTTGATGTAAATAGTATTCCACTCTCGGCGATTGAAAGGATCGAAGTGCTGGCAACCGGCGCATCGGCTATCTATGGTGCAGATGCGGTTGCCGGTGTTATTAACTATATCCTGAAGAAAGATTATCAGGGTGCAGAACTGAATTTATCCTACGAAAACAGTACAGCGTCCTCCGATGATAGCCGGATAAATGCCAATATCGTGTTTGGCACCGAACTGGCTGGTGGTAATTTGACTGTGTTTGCTGATCTCTATGATCGCAAAGGTTACACAGCCCAGGACCGGGAGTTTACCCGCCAGCCCAATCTGGTAAGTAATTATTCATATTTACCCAAAGGCGTACCTAATATTTATTACTGGTCGGCCGTCGATGGTAATGAAATTGCCAGCCCGGGCTGCACCAGCCCACTGGTTACCACCGAGTTGGGTGAGGAAATCTGTGCCTATTACGCAAACGAGGACGATGTGCTGGAAACCCCGTTTGAAAGTGCCTCGGCTGGTTTTAATTTCCGCAAAGAATTCAGTAACGGTTTGCTCTGGAATACCGACTTTTTTTACAGCCATACTTCTTCTGTTTCATCATCAAGCCCGGCACCAATAAACCAGATAAGTGATGAAGAGGGCCCATGGGTGCAGGAAACGGCGCTTGCTGTGTTCCCGGATGCAGTGCGTGACAGCTTGCTTGATCAGATATATATCGACCCTTTCACCAGCCCGGCAGGTCAGCGGCTCTGGGGGTTCAGATTTGATGCGCGCTTTAACACCCCCAGAACTGTTGAAGTCACCAGCGATTCCTTCCGGCTGGTCAGTAGTCTGGCTGGCAGCACGGAGAACTGGGACTGGGAAACTGCAATACTTGTGTCCCGTTCAGAGTCAGAGCAGAAAGCCATAGCAGGTATTTACAATCGCTATAAGTATCATGCAGCTATTGCCGGTGAACTTTGTCAGGATGGCAGTATCGCCAGCTATAACAGTGATAGTGACACCTTAAGCTGCGCCAGTGGTGCTGCGTTGGCTGGTGTATATAACCCGTTTTTAGCCAATGATGCCGCCAACGAGCAATTATTAGCTCTGGCCCAGGAAGTGCCAACCCGGGACGGTGTCAGTCAGGTTTATGGCTGGGATGCCCGGATAAGCGGAGATTTATTCGAGTTTAATGGCCAGCTGGTACGTTCTGCATTTGGCCTGGAGCTGCGTAAAGAGGAAATCACCGATACGCCTTCTGCTAATGCCCAAGCCAGTGCGGCTAACGATTATCTGGTTGATGTGTTTGGCTTTGGTTCCAGCCTGTCAGCGGCTGAGCGGACTCAGATGGCTGCTTATGCCGAAATTTATGCGCCGCTAACTGACACTATCGAACTGCAGCTGGCTGGTCGTTATGACCATTATGACGACTTTGGCAGCACCTTTAATCCGAAAATCGGGATTAGCTGGCGCCCCGTTGACAGTTTAATTCTGCGGGGCTCCTGGGCGACATCCTTCCGGGCACCATCACTGACTCAGGCCGGTGTAAAACTCAGAACGACAACTGCAACCTTCGACTGCAGTGCCAATCAGACAGTATCAGATTTATATTGTGAAGGTGCTGGCTTTACCAGCAGTCCCAACGTGCTGGAGCTTGGTAACGCCGATTTGGAAGCAGAGACCTCTGAGTCGGTAAGTTTAGGTTTTGGCTGGAGTCCAGGCAGCGACACAACACTCACCGTTGATTACTGGCAGTTTGAACACAAAAAGCTGGTCGATACCGATATGACAGCGATGCTGGCCCGCACTGCAACCGACGCCAGTGTTCGTCACTGTGGCCTGGTGCCTGACGGTGAATTGGGGATCTCCTACGATCCGGCCCTGTGTGATGTTACCGACGCAGCGGGCCGCACAGTGGAAGATGAAGGTGCCAATATGGCAGAAATTCTCGATGCCTGGGTTGAATACGACAACCCGCGCTTCGCCGAATTACCGCTATTCCGCGACCATGTAATCCAGCTCGATAATGTCGGTAAGCAAGATGTCAGCGGGATTGATGCCCGATTCAGCCATACTTTTGATTTAGCCGGTGGTCGCTTCGGCCTGGATTTCGACTGGACCCATTACCTTGAGTTTGAGCGCAATAAAGCAGGCTCCGATGAAGTCGAAGCGCTAATTGGTACTTTCCGTTACCCGGAAAATATCGGAAGTGCCAGCATTTCGTGGAGTGGAGAGGCGCTTTATCTTGGCTTGAAAGCACTTTATACCTCTTCGTACCAGGATGATACAGCCCGGCTGCGCAGCCGGAACCTTGACGAGCTGGATGAGCTAGGCCTGATTGATGCAGAGGGTAACCGTGATGTCTCGTCATGGACCATTTTGCGGGCGCATATTGGTTATGATTTTGAGCATGCTGCGATTAACTTTACTGTCGACAACTTGCTTGATCGTGATCCTCCTGCCGTGTATGGCCGCAGCCGGGGTTTTGATTCAATTAACCACAACGCCTATGGCCGCAACTATCGTGTATCCTTTAGCTATTTCTTTTAATTAGCAAAGCTGCGGGCGGGGGGGGATGTTTTCTCTTCCGCCCGCAAATTACCGATAGCGACCACAAGGCTTACACTATGGCTAATCAAGCAAAACAACCGGTGTCGATGCCGGACGCCTTTGTCATCCTGTTTTTTGTGATGGTACTGGCAGCGCTGGCATCGCACCTTATTCCGGCAGGCTCATTCGATGTTATTGAAGTAGCAGCGCCAACCGACAGTGCTGTCAAAACTAAAAGCCGGATTGATCCGGGTAGTTTTACCCTGGCCACCGACAGCAGTGCCGGTGTGCCGCTGTTTGCTGAGGGCGGCGGTGTCGGCTTTTTAAACTATGCCTTTGAGGGGATGGTGTCCGGCAATAAATGGGGCTCAGCAGTAGGCGTTATCGCCTTTATCCTGCTAACCGGCGGTGCTTTTGGCATCATTATGAAAACCGGCGCTATTCACAACGGCATTCTGGCGTTAATTGAAAAAACCAAACAGCTGGAATTTGTCTTTATTCCGCTGCTATTTGTGTTGTTCTCGTTAGGTGGCGCTATCTTTGGCATGGGCGAGGAAGCCATTGCCTTTTGTATTGTGCTGCTGCCGCTGATGCTGGCGCTGGGCTACGATGCGATTACCACCGTGCTGGTCACTTACATTGCTACTCAGATAGGCTTTGCCACCAGCTGGATGAACCCGTTTAATGTCGCCATTGCCCAGGGCATTGCTGAGATCCCGTTGTTATCCGGAGCGGATCTGCGTTTAGTGATGTGGCTGGTGTTTACCCTGTTCGGCGTTATTTTTACCATGCACTACGCCGCCAGAATTAAGCGCGACCCAGAAAGTTCGCTTAGCTTCGAGAGCGATCAGCAGCTACGCAGTCAGCAGCAACAGCAGGCGGTAAACAGCTACAGCGCCATTGACAGTGTCATTCTACTGGCATTTTTCGCCGGCCTCATTTGGATAATCTGGGGCGTTACCACCCGCCAATACTATATTCCGGAAATTGCCAGCCAGTTTTTTACCATTGGTATTGTTGTCGCTGTCATTGCGGTAGTGGGTAAAAGGCTCAGGGTGAACGACGCTGCCGAGGGTTTTAAACAAGGTGCCAGTGAACTGCTGCCGGCAGCGCTGATTGTCGGTATGGCTAAAGGTATCGTACTGCTGCTGGGGGGGGATAACCCAGAGACGCCCTCTGTCCTTAATACGCTGCTGTACTATTCTGGTCAGGCATTGGGCGATCTGCCTGCCTATCTGTCTGCCTGGTTAATGCTGGTTATTCAGTCGGTATTTAATTTTTTTGTTGCCTCCGGCTCCGGCCAGGCAGCACTCACTATGCCGCTAATCGCGCCACTGGCAGATATGGTCGGTTTAAGCCGGCAAATTGCAGTGCTGGCTTTTCAGCTGGGTGATGGCCTGACTAACTGCATTATTCCGACATCTGCCGCACTTATCGGCTGCCTTGGCGTCGTTCGGGTAGACTGGACTATCTGGCTAAAATTCGTCTGGAAATTACAACTTTGGCTGTTTGCCCTGGCCAGCATCTTTATGCTGGTAGCAGTTGCTATCGGCTATCAGTAACGAGGTTATTTTGAACACAATTTTTCTGATTAAAAATGTCGAGGTTTACGCGCCACAGCATCTGGGCAAACAAGACATCGTGCTGGCCGGCGGTAAAATTATTGCCATCGGTCAGCAATTCAGCACTGGCGGCAGTGACCTGCCACTGACAGTAATAGACGGTGCCGGCAGTATTGCGGTGCCCGGCTTTGTTGACTCGCTGGTACATTTTATCGGCGGCGGCGGAGAAGCCGGTTTTGCCAGCCGCACCCCGGAAATGCAGCTTACTGATGCCACGCTTGGCGGTGTTACCACCGCTATTGGCGTGCTGGGCACCGATGCGACCACCCGCACCCTGACCAACTTGCTGGCAAAAGCCCATGCACTGCAGACCGAAGGCATTACGACCTATTGTCATACCGGTTCCTATCAGGTGCCTTGTCGAACTCTGACTGGCAGCATTACTGACGACCTTATCCTGATTGATAAATTTATCGGCGTCGGTGAAATTGCGATAAGTGATCACCGCTCATCGCAACCGACTACTGATGAAATCAGAAAAGTGGCAGCGGCAGCCAAAGTGGGCGGCATTCTGTCTGGCAAAGGCGGGATTGTCAGTGTGCATATGGGTGCCGGACCGCGTATCCTTGAGCCTATTTACAATGCCGTTGCCGGTACCGAGCTCAGCCTGAAGCAGTTTTACCCTACCCATATGAACCGCAACCGCGCGGTATTTCAGGCGGGCCTGGAATTCGCCACTAAAGGTGGCGTGATTGACTTTACCACCAGCACCACAGCATATGATCTGGAACATGGCGAAGTTGCAGCCGCGCAAGCGCTGGCTGAGGCACTGCAGGCCGGTATCAAGCCAATGCAACTGACCTTAAGCTCCGATGGTAACGCCAGCCTGCCTATCTACAATAACAGTGGCGAGCTGCTGGGGCTGCAGGTGGGTCAGGTCAGTACCCTTTATCAAGCAGCACGTGACGCCATCTTAGAGCATAAAGTCAGTATCAGTGATGCAATCTGTGCGATAAGTCAGGCGCCTGCTGCTGTGTTGGGCCTTAAACAGAAGGGCACACTCGCCAGTGGCCTGGATGCTGACCTTATCATGCTAAATTGCGACGATCTGGCTATTGATCGGGTTTTTGCCAGGGGTAAACCGCTGGTGGTTGCCGGTAAAGCCACGGTAAAAGGCATGTTCGAGCAATAGCATAATCAGCTATTCACATTTCGCATAAATATATGTAAAAACCATATCTATGCCACTTAAAAAAAGCTGCTGCGGCAGCTTTTTTTTATGCCAAACCGATATTGATGGTGGAAATAGCGCCAATTCATGTAATTTATTTTCATTTTAACGCCGCTGCATTCAATTCCAAATAGACGGCCAGACGGATAAGCTTCACTTGCTTTTTCAATTTTTTCTTAGTATACCTGTTTAGCCCGGTCAGTTTAGACGGCCAGACACGTTAGAGTAAATACACTACAACGCATTGACCACTGAAAGTATAAACGTTATTTTCTTTCAGTCGCAAAAAACCACTTTATAAGAATAATAATTCATATATTTTAAATAATTATATATTTGCACGGCAAGTTTGGAGGTAAGTCATGGCGTTGTATCAGCATAGTCAGGCGCGGGAAAATTGTGGCTTTGGTCTGATAGCTCACATTGAGGGTGCGGCCAGCCACCGGATTGTCAGAACCGCCATTAATGGCCTGGATCGGATGCAACACCGTGGTGGCATATCTGCCGATGGCAAAACCGGCGATGGCTGCGGCTTATTAATGCAAAAGCCCGACAGCTTTTTCAGGGCGATTGCCGAAGAAAATGGCTGGAATCTGGCAAAAAAGTATGGCGTCGGCATGATTTTCCTAAGCCAGGATCCGGTTAAAGCGGCGGAAGCAAAGGCAATAATCAATAAAGAAATTGCCCGCGAAACGTTAACGCTGGTGGCGTGGCGCAGCGTGCCTACCGACAGCTGTGTCCTGGGGCCGCTGGCGCTGGACTCCATGCCACAAATTGAACAAGTGTTTGTTAATGCGCCGCATGGCTGGGGCGATCACGATTTGGAACGCCGGCTTTATATGGTGCGCCGCCGGGTAGAGCAG
>NZ_JAWVZF010000116.1:0-8684 GCF_033722355.1 Arsukibacterium sp. | reverse complement strand
TCTAAGCCGATAAAAGTTATGCTATTGTTAACCATGCTGACCTCCAGTATTGTATCTTCAACAAATACAGTATGGCTCTGGTTGCAAAACTAACCCACGAACTCGGAGGTCAGCACCTCTTGGGGAGTCATTATGTCTAGGTGAATGGAATGGTCATGAAGACTCTGCAATTAATGGGTAATTTAATCCCTATTTTATTAGTGTTCTTTGGCTATTTTTTATTTGGCGATACCGAACCAAATACACCTAATTACGCGGGTGCAGCTATGGCGATGGTGTGGATAGGAGTTTCAATATTTGCTGTTGGTTTCGTATTGATATTTATATTACCTAGCTCGCTTATTTTATTAACAACCGAAAATCGAAAATATTTTTCGTTTAACTCAAAAGCTTGGTTGTCTGTACTGTTTATTAACTGGCTTTTTATTGGATTATATTGCTTGTGCATATTAGTGTTTGCTTTGACTTCGGTCCGCTAAATTCACCTAACAAGAAAATTTTATCGCCAGCAAAAAGCGCTGGCTGCGACGTCAACCCGCTGCGCGGCTTTCCGCGCTGTATTTGGGCGTTAGCTGTCATAATTGACATGTTCATCATATTGTACATGTCAGGGTTTAAAGCTATACTTGTCCTGTAAAGCGTACATGTGGAGGTTGTATGAGAATTGTGTCTTTTACAGAAGCAAGAAATAGCCTGAAAGCGGTTCTAGATTCAGTAGTTAATGACGCAGATACCGCGGTGATTACTCGCCGTGATTCGGAAGATGCTGTGGTTATGTCGCTAGACTACTACAACAGTCTGATGGAAACGGTGCACTTACTGCGTTCACCGGCAAATGCTGAGCATTTAAATCGCTCAATTGAACAATTCAAAGCAGGTAAAGTAACCTGCAGAGACTTGATTGATGAGTAGTCGTTTACTGTCATGGACTGACGAATCTTGGAGCGATTACCTGTATTGGCAAACCCAGGACAAAAAAACGCTCAAACGAATAAACAAGCTTATAAACGACGTTAGACGCTCACCGTTTGAAGGTATTGGTAAGCCAGAGCCATTAAAGGAAAACTTAGCTGGTTTTTGGTCCCGACGTATAGACGATACGAATCGATTGGTCTACGCGGTTGATGACAATGCGATTACGATAATCTCGTGTCGTTATCACTATTAAATTCGGCCCTTGTGCAGGGCTGCTAACAAGTTACTGCACCGGAAAAATAACTCGCTGAAGCTCGTTACTTTCCGGTGAGTAAAGCGTTAGGTATCCGAGTTACCCATGATCAGTAGACACCTTCTGGGACGAAATTAAATTTGAGTGGTTTTTTCAGCCTGGCTTTAAGACTGAGTTTTGTCAAAAGGCGTTGGTGCTGGCCGAGTCTTATAAAAATCAGACAGGTTAAGACCACTGCTGGGATATTGTTTCAGCACCGAGCTGAAACAGTGAAAATGCTTGCCCGTTTGCAGAGTAAAAATAGTGCTGTTAGTGATGGTTATTCGCGTTAGTGCACTTGTCGTTAATGAATGAAGTTGCAGCAAAATACCACAGGCACTCTGCTTGGTAGGTTAACAATCAGCCACTGTTTGGCTATGCTATTGTTAACCATGCTGAGCTCCCGTATTGTATCTTCAACCAATACTGTATGGCATTGGTAGCAACACTAACCCCTGAACGCGGTGGTTAGCGCCTTAATTGCTGGACGATTTTTAACAACGATATAAAGGATCAGGCTATTGCCTTATGCACTGCTACTGGTAAATCCGAATAGTCGTAATGCTCAGAGCCCTGAGCTGGATGATGCCATAGGGTTACTTAAAACAGAATTTGCTCTGTCTGTTCACGTTACTGAAAGTCCTGAAGATATGATGGCAAAAATAGTAGATTATCAGCGACAGGACGGTACGGTGATTATTGCCGGTGGCGACGGTACTATCAGCTCCGTATTAAAAACGCTTTATCAGCAGCAATGCACCGTGGCGATTCTGCCGCTGGGAACAGCCAATGATTTTGCCCGCTCTCTTGGCATTCCGCAGGATATCATCGCAGCAACTAAAACAATTATTGCTGGCAGGCGGGAACGGATAGATCTGGCAACGGTCAACGATAATTACTTTGGAAATGTCGCGCATATTGGTTTAGGGGTCGATGTAACGCGACAGCTGACACCTGAAACGAAAAAACACTTCGGCATCTTTGCTTATCTCGGCGCTTTTCTCAGTGCTATTAAGCGTAACAGAAGCTTCAGAGCTAATATTAGAGCTGACAACTGGCATTGCTCGGTTAACGTTATACATTTGGCGGTGGGGAATGGCCGGTATTATGGCGGTGGTAATATCGTTGCTGAACAGGCAACGTTACAAGATGGAC
Source organism: Arsukibacterium sp. (assembly GCF_033722355.1). GTDB lineage: Bacteria > Pseudomonadota > Gammaproteobacteria > Enterobacterales > Alteromonadaceae > Alishewanella. The sequence continues at coordinate 6,322 of NZ_JAWVZF010000116.1, read as the reverse complement.
AACTCAATGTGTTCTGGATTAAACCTCAGCCCTGGTGGCAGTTATTGCTATTAGGACCAGGCCTGCGCAGTGGTAACCTGCAAAATGCACAGCGGGTTAGCTGTAAAATTGCCCGGAATATTAGTATTACCACCACCAGATCAATTGAACTGGAAGCTGATGGTGAACTTAAAACCAAAACGCCGGCTGTATTTAGTGTGATCCCGAAGGCTATAGAGGTCATTTGCGGGACTATACCGCAGCCAACGACGAACAGGATTTAACATGTCAATTATCCGTACAGATAACGAGGCTGACAGCCTGGATATTCTTAAGTTGATAATAGAAACAGCCGATTACTATCGTGAAATGGCTGAGCTTTTAGCAGAGTATCATCTCGATGAGCCTTTAACTGAGCTGGCCAGAAAACGGGAAGCCTTTATTGACCCGTTCGAACAAGTGGTGAAACAACTGGACGAGCTGCCTGCCAGGCCTGACCCTGATAAAGAACTGATGCAAAAGCTGGGCGGCAAGCTCACCCAATTGCTTTCTACTGATGCCAGAAATGCCATTCTGGATAAATGTCTGGAGGAAGACCATAAACTGGCTGACTTGGTCAGACACACTAAGCTTGGTGAGATATCAGCTACTGTTCAGACCCTGCTGGATCAGTTGGCCGACAACCTCAACCACAGCAAAAAAGTGCTGCAGGCATTAAAAAACTAAACTTGCAACAGCGTTAGGCCACTTAATTATTAGCCGCCTGATGAAACCGCTCAAAGGCAGCGCTTAAATCTGCCAGTAAATCATCCACTTGCTCCAGGCCGATATGCAGTCGGATCAAAGGCCCGCTGTAGGGCCAGCGGGTGGCTGTACGCAGCTTTTGCAGCTGCATAGTAGCGGTGATCAGGCTTTCATAGCCGCCCCAGGAAAAGCCCATCTTAAAATGCTGCATACCCTCGATAAAGGCGGCCACCTGCTGCTGGCTTCCCTGCTTTAATACAAACGAGAATAAGCCATTGCTGCCGGCAAAATCGCGCTGAAAAATGGCGTGGCCCGGATGTGATGGCAAGGCCGGATGCAGCACCGTTTCCACCTCTGGCCGCTGCTGCAGCCAGTTAGCAATGGTAAGCGCGCTTTGCTGGTGCTGCTGCAGCCGCACCGCTAAGGTTCTCAGGCCGCGCAGTGCCGTATAGGCGTCATCGGCTGAGGCACAATAACCCATTAAATAACTGTGTTCGCGAAGCTTTGGCCAGTGCTTTTCATTGGCACTGGCAGTGCCGAGCATAATATCGGAATGGCCAACAATATATTTAGTGGCAGCCTGAATTGAAATATCCACCCCCAGCGCAAAAGGCTGACATAAAATCGGCGATGCCCAGGTATTATCCAAAATGGTAACAATATTATGCTGCCTGGCCACCGCACAAATAGCGGGTATGTCCTGCACCTCAAAGGTTAAAGAGCCGGGTGACTCCAGAAAGATTGCTTTGGTATTGGCTTTGATTAAACCGGCAATAGCGCCCCCTATTGCCGGGTCGTAATAGCTGGTTTCAATGCCGAAGCCTTTTAGCAGCTTATCGCACAGCGCCCGGGTAGGCTCGTAAACACTGTCGACCATCAGCAGATGGTCGCCGTTTTGTAAAAAAGCCAGTAGTGCGCCACTGACCGCCGCCGCGCCGCAGGGATACAAGGCACAGCCGGCACCACCCTCCAGCTCACAAATCGCTTCCTGCAGGGCAAAATGGGTATCAGTGCCCCGGCGGCCATAAAATGGCACCCGGTTACCGCGTTGCAACGTCGCCTGTTTCAGCTCCCTGAAAGTATCAAACACTATCGTTGACGCACGAACCAGCGGTGGGTTTACCGCATAACCGGTGTATTTTTTGGCCCGGCCGGCAGCAATAAGTTTGGTATTTTTATGCATGGTTAAACCCCAATTTACCTTAGGTGACTTACAAGCCATCTGGATGTCTGTTACAGACTACCCTGTTTTGCGGTAAAAATCACTACAGCACATCAGCCTGAGCTGATCCTGCCGGAATTAACAGTAGTATTGCATTACTGATACAAAGTTTGCTGAAGTTTGACAAGCACAAACCGGCAGCCTACGTTTTAATGATAACAACAAGGAGCTTACCTATGCGCAGTGCAGCTTTACACCCTCTGGTACTGGCGATCAGTGCCGCTTTGCTCAGCCCGGCGTTTGCTGTACAAGCGCAAAGTAACGACAACCGAACAGATGACGATGAAAAAATCGAGCAAATAGTGGTTACCGGTACCCGGGTAGCGGGACGCTCGGTAGACGACACCGCAGTACCTATTGATATTATCAGTGCCGAAACCCTGCAACGCTCCGGCACAACCGAGCTTAATCAGGCATTATCGGTGGCTCTGCCATCATTTAACTTTCCGCGCCCGGGCCTGGCTGACGGTACTGATACCATTCGTCCCGCCACCTTACGCGGTTTAGGGCCGGATCAGACCCTGGTACTGGTCAATTCCAAGCGCCGCCATGCGGCATCTCTGGTCAATGTTAATGGAACCATTGGCCGCGGCAGCTCAGCGGTAGATTTAAATACTATTCCTACCGCAGCCATCCGCAGCGTTGAGGTGCTGCGTGACGGTGCCTCAGCCCAATACGGTTCAGATGCCATAGCCGGGGTTATCAACGTCCGGTTACGTGAAGCCAGTGAAGGCGGTAATGTCAGTCTTTCCTATGGCTATCGCGACAGCTCTTACACGGTGCCGGTTGCCTCACCGCCTGCTAATGCCACCTGGAGTGTTCCGGCTGAAATCAGCCGCGATGTTAACGACGGTGAAACAATCAATTTGTCGCTGTGGAAAGGCTTTACCCTGCCTGGCAATGGGTATTTTACCCTTGCTGCAGAACTGAAAGACGCTGAGCGCACTGAGCGCAGCGGTTATGATCATCGCCAGCAGTATCCATTGGTTAACGGTAATTATGATCCGCGGGAACAAACTATTGACCGATTTAATGCCTGGTATGGCGAACCGGAACTGCAACAGTTTACGCTGTTTGCTAATGCCGGCATGATGCTGGACAACGGTAAACTCTACGGCTGGGCCAGTTTTCAGGACCGCTCTGCCCGCTCCGGCGGCTTTTACCGGCGGGCGCTCGATGATCGCAACGTGATTGAAATCCACCCTGACGGTTTTTTGCCGATTATTGCCCCTGACGTGACTGACAGCAGTGTTGCCATAGGCTACGAGTGGGATCTTGCAGACTGGAGTATGGATGCCTCAGTGGTATACGGCATGAACGAAATGGCATTTACCATTGAAAATACAGTGAACCGCTCCCTTGGTGCTGCCAGTAAAACCGAATTTGACGCCGGGGGCTTCGAATACGACCAGTGGGTATTTAACTTTTCTGCCGTTACCTCATTTGATGTGGCTAGCTTTGCCTCGCCGGTAAATATGGCAACCGGCATTGAAGTGCGCCGCGAAGGCTACGCCATTTTTGCCGGCGAACCTGACTCGTACCGCAACGGCGGTGTGTTATTACCTAATGGCAACCCGACGCAGTCCGGCGCCCAGGTATTCCCCGGCTTCAGACCGGCCAATGAAGTAGATGAAAGCCGCCGGGCAGTTGGTGTTTACGTTGATTTTGAAGCCAATATTACCGATAACCTGCTAGGTTCGGTCGCGGTGCGGGCCGAAGACTATTCTGACTTTGGCAATAACCTGACCGGCAAACTGGCACTGCGTTATGATGTCACTGAAAGTGTTGGGCTGCGGGGCAGTGTTCAGAATGGTTTTCGCGCACCGTCGTTACAACAGCAGTATTTTACCAGCACCTCAACCAATTTTATTAACGGCGTACCCTTTGATATTACTACCTTTCCGGTTAATAATCCGGCCGCCATCGCCCTAGGCGCCACCCCGCTGGACGCGGAGGAGTCGGTTAATTTTTCGCTTGGGGCAGTACTGCGGCTGGGTGACTTAACGCTGACCATAGATGGTTACCGGATAGATATTGATGACAGAATTGTGTTGTCTGAAAACCTGACACAGCCCAATGTACGAGCCTATCTGGAATCGCTTGGCTTAATCGGGATTGGTGGCGGTCGCTTTTTTATCAACGGGGTTGATACGGAAACGCAGGGGGTGGATATCGTCGCGAATTACCCGGTGTTTACTACCGATAGCGGGCGTTTTGACTTCACCCTGGTTGCTAATTTCAACAGCACTGATGTTACCCGCACGCCAGAAACCGCTGAGTTGTCTGCATTGGATCCTGCCCCCGAGCTGTTTGGCCGGGTAAATGTGCTGACCTATGAAGAAGGCAATCCGAAAAGCAAGTTAGGCGCGCATATTAACTGGAGCCTTGACCGTTTCGGTGCCACCTTTAGGGCCACCCGTTATGGAGAAGTACTTGCGCCTAATGCTAACCCGGCTAACGATTTTACCCTGGATGCAAAAACGCTGCTTGATGTCGAAGCGCGCTATCAGCTGACTGACAATATGAAACTGGCATTTGGCGCTGACAATCTGCTTGATGAATATCCGGATGCGTTTCCGGTTAATTTAAACACGACCGGTAATACGCCATTCTCTAACTACTCACCTTATGGCCGCTCTGGCCGACTGGTGTATGGCAGAGTAAGTTACGATTTTTAACCGGCGGCTTCATATTCTCTGCTGACAACCCGGGCGCAACAGCGTCCGGGTTACTTCATGCCGTTAAGCTCGGCGGTGGTAATTAACCGCTCCAGCTCCGGCCGGGCGAAATAATAACCCTGATAGTAACGAATACCCAATCCCAGCAGGCACTCCAGTTCAGCTTTGGTTTCGACGCCCTCGGCCAGCACCAGGGTGCCCTGCCGTTCACACTGGACAATGGTTTGCTCGATAATGAACTGATTGTCCGGGTTGTTTTCAATATTGCGGACAAGCGCCATATCCAACTTTAAAATATGCGGTTGCAGCTCAACCAGCCAGTCGAGGGTGGCATAGCCTGAACCATAATCATCAATAGCGGTTTTAAAACCCCGTTTCGCATAACTGCGAAATATCCGGTTTAAATGGTCTTTATCCGGAATTTGCTCACCTTCGGTCACTTCAAATACCAGTTTGGTTAAGTCAAAGCCATATAAATCAGCCGCTTCTATGGTCGCTTTAATACAGGTTTCCGGGTTATACACCGCATTGGGTAAAAAATTGATATTCAGGTAGGTATTGCAGCCGAGCTTAGATGCTGTTTCAATGGCTTTAACCCGGCATGCCTGGTCAAAATAGTATTTATTTTCTTCGTTGACATGCTGAAAAACCCAGCCAGCACCCTGCCCCTCAGGGCCACGGACCAGCGCTTCGTAGCCACAGATAACCTGATATTTCCAGTCAATTATTGGCTGAAACGCCATGCGAATTTGAAAACCTAACGACTGACCGCTTAAACAATCACTGCACGTCTGTTGTTTAATTTGCGCCGGAAAATCCATCAATAACCTTTTCTATGGTAAACAGTTAGCCAAACTTTAGCGATTATCAGCCAGTATTGCCAACTTTATTCTGCTATCGCCACTGATTAGTGCCGGCCTGATAACTCAGCACTGTCGGGTAACGACTCATAAGCGCTGTGCTGCATCGCAGCAAACGTTAACACGTAACTGTCTGATAATTTGTTTGATATTTTTTAACCCCTTGCTGTTCTGCCACCGTATTGTGCTGAGTTGAATGCCCCTGTCACTGTTATAAAGCTGGCTAAATACCAGACCCGCTGCAGAGCAGGTCAGAACTGGTAAGCACAGAGCAGAGCTGTATAATAGCTGGCAATAACTGACAAGGCCTGATCCGAAGCATGAAATATAAAGACTTACGCGATTTTATCAGCCAGCTGGAACAACGCGGCGAACTGGTGCGGGTAACTGCCGAAGTAGACCCGGTGCTGGAGATGACTGAAATTGCCGACCGCACATTGCGGGCTGGCGGCCCGGCCCTGTTATTTGAAAACCCGAAAGGCTATAGCATGCCGGTACTGGCCAACCTGTTTGGTACGCCGCAACGGGTGGCGCTCGGCATGGGCCAGGAACATGTCTCAGCATTGCGTGAAGTCGGTAAATTACTGGCATTTTTAAAAGAGCCTGAGCCGCCAAAAGGTCTGAAAGATGCTTTCAGCAAGCTGCCATTATTTAAGCAAGTATTAAATATGTCTCCTAAGCAGGTAAAAAAAGCCGCCTGTCAGCAAATTGTGCTAACCGGGGAGCAGGTAGACCTGAGCCAGCTGCCGGTGATGACCTGCTGGCCGGGCGATGCCGCGCCATTAATTACCTGGGGTTTAACTGTAACCAAAGGGCCGCACAAAGAGCGGCAAAATCTG
>NZ_JAWVZF010000115.1:0-8689 GCF_033722355.1 Arsukibacterium sp. | reverse complement strand
TATTTTCAGTCCAGTTACTAATCGACAAGCTAATAAAATGCACGCTGTTTGCAAATTCTGTGATCTGATTTTTTAGTAAGGCTTGCTGTTTTTGCGTGTTAAGTGTGAATGTCAGATGATCAGTTTGCACAAGATAGTCAATATGTTTGCAACAATAAGCACTATAACGGGAACGCATCAGTTGCAAACAGTTCTCAGCCTGTTCAGTTGCGTTTAGCAAAGGCTGACAGCAGTTGCTAAACAGCAAGCCGGAACAACAATAACACTTCAAAAGTACCTCAACTGCCAGATATTCAAGTTAATAACGGCAGTATATATGAAACACAGGCATTTTCTAAACAGCCTAGTGAGTCTGTTTTACTGAGTGGTTAAACTGGTAAAACCAACGCTGCTGTTTGCCCGCACTATGGCTAAGCTCCGAGATTAGTGCTTCCGATGGCAGCGGGCTGAAATTAATGACTACACGACAACTGCTGCTATGTAACAGCTTATCCAGCGTTTTTGCCGGATCTTTTATTGTATCTGCATGGATAACCAGCATTTTATCTACGGGTAGCTGTAAGTAAGCGGCTAGTGCCTTAGATGGCAACTGCTTTGGGGCAACCAACACAATCCAGCCTGTTTCAAGGCAATGGCGCTGTAACACTTTAATCAGTAACTGTTCAGCATTATCCGCTGATGCCGGAACGAGCTCCTGATAAAACGGTTTAGCTGATGCCACTGTGGCAGTTAACCGTGTTAAACGCCCGGTGTTTTGTTTCACTGGCAAGCCAGCAGTGTCATGGATCAAATTGATAGAGGACATATTGGTTAACATAGCACGCTCCAGCTGTGTATTTATACAGTGTATGGATATACAGTAGTTGTTGTTTAAAATAAAGGCAAGTATTTTTTAACGATAAGAGGGCTAATGCCGCTAGCTGTGAACAACCGGTGTTAGTAATTTATTACTGGCTGGACCATTTAAGGACTAAATTAGGTTAGAATTGCCGGCTTGAGTCTGAAAAGTGAGTGCCTGATTGATGTTGTTAGACGATTTTGTCACCCGTTCTGCCGAAGGTTTTAGTTTCAGTCGGCTGCAGTCCTGCAGTTTTGCCAAACAAATCGCGACTGACTTTAATCCCATTCATGACGTTGACGCTAAAAGGTTTTGTGTGCCCGGCGATTTACTGTTTGCTTATCTGCTTAGTCACTATGGACTGAGTAAAGAACTTAGCTGCACTTTTGCTGGCATGGTCAGTGCTGATGTCTTGCTGCACTGTGAACATCATAACGATGAGCTGAAAATTTGTGATGCGCAGGGTAAAGTCTATCTTTCATTGCAGCGTCAGGGCGAAACCAGCCATGATTTAGCAGTAATAGAGCCATTGATCCGCGACTATGTACAATTTTCCGGCCAAAACTTCCCGCATATCCTGCAGCCGTTAATGCAGCAGCATAATGTGATGATCCATCCCGGCCGGCCCTTAGTTATCTATGAAAGCATGGCACTATCCTTCGATACATTACCCACAGCAGAAGTGGCATTGAGCCTTGCCGCTTCGTCGTTACAGGTTGAGGGGAAACGCGGTAATGTTCTGCTTGAATTTGTGTTGACTCAGCATGATAAGCAAATTGGTCGGGGTGAAAAACGCATGATTTTAAGTAATTTGCAAACCTATGATGAAGCACAAATGCAACAGATGATTGCCGAGTATGATCGCCGTAAAAACCTGAACAGAACGGCGTGCTAAGCAGCTTTTAATCGCGATATAAAATCAGCTATAGTGGCAGCTTGTTGTCATTAAAGGTTTTTTATGTCGCAGGCTCGTTCGTTACAACCTGGTTTTCTGGTGGTTCATGCCAATGCACCAGAGCAATTACGGGCATTGGTGGTAAACTGGTTGCAGCGCTATCCGCTTATGCCACTGGAATCAGAACACATCCTTGTGCAAAGTAATGGGATAGCCCAGTGGTTGAAACTGGCTCTGGCTAATGAACCCGATGCAACAGAAGCGGGCTGTGGAATCGCTTCAGCTATTAATGTGCAGCTTCCAGCCCGTTTTATCTGGCAACTTTACCGCAATGTACTGGGCCAGCAGCATATCAGTGAGCGCTCGGCGTACAGCAGGGATCTGTTGCGCTGGCATTTATTGAGCTTACTGCCCGAATTACCTGACGAACCCTGTTATGCGCCGCTGAGGCATTTTTTTGCTGACGACCCGACACTATTAAAAACTTATCAGCTGGCAGAGCAACTGGCAGCGCTGTACGATCAGTATCAGGTGTACCGGGCTGACTGGCTGAATCTTTGGCAAGATGGCCAGGATCAGTTGGTTAATTCGCGGGGGCAGCTGAAACCCCTTCAACCAGATCAACAATGGCAAAGCAGCTTGTGGCGGATGTTGCACAGCCGGATAAGTGAGCAGCAACTTGGTGACAGCCGCGCTGAGGTGCATCAACGCTTTATCGATAAATTAGCTGCCATGCCGGCAAAGGAAGCTGCCAGCATATTGCCGCGACGCTTAATTATTTTTGGCATTTCGGCAATGCCGCAGCAAAGTTTGCAAGTGCTGGCGGCAATAGCGCCGTTTTGCCAGGTACTGCTGGCGGTGCATAACCCCTGTCAGCATTACTGGGCAGATATCATCAGTGAGAAAGAGCTGTTAAGGGCACAGCGCCATCGCCAGTCTTATAAAGCGGGAATGCCCGCTGATATCAATGACGAGCAACTGCATGTCCATGCTCAGCCGCTGCTGGCATCCTGGGGCCGGCAGGGCCGTGATTACATCAGGTTGCTGGATGAGTTTGATGAGACGGCACAATACAAAAATCTGTTCGTTAATCAGCGCATTGACTTGTTTCAGCCACCAGAGGCCAGCCGTTTACTGGGCATGCTCCAGCATGATATTTATGATTTAAGGCCGGTGCGGGACAGCCAGCAGCATTGGCCGGCAATAGCAAACAGCGATCAGTCCATTCAGTTTCATCTGGCGCACAGTGCAATGCGTGAAGTGGAAATTCTGCACGATCAGTTATTAGCGGCGTTTCAGCAGGACCATAGTCTGACCCCGCGCGATATTATGGTAATGGTGCCGGATATTGCCGGCTACGCGCCGTTGATCCAGGCGGTATTTGCCTCGATAAAGCCCGAAGATCCGCGCTACATTCCTTTTACCATAGCAGATTTACCGCCAGGAACCGAACAGCCGATGTTTAAGGCAGTTGAACAGCTGATGGCGCTGGCTCAAAGCCGGTTCCAGCTAAGTGATATCCTGGATTTACTTGAAGTACCGGCCGTGCGGCAACGGTTTGGCATTGACGAGTCAGGGTTACCATTATTGCATCATTGGTTGCAGGATGCCGGCGCCCGTTGGGGGCTGGATGCGACGCAGCGACACAGCCTTGATTTACCCGATGGTCTGCATCATTACAGCTGGCAATTTGCTCTGGACCGAATGTTACTGGGCTTTGCCACCGGCCCGGTGCCTGACACGGAGCAAGGCGTTGACGGCTGGCATGGCATTGACCCTTACACGGAAATAAGCGGTCTGGAAGCCGCACTGTTAGGCCCATTGTACCAGTTGCTGGCAAAGCTGAAACAGTACTGGCAGCTATTGCAGCAACCACACAGTCCAGAGCAGTGGCAGCAGCTGTTAAATGGCTTGTTACAGGATTTCTTACAGCCCACCCTGACTGATGAGCAGGCATTATTGGCGCAGTTATATGAAGCACTGGATCAGTGGTTTAGTGATTGCCAGCAGGCGGGACTGAGCACCGCGCTGCCAGCACCGATAGTTGCACAAAGCTGGCTGAGTTTAGCGACCCAGCCCGGCGTGCAGCAGCGGTTTTTATCCGGCGGGGTAACATTCGCTACGTTATTACCAATGCGGGCAATTCCGTTCAGGCATATCTGTTTGCTTGGCATGAACGATGGCGCTTTTCCACGCCAGCAGCCAAGGCAGGATTTTGACTTAATGCAAACAGATATGCGCCCCGGTGACCGTTCACGGCGCGAGGATGACCGTTATCTGCTGCTGGAAGCTGTATTATCGGCACGCGACAGGCTGTATATCAGCTGGGTAGGGCGCAGTATCCATGACAACAGTGAGCGGGCCCCTTCGATGTTAATTGGCCAGTTACGGGATCATTTAGCACAGTGCTGGCGACTATCAGACAATGCTGTAGCAGGCGATACGGATAACACCGGGTTGCTACAGCACTTGACCACTGAGCATCCGTTGCAACCTTTCAGCCCGCGCTATTTTAAGCAAAGTGAGCCTGGCCTGTTCAGTTATCAGCAGGAATGGCTGGCAGAAACAGTTGCTGCGCAACAGCCTGAAAAGCTCAGTCACTGGCAGCCAACTGAGCCTGTCAATTTGCGGCAGTTAACTGAATTTATCCGCGATCCGGTAAAAAGTTTTTTTACTCAGCGTTTAACCATCTGGCTTGGTCAGACAAATCTTGCCACAGAAAACGATGAAGCCTTTGCGTTAGATGGCCTTAGCCGCTGGCAGTTGCAGCAGCAATTGCTCAGCCGGGTGCAACAGGCGTTGGCTGATAACCAACCGTTAGCCGCTGCAGTTAATAATGGTCTGGCCCAAATGCAGCGTCGCGGGGAGCTTGGGGTAGGGGCGGCAAGTGCGTTACATGCTAGCCAATTAGCCGAGCCGGTGCTGGTGTTAGCCGGCCGGCTTGAACAATTGCAACAACGCTTTCCTGATCGTCTGAAGGCACGTGCAGTGCACTGGCAGCATCAGGATATTGAGCTGCAGGACTGGCTTACCCAGCTGCGGCAAAATGCCAGTGGTGAGCAATGTCAGTTACTGTTAAGTGCCAGTGCTCTCGTTAAACAGCGCAAATACCAGTGGCGCCATCTGGTATTGCCCTGGCTTAGTCATTTGCTGGCCAATACACTGGGGCCTTGTCAGACAATAGTGTTAAGTCAGGCTGGCGAAGTTACCTTTGCGCAGTTGACAGAAAAGGCCGCGGCAGAGCAGCTTAACCCGTTGCTGAGCTATTACCTGCAGGCGCATCAGGCACCGTGGCCTCTGGAATTAGAATGTGCCATCCTTTACCTGCAACAGACTGACAGTGGCAAATTCAGTCGCGAGCAAATCCTGGCGCAATGTGAAAAATGTTATCAGGGCGACAGCTATAACCCCGGTGTTGTGCAGTTTAATCCTTATTTGCAGCGGTTATTTCCGGATTTTCAGCAACTGACTGCAAGTGGCGATTTTGCGCGCCTGGCTGAACGACTGTACCGGCCATTATTAACTGCGCTAAGCCAGGCCGAGATCGCCCGGGAGGCAGAATGAAACCGCCTGCAACACTAAACCTGCTTACACTGCCACTAACAGGCAACCGGTTAATTGAAGCCAGTGCCGGCACCGGTAAAACGTTTACTATCGCAGCATTGTATTTACGGCTGGTGCTTGGCCATGGCAAAGCGCAGGCTTATCAGCGGCCTTTAACCCCACCGGAAATTCTGGTAGTCACCTTCACCGAAGCTGCAACCCAGGAGTTACGTGACCGCATCAGGTTACGCTTAACCGAGGCGGCCCAGGCATTCCGGCGGGCTGACACTGACGATGATGTGCTGGCGGCGCTGCTGGCTGACTATGCTGAGACTGAGTTTGCCCAGTGTGCCAGGCGGCTTGAGTTGGCGGCACAGTGGATGGACGAAGCGGCCATTTCAACTATTCATGGCTGGTGTAACCGGATGCTGGCAGAGCATGCGTTTGCCAGCGGCAGTTTATTCAGCCAGCAACTGAGTACCGATTTAAGCGCGCTGAAGTTACAGGCTGCCAGAGATTACTGGCGTAGCTTTTATTATAAGCTGCCAGAGCAGGCGTTGGCAGAATGTCTCAGTTACTGGCAAACACCAGATGAGTTGTGGCATAGCGTTGCCAGACTAACCGGCTATTATCAGGAGCGGCTCACATCTGAACATTTTGGTTACGCGGAACCAGAAGTGGCTATCGCTCAGTGTCAGGCTGAACGCCAGGCTCAGTTACAGCAGCTTTGCCGACAGTGGCAGCAGTGGTTACCTGAATTAACCAGCTTGCTCAACGATGCCATTACAGCCAAAGCCGTAAACGGCAGACAATTGCAGCAACGCTATCTGGACAACTGGCTGCAAAAGCTGCAAAGCTGGTTGCAGGCACCCACCGCAGACCTTGATTTAGGCACCGGCTGGCACCGTTTATCGCCAGAGGGCATCGCAGAGTGCTGGAAACAGCAGCCGGTACCAGACCATCCGGCATTTGCCGGTATTGTTCAGTTACAAGCCGCGCTTAAAAATTTGCCGCAGCCCCGCCAGTTGCTGATGCAGCATGCTGCCTGCTGGCTGGCGCAAAGGATCCAGGCCGGGCTTAGTCAGCAGGCGCTGATGGGGTTTGACGACATGCTGCTGCGACTGCACCGTGCTTTAGATGGTCAACAGGGAAAGGAGCTGGCGACGCTGATTCGTGATCAGTACCCGGTAGCGTTAATAGATGAATTTCAGGATACTGACCCTATTCAGTATCAGATATTTTCAGCTATCTATCTGGCTAACCCGGTCAAGCCAGAGCAGGCAGCGCCAGAAGATAGTCAGCATGCATTGCTGCTGATTGGCGACCCTAAACAAGCGATATATGCTTTTCGCGGTGCTGATATCTACACTTACCTGAAAGCCAAACTGGCTACCACAGGTCAGCACTACACACTGGACACCAACTTTCGCTCAGACAGCCGGCTGGTCAGTGCAGTCAATTATATTTTTGCTCAGGCAGAGGCGCGTCCGGGCGGGGCGTTTCTGTTTCGACAGGAGCAGACAGACCGTTTTCCGGATCCATTGCCATTTTATCCGGTTAACGCTAAAGGCACCCCCTGGCAGCTACAGATTAAGCAACAAGCCGCAACAGCGCTCACTGCCTGGTTGCCGGAAGAGCCAACTGAGAAACCGCTGAGCCGTCAGGCTTATTTGCAATTGTTTGCCAGTGGTTGCGCCAGTTATATTACGGAAATTCTGCAGCAGGCAGATAATGATGAAACCGGCTTAATTGCTCCAAATGGTGATAAACGCCGGCTTAAGTCGTCGGATATTGCGGTTTTGGTTAATAATCAGACTGAAGCTCAGGCTATCAGGAGCCAGCTGGCTGAGCGGCAGGTCCGAAGTGTCTATTTATCAGACCGTGAATCGGTATTCAGCTCTGCCACAGCAACTGATTTACAGCTTATGCTCAGTGCCTGCGCTGAACCTGAGCAAGATAGTTTACTGCGCTCCGCTATTGGCTGCCGAACTATTGGTCTTAGTCTGGCGGAGCTTGATGAGTTGCAGCAGCAGGAGTTGAAGTGGGAGCAACTGTGTCTGCAATTTAAAAACTATCAGCAGCAGTGGCGGCGCTTTGGCGTATTACCAATGTTGCGCAGTCTGTTGTTTGATTTTGCGATCCCGGCACGGTTGCGGCGAAGCGCTGATGGCGAAAGAGCACTGACCGATTTACTGCATCTGGCAGAGTTGTTGCAACAGGCTGCTCAGCAGTTGGATGGTGAGCAAGCCTTATTACGTTTTTTGACCGAACATATTCAGCAACATTCCGGAGTCGACAGCGAACAGCAAAAAGTGCGGCTGGAAAGTGATGCCGAGTTGGTGCAGGTGGTAACAATCCATAAATCAAAAGGCCTGGAGTACCCACTGGTGTTTCTGCCTTTTATTTGCGCCGCCAGGCCAGTTAAAGCTGACCAGTTGCCGGTCAGTTATCGTGACGATAAGGGCAACCTATGTTTCAGTTATCAGCCTGATGAACCTATTCTGGCCGCAGCTGAGCAGGAGCGGCTGGCCGAAGATATTCGTAAATGTTATGTTGCGCTTACCCGGGCGAAGTATGCTTGCTGGTTAGGCCTGGCACCGCTGGCAGAAACAAGTGCGATCAGTCATTTACTGGCGAGCTCTGCTGTTGCGCCCGCGGCTTTTGCTTCACAGGTCCAAGCCAGCTGGGCAGGGTGTCCGGCTATCAGGCTGCAAACCTTGCCTAAAGCCAGCCAGAAGGTTTATCAGGCTCCCCGCCAACAAGAGCTGCAATTAACTGCCCGGCAAATCAGCCATATACTCAGGGAGCACTGGTGGATTGCCAGCTACAGCGCTTTGACCAGGCAGCTGGGTGAGAGCAGTTTACTGGCGCAAAGCGGGCCAGAGCGGGCCAGTGATAAGTTACTCCCCGAGCTTTACCATGAATATGAGGTTGAGCCTGTAGCGGCACAGTTGCAGGATCCTGCTATTCAATACCAGTTTGTCGCCGGGCCGCAAGCCGGTACGTTTTTGCACGGCATGCTGGAGTGGATGGGTAAACAGGGTTTTGGGGTAATCCGCCAGCAACCGCAGCTTCTGACAGCGGAGCTTCGTAAACGCTGTCAGCTCAGAGGCTGGCAGGCTGACTGCGAGCCATTACAACAGTGGTTAATTCAGCTGTTAGACAGTGGGTTGTCGTTGCCGCAGCCCACCAGCGCCGGCCCGCTTAGCCTGGCCGGGCTTACCAGTTATCAGGTAGAGCTGGAATTCTGGTTGCCCTGCCAGCAGATTGATATCAGTCAACTGGACAGCTTGTTGCAGCAGCATATCTGGCCAGGTGAAGCCAGGCCAGCGTTATTGCCCGGCCAGCTTAACGGGATGCTCAAGGGCTTTATTGATTTGGTTTATTGTCAGCAGCAGCGCTATGTGGTTTGT
>NZ_JAWVZF010000114.1:0-8720 GCF_033722355.1 Arsukibacterium sp. | reverse complement strand
TCGTTTTGGCCATGCCGGGGTAGACCCCAGCCGCGGTGGCGGCGGTGGTTTTGGTGGCGGTGCTGGCGCGGGTGACTTTGGTGATATTTTCGGCGATGTGTTCGGTGACATCTTTGGTGGCGGCGGACGTCGTGGCCAGTCGCGGGCACAGCGCGGCTCAGATTTACGCTATAACCTGGAGCTGAACCTGGAAGAAGCGGTTAAGGGTAAATCGGTCGATATTAAAGTACCCACTTATGTTAACTGCGACAGTTGTGATGGCTCTGGTGCCAAAAAGGGCACTTCAGCTAAAAGCTGTCCAACCTGCCATGGTGCGGGTCAGGTGACCATGCGTCAGGGCTTTTTTGCCGTTCAG
Organism: Arsukibacterium sp.; assembly: GCF_033722355.1. GTDB lineage: Bacteria > Pseudomonadota > Gammaproteobacteria > Enterobacterales > Alteromonadaceae > Alishewanella. The sequence continues at coordinate 8,365 of NZ_JAWVZF010000114.1, read as the reverse complement.
CAAACCTGCCCAACCTGCAATGGTCGCGGTAAAATTATCCCTGAGCCTTGCAGTAAGTGTCATGGTGAAGGCCGGGTTGAGAAAACCAAAACCTTATCTGTTAAAATTCCGGCTGGTGTGGATACTGGTGATCGGATCCGTTTAACCGGAGAAGGTGAAGCCGGCATGCATGGCGCGCCGGCAGGCGATTTATATGTGCAGGTTAATGTTAAACCGCATCCGATATTTCAACGCGACGGTAATAACCTCTACTGCGATGTGCCACTAAGCTTTGCCACAGCTGCCCTGGGCGGTGAAATTGCCGTTCCAACGCTGGATGGCCGGATCAAGCTGAAAATTCCTGCTGAAACCCAAACCGATAAAATGTTCCGCCTGCGTGGCAAAGGCGTGCAGTCGGTGCGTGGGGGCGGAGTGGGTGACCTGGTCTGCAAGGTGGTGATTGAAACCCCGGTAAACCTGAGTGACAAACAAAAAGAGTTGTTACGCCAGCTTGAAGATACTATGGGCGGAGAGGGTGAGGCCAAACATCGGCCCAAATCAAAAGGTTTTTTTGATGGCGTCAAAAAATTCTTTGATGATTTAACCGGTTAACTATAGTAAAAACCACCTGCGGGTGGTTTTTTTTTTAACTGCCGATACAATATACAACATAGGTACAGTTGCTTACCTGGCATTAATAAGGATTTTGATATGTTGAAAAAGTTTTCACTTGCTGCAGTAACAGCGCTGGTTCTGGTTGCTTGCGCGCAGTCGCCTACCGGTCGTAATCAGATTATGCTGTTTGATAACAGCCAGCTTGACGCTATGGGTGAGCAAACTTTTGAGCAGATGAAAGCCGACACACCGATCAGTAAAGATGCCAAAATCAATGATTATGTCCAGTGTATTGCCAGTGCTTTGTTACAAGTTACCCCTGAAGAATATCTGAGAACGCCCTGGGAAGTTGTGGTTTTTGACAGTGAGCAGATTAATGCTTTTGCTCTGCCCGGTGGCCACATTGGCGTTTATACCGGACTGCTGAAAGTTGCTGAAAATCAGGAGCAGCTGGCTGCGGTGATTGGTCATGAAATTGCCCATGTCATGGCCAATCACAGTAATGAGCGCTTATCGACCAATCAGTTTGTTCAGTCGGCACTGGCGCTTGGTGATGCGGGTACCAAGGCCTATGGTGTTCGCTATCAGCAGGAAATAATGACCGCGCTGGGTTTAGGCGCGCAACTGGGCGTAACTTTACCTTTTAGCCGGACCCATGAGTCTGAAGCGGATATCATTGGCCTGGATTTAATGGCAAAGGCCGGCTTTGAACCGCGCCAGGCTGTTAATTTATGGCAGAACATGGCAGCGGCCAGTAATAACAATACGCCGCAATTTTTATCAACCCACCCTGCGCCGGAGAACCGGATAGCAGAGTTACGGGCCAGAATGCCGGAAGCAATGACCACATTTAACGAGCGGAAAAAAGCAGGTCGGCTACCCTCTTGCCGCAAATAAACGGTGGGATAATGGATTTTAGTCGTCAGGTAAATTTACAACTTTAAATTTTTCTGATTTAAGGTTTTAGTTAAATGATAGTTTTTTCAATGTTTTAACGCATTGGATTAAAATTTGCATACGATCTTTAGTTGCAAGTTTTAGACTGATCTACAGGATAAGGGTGACAGAGTCTATGGACGATAAGGATATTAAACCAATGAACAGCCGTCGCAAGTTTATTGTGCGGGCCGGTATCGGTTCATTGCCAGTACTGATGGCACTGAAAAGTAAAGGTGCCTGGGGTTACAGCACACAGAACTGTAATCTGAGCGCGTCAATTTCCCAAATGCAGTCTGCTCAGGCAGAGCAGTTTGAAACCTGTACTGCGTCATTTCATTCGCATGGCGGTGCGAAAAGCTATTTTCAGCCAGAGGCAGCTGCCATAACGTCCAGGAGTGATGGTCGCAAAGGTTTTTTCCATTCTCTTTCAGGTACCTATCATAAAGGCGATTCATACCACGGCATGTATGCTGGTGTTATCGTCAATGAAAATACCTTGTTTACAGATATTTTCTCTATTGGTTACGGCGGAACCCTTGCTGAGGCTGTAGACCGTGGGCCATCAAATTTAATACGCAATATTTCAGCTGTATTCCTGCACTCGTTGTTTTATCGGGGCAGAGGTATTTATCCTGAGCCTGACGCTTTCGTTAACGCTTATAATAACGCTGTACTTAACGGTAAAATGGAGCAATTAGCCCAGGTGCTGGAAATGTACATTGATGGCAACACCTGAAAACACTATTGAGTTGGCCAGTGATTATGCAACCTGGCTGGCTGAAGCCAGGCTGGCGTTAAGTGAACATCAAAATATTGTCAGCTTCATCTTTAATGCTGACAATAGCACTGTTACATTTGATACTATCAGCTTTAATACTGCCAGGATTTTACCGGAAGTACATCTTAAGCCGGAGTAACGTTGTCGCTTATTGCATTACACACCCCACCTTTTACTATTCGAATAGCAACAGATAGCCCAATATTATTTAATGATTTGGCAAAGTTGTATCCGGAATCGGTTTTGCTGCAAGCGCCTGTATCTGAACATATTTACGATTTTAATATCGACTATAAAAGACGCATCAGTGGCAAAAGCCGGCCCTATCATTTTCGTGCTGGCACAGAGCATTTCAGGATGGCTGATGCTGACCAGCTTATTCCGACGTTCGAATGGGGTCTGAACTGGTGTGTCGCAGCTTATCAGCAGCAATATCTGGCAATTCATGCTGCTGTATTGGAAAAAGAAGGCAAGGCCCTTATCATGCCGGCGCCACCGGGCAGCGGCAAAAGCACGCTGTGTGCCCTGTTGATGTTGCAGGGCTGGCGTTTATTGTCTGATGAAATGTGTCTGATTGATCCAACAACCGGTCTGTTGCAACCTTATGTAAGGCCGGTAAGTTTAAAAAATGCCTCAATAGATGTTATTCAGCATTATCAGCCTGGCATCCCTGTTTATCATCGCACAGCAGATACTGAAAAAGGCACTGTCGCTTATTTGCGCCCCACTGAGCTAAGCTGGCAGCAACTGAATATCCAGGCTAAACCGGCCTGGATTTTGTTTCCCGCATACCAGGCTGAAGCAGCCGAACCGGTAAGTTTGTTTAGCATGCCCAAGGCTGATACCCTGCTGTACCTGGCACAAAACAGTTTTAATTATGCGGTGTTTGCTGCTGACGGTTTCCATTTATTAACGCAACTGGTAGAAAATACTGAAAGCTTCCGCCTCGAGTACAGGGACACCAGACAGATGCTGCAATTGCTGGAGCAGGTATTATGTTAGTGCCGCTGCTAATTCAGTGTTTTCGCGAGCCTCAACGCTTTATGGCTACTGCCTCTGCTGCATGCTGGACGGATTTATTGCAACAGGCCCGGAGTCTGGGGTTAACAGCTCAGCTTAAAGCACTGTTTGAGCGGCATAATATGCTGGATAAGCTGCCTGAAACAGTACAAAAACATTGTGCCTGGGGCTGGCGCTATTATCAGAAACAGCGGGCCAGTTTATTTTACGAGTTGATGCAGCTTGAGCCAGTGATGGCAGCGGCCAGTTATCCCTGTCTGCTGCTTAAAGGCGCCGCTTATCAGGCACTGGGCCTTACCGTCAGTGAAGGCCGGCTTTATTCCGATATTGACTTACTGGTAGCACGGTCGAAGTTGACTGACTGCAAAGCGAAGTTATTTTTTGCAGGTTTTTTTGAGCCCGCCATGTCGGCCTACGACATGCATTTTTACCTGGAACTTTCTCATGAAAATCCACCGCTTTATCATGTAAAACGGGGAACAGCGCTTGATTTACACTTTGCTTTGTTTCCGTTAGCAGGGCGGAAAAATCTGGCCACAGAGCAGGTATTCGTCAGTGCCAGGCCGATAGAGGGCTCCTGTTTTCAGGTACCCAGCCTCAGTTATTTGTATATCCATGCTGCTATTCACTTTTTCTGGCAGGAAGAGCGGCACAAGCTAATCAAAGATTTAATTGACCTGGATTTGTTGTACAACCAGTTAGCTGAGCAACAACTGTTGTCGCAGTTACTGGATGACAGCGCGCAATATGGTGCGTTAGAGCCGGTTGTTAATACGCTGCTGCTGATTAAACAGCTGTTTAAGCGAGAGCTGCCACCAGAGATCGCCAGCCAGCTGAAATATAGCCGTTATCGAAAGGATTTCGCCCGTGCATTGCTGCTGCAGCAACTGCAAGCCGGCACCACAGCAAAACTGGCGGGTGCCATATGGTACCTGCGGGGCTACCGGCATAAAATGCACTGGCCGGTGCTACTGCGTCATATCTGGGTTAAAAGCAGAGTAATGTTTAAGCAATACCGGCAGCGCAGCGACTGACCGGGTTTGCAGTCTGCTCAGCCCGCTTCAGTTGCGGCGATATTGATATCGGCTTGGCGCAGTAAAATAATAATACCGGCCACCAGCAGCAAAATCAGACAGTAAAAGCTGTGCATAACGACCTGCCAGGGTGAGATACCAAAGCTGGCGCCAAGCAATAACGCCTGTGCGCCATAGGGTACCAGCCCCTGACTGATGCAGGCAAAAATATCCAGCAAGCTGGCGCTGCGCCGAGGTGTGATTTGATGTTGTTGCGCCAGATTTTTCGCAACATCACCGGTCAATACAATCGCAACCGTATTGTTGGCAATACACAAATTGCTGCTAAAGGCCAGCGCCGCTATCGCCAGTTGCTGGGCTTTGTTGCCAGCCAGTTTCAGCGTGCCGGTCAGAAGTTGAATTTGAGCTGAGATCCAGGTTAAGCCACCCTGTTGTTTAATAAACTCACTTAGGCCACTTACCAGCATCGCCAGCAGAAAAATTTCCTGGACACTGGCAAAGCCAGCTGCAATATCTTTCCCCAAACCAGCGAGCTGATAATCAGCAAAAATACTACCTTGTAACGCAGCCAGCACAATGCCGAGCAGCAGTACCAAAAATACATTTAAGCCCATCACAGCCAGCACCAGAATAGCCGCATAAGGCAGCACTGCTGTCCAGCTGAAGTCAGCCGCCTCAACCGGCGCGGTTGCGCTGGTGATAAACGAGTAAAGCACCAGCGTCAGAATGGCAGCTGGCAGGGCAATTTTAATATTTTCCCTGAATTTATCAGACATTCTGGCACCCTGGGTGCGGGTTGAGGCGATAGTAGTGTCTGAAATGATAGACAGGTTATCACCGAACATAGCGCCACTTAATAAAACCCCTGCTACCAGCGCGCCGTCCAAATCGGCCTTGGCAGCGAGTCCTGCAGCGATAGGTGCCAGGGCACCAATGGTACCCATGGAGGTGCCCATGGCTGTTGAGATCAACGCTGCGATAATAAACAAACCCGGTAGCAGCCAGGCGGCCGGGACGATACTCAGGCCGGCATTGACAGCAGCATCCACTCCACCGGTTGCGGTCGCGACGCTGGCAAAGGCGCCGGCCAGCAAATAAATCAGGCACATGGTAATAATATTCTGGTTACCGGCGCCTTTAATCAGAACATCAATGGATTGTTGCAGCGGCGCCCGGTGTAGCCAGATAGCCAGCATTAACGCCGGAATAATCGCGACATGGCCGGGCAACTGATAAAAGGCATACTCGACAGCTTGTGCCTGGAAATATAAGCCACTGCCTAAAAACAGCAGGATAAACAGCCCCAGTGGAATTAACGAGCGTTTCGCACCCGGCGGGCTAACAGGGTTTACCATAAGGTCTCTCTCCAAAAATGGGCTGCGAACTATATAGATGGCCAGACGTCTTGTCAATATTTGCAGTAACTGCTGGCGCCTGATAGCTAACTTAGGGTATTTTGATAAAAAAACCTACCGTTTTCAGTGCTGTTTTGTCAAAGCAGCAATCGCAAAAGGTGTCAGTATGCTAGCCAGCAAATTAATCACGAGCCGTCGCTTTTTACCGTTTTTCTTAACTCAGGCGCTGGGGGCCTTTAACGATAATGTGTTTAAAAATGCCCTGATGTTATTACTGGCATTTACTGCCGCCCAGGCGTTGCCATGGAGTACCGACGTAACGATGAATCTGGCCGCGGGTTTATTTATTCTGCCATTTCTGTTGTTCTCTGCCACAGCCGGCACTCTGGCCGACAGCATGTGCAAAAGCAGGCTGATCAGGGCGCTAAAGCTCACTGAAATTATTCTGATGATAGCCGCTGCCGTTGCCTTCTTTTTTCAGCAGTATTTATTATTGCTGGGGTTATTATTCCTGATGGGCAGTCAGTCGGCGTTCTTTGGTCCGGCAAAATACGCCATTTTGCCGCAGCTACTGGATGATAAGGAATTACTGGCAGGCAATGCCTGGGTGGAAATGGGCACTTTTATTGCGATATTACTCGGCACTATTGTCGGTGGCCTGATTGTCGGCATAGGCCATGCTTCATTATGGATTGGCACTATGGTGATCGTGTTTGCGGCGCTCGGCTATCTGTCCAGCCGGGCCATTCCGGTTGTCGGTAAGATAAATAACGCAGAGCGTTATCGTTTTGCGCCATTTAAACAAACATTGCAAACGATTAAAATCAGCTATGCCAATCGTACCTTATATCTGGCGATTATGGCCATAAGCTGGTTCTGGTTTCTCGGCGCCAGCTATTTAACCCAGTTTCCAAATTTTACCAAAACGGTGCTGGCCGGTGATAATACTGTGGTTACGGCATTACTGGTCGCTTTCTCGGTTGGGGTGGGACTGGGTTCAATGTTGTGCGAACGCTTATCCGGTAACCGGGTTGAGCTTGGCATAGTGCCGTTAGGTTCTCTTGGCCTAACAGTATTTGGCGCCAGTTTATATTTCAGCACGCCGCAATTTATCTCAGGCGAGCTCCTCAGTCTGGGCGGATTCTTACAATCCGGATACGGCTGGTGGGTTCTGTTTAACCTTACTTTGATTGGTGTTTCCGGCGGTCTGTTTATTGTGCCATTGTACGCTTTATTGCAAAAGCGGGCGGAGCCAGGCGAGCGGGCCAGAATGATTGCTGCCAATAATATCTTTAATGCACTGTTTATGGTGGCGAGCGCCGTGGCGGCTGTTGTGTTTTTATCAGTGCTGGGATTATCAATACCGGAGTATTTTTTAATTCTGGCCGTGATGAACGCGGTGGTCGCTTTGTATGTCTACAGCCAGGTACCGGAGTTTGCCCTGCGCTTTGTGATATATCTGCTTAGCCACACTCTGTACCGGGTTCGTAGTAAAGGGCTGGATAATATCCCTGAACAAGGTGCAGCGGTATTAGTGGCAAACCATGTCAGCTATGTGGATGCCATGCTGATAGCCGGGGCGGTGCGCCGACCGGTACGTTTTGTGATGGAGAAAGCCATTTATGATCTGCCGGTTGCCAACTGGTTATTCCGGGCGGCCCGCACTATTCCTATCTGCAGTAAACAAAAAGATGAGCAGGTGTACGAGGCGGCGTTTGCCGCAATAAAGCGTGAACTGGCCGACGGTAATCTGGTGTGTATTTTTCCGGAAGGCCGGCTGACGAAAACCGGCGATATCGACAATTTCCGGCCTGGTATCGAACGCATTATCGCTGAAAGTCCGGTACCGGTGGTGCCAATGGCGCTACAGGGATTATGGGGCTCTTTTTTCAGTCATCATGGCAAAGGTGCTTTTAAGCTAAAAGGCCGCTGGTGGTCAAAAGTGCAATTAATAGCATCGGAGCCCGTGCCGGCCCAAATGGTCAGTGCGGCGGCTTTAGAGCAACGCATTCGCAATTTACGAGGTGAAAACCCTTAGCCTGACTTACTCCATTGCCAGCCGATGCTTATTCAGTCAGCTGGCTTTTTCGTTGAACTATCTGAACACTGAGCGGTAAAACTTGAAGCAGAGCGGCTATGCCCACATAACTGAGCTATATCTGCAACGGTGCAGTAGCCTATCCGGAGTATAAATGCTTAATTTTTCCTATCAGAATCCAACCCGTATTGTGTTTGGTAAAGATCAGCTTCGGCGGTTAGCCAAATTAATTCCCGCCGGCAGTAAAATATTAATGCTGTATGGCGGTGGCTCAATTAAGCAGAACGGCGTGTATGATCAGGTTGTGTCAGCGCTTGTTGGCTTTGACTGGCAGGAATTCGGCGGGATTGAACCGAACCCCAGCTTTGAAACCCTGATGAAAGCGGCCGATTTAGTCCGCGAGCAAAAAATAGACTTCCTGTTGCCAGTAGGGGGCGGCAGTGTGATTGATGGTGCCAAGTTTGTCGCGGCCGCTGCGGTGTATCCGGGTGATGCCTGGGATATTCTGGCTCATCGCGGTAAAGTCGAGCAGGCGGTAGCGCTCGGCTGTGTGTTAACCCTGCCGGCGACGGGTACTGAGAGCAATGGCAATTCCGTGGTCACCCGG
>NZ_JAWVZF010000113.1:0-9057 GCF_033722355.1 Arsukibacterium sp. | reverse complement strand
GAGATAGTGTCAGTAACAGGTTTCATGATTTCTCCAGCTGATGTTGGCTGAAGTCAGCCAGCATATTGGCAACCAGTGTCAGCCGGTCTTTGGCATCGGCACTGGCAATGGCAAAGCGTAGTTTCTGGCCACCTTCAAGTTTAAAAATCCGGCTTTGCTGTTGGATAAGACTGATTATGTAAGCGGGAGCAACCCGGGTTTTCTCAGCAAATTCAATAACACCACCTTTGGCATTAGCTTCAATCCGCCTGATACCAAGCGTTTGTGCCTGTTGTTTGAACTCGGTCAGTTTCACCAGGTTTTTTGCCGCATCCGGTAGCAGCCCAAAACGGTCAATTAATTCGACCTGAACATCGTCCAGCTCGCTTTCATCTTTAGCACTGGCCAGTTTTTTATAAAATGACAGGCGTAAGTTTACATCAGGGATATAGCTGTCAGGAAGCAGCGCCGGGATTTTTAAATCAATCTCGCTTTGCTGACTGAGCATCATGTCAAGACTGGGTTGGCGCCCCTGTTTCAGCGCGGTAACCGCGTCTTCCAGCATATCCATGTATAACGTAAAACCAATGGTTTCAATTTGGCCGCTTTGTTCATCACCCAGCAACTCACCGGCACCACGAATTTCCAGATCGTGGGTGGCAAGCGCAAAACCAGCACCTAAATCCTCAAGCGATGAAATAGCTTCGAGTCGCTTTTCCGCATCTTTACTCAGCCGCTTTGGTGGTGGCGTCAGCAAGTAGGCGTAAGCCTGATGGTGCGAGCGGCCAACCCGGCCCCGTAACTGATGCAACTGAGCCAGGCCAAAATTATCAGCCCGGTTAATGATAATGGTGTTGGCAGTGGGGACATCAATACCGGTTTCAATAATGGTAGAGCAAAGCAGTAAATTAAAACGCTGGTGGTAAAAATCAGCCATTATCCGTTCCAGGTCACGTTCACGCAGCTGGCCATGGGCAATAGCGATATTGGCTTCGGGTACCAGTTCGGCCAGATCAGCGGCCATTTTTTCAATCGTGGCCACGTCATTGTGTAAAAAATAAACCTGGCCGCCGCGCAGTATTTCCCGCATAACGGCTTCGCGCAGCAGGCCAGCCTCAAACTCCCTGACAAAGGTTTTCACCGCCAGGCGTTTTGCCGGCGGGGTGGCAATAATCGACAAGTCGCGCATGCCCGACATTGACATGTTGAGCGTTCGCGGAATGGGGGTGGCGGTCAGGGTCAGTATATCGATATTAGCCCGCAGTGCTTTAATTTTTTCTTTCTGACGCACCCCGAAACGATGTTCTTCGTCGACAATCAATAAGCCCAGATCATGCAGTTTAATGTCATCCTGCAACAGTTTATGGGTACCTATCAGAATATCCACTTTGCCAGTGGCAACATCTTCCAGAATAACTTTTTGTTGTTTGGGACTGACAAAGCGCGACAGCACTTCAACCCGCACCGGCCAGTTAGCGAAACGGTCTTTAAAATTATCAAAATGTTGCTGTGCCAGCAATGTTGTCGGGACCAGAATAGCCACCTGCTTGCCATCGTTAACGGCAATAAAGGCTGCCCGCATTGCCACTTCAGTTTTGCCAAAACCAACATCCCCGCAAACCAGCCGGTCCATCGGTTGTGGGGCCTGCATATCATTTAATACTGCCGTGATCGCATCCTGCTGATCGGCGGTTTCTTCAAACGGAAAACTGTCAGCAAACGCGGCATATTGTTCCTGGTCAATTTTATAAGCATAACCCTGGTGGGCAGCACGCTGGGCATAGACATCCAGTAATTCTGCCGCAACATCGCGGATTTTTTCTGCCGCCTTGCGCCGGGCTTTTTCCCAGGTATCGTTACCCAGTTTGTGCAGGGGCGCATGTTCCTGATCACTCCCTGAATAACGGCTGAGCAAGTGCAGCGAAGACACCGGGACATACAGTTTGCTGCTGCCGGCGTATTCAATGGTAACGAATTCAGCGCTGATCCCGGCCGCATCCAGTACCTGCAGCCCCTGATAGCGGCCAACCCCATGTTGCAAATGGACCACCGGCTGGCCTTCACTGAGTTCTGCCAGATTGCGGATTATCGTATCGGAGGAAACCTGCTGACTTTTTTTCCGGCGCCTTCGCTGACTGATCTTCTGCCCAAACAGCTCGTTTTCGCTAATCAGTGCCAGCGGCGGTGTGGTGCTGATTAGCGCCCCTTGCTCCAGCGCCCCGACCAGCATCACTAAATCTGAGTCACTTTTTGAAAAATCTGCCAACGAGCTTATTTCGGGCGCCCGTATGCCGGCTTTGCTAAACAGCTGATGCAGGCTCTCCCGGCGACCTTCGCTTTCGACAAAGAAGATCGCCCGGCCGTTTTGCTGTTTTAATGACAATAAAAAATCACTGAGCAGGTTCAGCGGTTGTTTTAACTGATGCTGAATATTCAGCTCTGGCAGCATTGAAACCGGTGCATTTTCCTGGCCGGCCTTAGCGGGCAGGGTAGCGCGACTTAGCTTAATCCGGCTGAATTTATTCAGTTCACTGAATAACTCATCCGTTTGCAGATATAACTCCTGCGGTGGTAAAATCGGTCGCAGGGTATCAATAGCCCGGTCATGGTAACGGCGTTTTAATTCATGCCAGAACTGGTTGGCACTGTGCTCAATATCGCCAAAGCTTAAAGCAATACACTCCGGTGGCAGAAAACTAAATAAACTGGCAGTTTGTTCAGCAAACAGCGGCAAATAATATTCAATGCCGGCCGGCAGAATGCCCTGACTGACCTGCTGATATATTGACTCTTTCTCATTGCGGGCAGCAAAACGCTCCCGGTAGCGCAGCCTGAACCGTTCAATGGCCGCTTTATCGGTTGGAAATTCATGAGCGGGTAATAATTCAATGGCGTCAACCTGAGTCAGGCTACGCTGATTATCAGGGTCAAAAGTACGGATGCCGTCGACTTCGTCATCAAAAAAATCGATCCGAAAAGGCAGGCTGCAGCCCATAGGATACAAATCGAGCAATGAACCGCGGGCTGAAAATTCACCATGTTCCATCACCTGCTCAACAGCACGGTAGCCGACAGCGCTAAGCTGCAATTTAAGCGCCGTTAAATTGACTTGCTGGCCCTGTTTAATCAGAAAACTGGCTTGTTCCAGATAATTACGCTGACTTATTTTTAGCAGGAGGGTGCTTACCGGCACGATAACCAGACCCTGAGTCAGTCGGGGAAGCTGGTAAAGGGTTTTCAGGCGTTGAGAGATAATGTCCTGATGGGGTGAAAAAACATCGTAGGGTAAGGTCTCCCAGTCAGGCAACGTTAATACCGGGCAGTTACTTTCTGCCAGAAATACCGCCAGTTCCTGCTCCAGCCGCAGCGCACTTGGTGTGTCCGGCACAACTAACATATAGACGGCGGGTTCAGCCTGTACCAGTTGGGCTATGGCAAACGGCAGTGCGGCCCCATGCAGCTGGCCCCAACCTATCTGATCCTGCTGGCATTTAATCCGGGGTAAAAACCTAATAAAACTCATTAAAACCTGAAACCCTATCAAAATACTTATAAGATAAACGTAGCGATAAAGCTAGAACAATGACTTATTCCGGTAACTGACGTTGTGCCGCTTTTTGTTTCAGCTGCCGTGACTGCTGATGCAGACTGGCCCGGACAATAAGCTCGCGATCTTGATCTCTAATCCGGCGAAATACAACCTTTATTTGCCAACCTGCCGCGGTCTGTTCAGCACTGATAACCTGACCTATACAATAAACGGCCCCTTCGTTTTCAGCCAGAAACAGTTTTATCTCCACTAAGCTGAGCAATGGCAAAGCTTGCTGACTTTGCAGACATAAGCCTGCACCGCCATAGCTTAACGTTAGCTGACGATGCTCCGCGCTGTCTTGCTGCTGCAGCACATAATGCAGTAATAAATCAATTTTACGGGCCTGCTGTTGCAGATAATTTGCCAGTTCTTCGGCCAGTTCGCCGATCCGGTTTAATGAGCGCAGTGCCGACATATTCAGGCTGCCCATCTCACCGGCCAGTAAAAATGGCTGTGGAATACTGGCAATAAAAGCCTGCTGTGACGGCAGTTCACCGTGGTACATTTTGCAGTTGACAATAATGTCGTGCTCAACACTGAAGTAATCGTTATAAGTGTCGGTTAATGACTGTAATAATGGGTCCATAGCAGGCCTCAATGAAGGTTGCTTGTCATTATGGCTAATAATCACTATTATCAGCAGCGTTTTTTGCAGCTAATTTACCATCTAACCGAGGCAAAGTCCTGAATATTAACATGCAATTACCCGTTAGCATTTTGCTTGGGCTACGCTATAGCCAAAGCCGGAAGGGCAATGCCTTTATTTCGTTTATCACCTTTTTCTCGGTAGCCGGTATTCTGCTGGGCGTGATGGCATTAACGCTGGTCAGTTCAGTGATGAATGGCTTTGAAGCTGAACTGAAAAAACGGATCCTTGGCGTCATTCCGCATGTGGTGGTGCAACCGCAAAGCCCCGGAACTTCCTGGCAAGCAGAACTTACTGCCAGTGACGGCGTGCAGGATATCAGCCCTTTTTTACAATCTGAAGCACTGGTCCAGGCACCGCGTCAGCTCAATGCTGTGATGTTGCAAGGGATAAATGCTGATCATATACCGCAATTTTTACAACAGGCACTGGTCGTCGGTAGCTGGCAGGATTTTGCCACAAGCCGGTATGGGGTAGTGCTGGGCCGTGGCCTGGCAGAACAGCTTGAAGTCAGCCGTGGTCAGCAATTACGGTTTATGCTGGCCCAGGGCGGCAGTTACACGCCGGTTGGCTGGTTACCGCGGCAACGCTTATTTGAAGTCGTGGGAATAGTGGATACGGGTTCTGAGGTCGACAATCTGCTGGCGGTTACCCGATTGGATGATCTTGCCCGGCTGCTGCCCGCTGCACAACGCGAACCGGCGTGGCGGCTCAGCCTGGCAGAGCCTTTCAGGGCCCCGTTGTTAGCAGAGCGTCTGAGTCTGAGTAACAGCTTTAGTGCAGTCACCGACTGGCGGCAAAGTCAGGGCAAGTTATTTGCTGCTGTGGCAATGGAAAAAGCCATGATGTGGCTGATGTTGTTACTGATAGTGGCTGTTGCCGCGTTTAATATTGTGTCGGCGCTGGTGATGATGGTAACGGAAAAACAAGCAGAAGTGGCCATTTTAAAAACACTGGGTATGGCTGATAGTCAGTTATTTGCTGTATTTGCTTTTCAGGGCGTGGTCAATGGTATTTTTGGTGCTGTGCTTGGCGTAGTGGCAGGTTTATTAGTGTGCTGGCAGCTAAACGAAGTACTAAGTGTTTTTGGTTTACAGTTGGCCAGCGGTATCGCTCTGCCGGTGGCAGTTAATCCATGGCAGATTATCACTATTTTTGGCTGTGCAGTGGGGCTTACTCTGCTGGCAGTGCTGTATCCGGCCTGGCGGGCAGTTAAAATTAATCCGGCGGAAATTTTACGCGATGAATAAAGTATTAGAAGCAAGCCAAATATGTAAAACATACCGCGATGGCGCAGCAGAAACCCGGGTATTACATAATGTTAGTCTGAGCGTAGCGCCGGGTGAAATGGTGGCTATTGTTGGCAGCTCTGGCTCAGGTAAAAGCACCTTGCTGCATATTTTAGGTGCACTGGATGTCGCTGACAGTGGTACCGTGGCCATCGCCGGTCAGCCGCTGGCAGGTTTAAGCTCGGCAAAAAAAGCCTTACTTCGCAATCAGCAACTGGGGTTTATTTATCAGTTTCATCACTTACTGATGGATTTCACTGCACTTGAAAATGTGGCGATGCCACTGTTTATCCGCGGTGAAAAACGCTCAGAAGCACTGGCCAGTGCTGCCGCGTTGCTTGCGCGGGTAGGGCTGGAGCATCGTGGCCATCACAAACCGGCTGAGCTTAGTGGCGGCGAGCGGCAGCGGGTAGCCATCGCCCGGGCGCTTGTTACCCGGCCAGCACTGGTGCTGGCCGATGAGCCAACCGGCAACCTCGATCAACACACGGCCGAGTCCATTTATAAACTGCTACGCGAACTAAATTCCAGCATGGCGACCAGTTTTGTGGTGGTAACTCACGACACCGAACTGGCTGGCCGGCTTGATTCGCAATACCTGATGCGTGAAGGTCAGCTAGAGGTGATGCATGGCTAGTCTCGCCTGGCAACTGGCAAAACGCTATCGCTCTACCCGGCATACCAGTGGTTTTATCCGGTTTATTTCCGCCTCTTCCACCAGCGGCATTGCGCTAGGCGTGGCTATTCTGATTTTGGCGCTGTCGGTGATGAATGGCTTTGAACAGGCATTAAAAGATCGGCTGCTGGCTGTGATCCCACATGTTGAATTAGAAGCGGTAGACTACAGTCTGACAAACTGGCCAGCCAAGGTTCAGACTTTGGCTGAGATTGATGGTGTCCGTGCCGTGGCGCCTTATATCAAAGCTAATGGCATGTTGCGCCACAGTGGTGCGGTAAAAGCCGCTCAGGTACGTGGGATTGATCTTAAGTACGAACGGCAAATCAGCGCAATATCAGACTTTGTCAGCCAGGGCAGTCTGACGGGCCTGAACGAACAGCAAATTGTGCTCGGACAGGGCATTGCCAAAGCACTGGCCATTGAGCCGGGTCAGAACTTACAACTGATGTTACCCCGGTTTGCCGCTGACGGCAGTCTGGCCAGTCATCGCACCGTTAATTTAACCGTCAGCGCTGTTGTCTCGTTAGGGGGGCAGCTCGACTACAGTCAGGTATGGGTAAATATCTCTGCGTTAGCACAGTGGTTAGGGGTGGCAGAGGGGGAAGTGCATGGTCTCGCGTTCCGCATTGAGGATATTTTTGCAGCGCCGCAAATGGCGCGCCAGCTCGGTCGGATGATTGATGAGCATGTTTATCTGGGCGACTGGTACCGGGCCCAGGGGCATGTTTACAACGATATTCAGATGGTACGGGCAATCCTATATCTGGTTCTGACCTTAGTTATTGCGGTGGCATGTTTTAATATTGTCGCAACACTGGTCATGGCGGTGCGGGAGAAAGAAGCCGATATTGCGATTTTACTGACAATGGGTATGGCGCCGGTTCAGCTGATTAAAACTTTTGTGCTGCTTGGCTGGCTTAATGGTTTGATTGGTTCGTTGCTGGGGGTGGGCCTTGGGGTACTGCTGGCCAGCACTATTGAGCAACTGTTTGCCTGGTTGACCCGTATTCTGGGCAGTTCTCTGCTTGACCCCAGTATTTATTTTATTGACTTTGTGCCCTCTTTGCTGCGCTGGCAGGATGTCAGCCTGACTTTTACGGTTGCTGTTTTGTTAAGTTTGCTGGCAACCCTGTATCCGGCCTGGCGGGCCAGTAAAGTAGAACCTGCCTCAGTTCTTGGCCAGCACTGATAACTCCTGCGCAAACCAGGGGGTTATTTTTTTTTGTGCCGCAGTATTTTTGCCAGCTGGGCTTTTTTAACTGACAGTCGCCAGAGCCAGTCAATCAGGAAGTAACCACTGATACTGGCCGTGATTGCCATTAATAATGACCCCAGCAGAAAAGGTTTGCCAATAGTATGCAAACTTTGGCGCAACCATTCGAGACTGGCTTCAAAAGCAAAAGGCTCCAGCGGCTGCGCCAGTACGACAGTACCAATCAGATAGCTCAGATAAAACATTATTGGCATGGTCAGCGGATTTGATGTCCACACCAATGCCAGGGTAAGCGGTAAATTCACCCGCAATGGGATCGCTGTGGCAGCCGCTGCCACCATCTGAAAAGGCATCGGGATCCAGGCCCAGAACAAACCGACAGCAAAAGCCCCGCGCGCCGAACGCCGGTTTAAATGCCAAAGGTTACCATCATGTAGCAAACTTCCAAATAAATTTATAAGTTTTTGTTGCTTGATTTTTTCGGCTGATGGTAGATATTTCTTAAATAGTTTTTTGGGCATTCTAACCTGTATAGAAAGAGGCCATGCTAGGATTCTGCATCGGAGTTATTACAGCCAGCCTATTGTCGTTATTTTTGCCGATAGTGCCACCTTTTTTCAGTATTTTTTTTGTTATGCTGTTTTTACTGGTGTTTGTCCGCCGCTGGCCTTACCTGCTGGTGTTGCTGGGGGCTGCCAGCTATCTGGCTAGCTTAAGCTGGCACTATCAGCAATATCAGGCGGCGCAGCAGGCAATACTTACCTCGGCTGGCAAACCTGTACGTGTCATGATTGACACAACGCCGACATCTTATCCGGATTACACCAAGCTTAGTGCAACAATACTCAGCGGGCCAGCCAGGGGGTTTAGGTTGTCATTGCGTTGGCAGCAACCACCCAGACTGGCAGCCGGGCAGCACTGGCTGCTCAGGTTGCAGCCAAAGCCCCTGCACGGTCTGGCCAACCCGGGTGGTATCAACCGGGAAGCATCCGGTTATATCAACAGCCTGATTGCCTCAGCGCAGGTAGCGCCGGGTCCGCATATTTTATTTAAGCAAACAACGTCATGGCGTCAGCGGGCTGTGAGCCGGGTAGAGCAGGCTATTTCACCTTATCGTACCGCACCATTACTCAAAGCTCTGGCAGTTGGCGAGCGGGAGTTTTCCGATACGCTCTGGCAGGGCGCGCAGCATGCCGGCTTGGGGCATCTGCTGGCAATTTCAGGTTTACATATAGGGCTGGTTTTTGGCTGGGTCCTTTGGCTCGGTAACTGGACCAAAGGCTTGCTGCCAATCAGGCGCCAGCAACTGCTGGTATTACTCTGTGGGCTGGTCTTCGCCCTGGTATATGCCTGGCTGGCAAACTTTGCCATACCAACGCTGCGCGCCAGTATTGCACTGCTTATTCTGGTTATCTGCCGAAGTCAACTGACGCAAATTCCACTTAGCAGGTTCTGGTTATTGTTGGTCGCACTGTTGCTGCTGGTGCAGCCATTTTGGGTGTTAAGTGCCAGCTTCTGGCTGTCAGTGCTGGCTGTGGCCACTATTTTTGTGGTGTTGTGGCGTTATCCGCTCAACGCTTATCACTGGCGGGCCAAGCTCAGATGGCTGTTGCTGTTTCATTTGTTAATGAGTCTGATCATGACGTTGCTCGGCATTAT
>NZ_JAWVZF010000112.1:0-9057 GCF_033722355.1 Arsukibacterium sp. | reverse complement strand
TGTCAGCAAATTGTGCTAACCGGGGAGCAGGTAGACCTGAGCCAGCTGCCGGTGATGACCTGCTGGCCGGGCGATGCCGCGCCATTAATTACCTGGGGTTTAACTGTAACCAAAGGGCCGCACAAAGAGCGGCAAAATCTGGGCATTTACCGCCAGCAGGTACTTGGCAAAAACAAACTGATTATGCGCTGGCTGTCGCACCGCGGCGGTGCGCTGGATTTTTATGAATTTCAAAAAGCCAATCCGGGCCAGAATTATCCGGTTTCAGTGGCGTTAGGCGCCGATCCGGCAACCATTTTAGGTGCAGTAACGCCGGTGCCAGATACGCTGTCAGAATACGGCTTTGCCGGTTTACTGCGGGGTGATAATACCGAAGTGGTCAAATGCATCAGTAATGATTTACAGGTGCCGGCCAGCGCTGAGATTGTGCTGGAAGGCTATATTGCCCCCGGTGAAATGGCAGCTGAAGGCCCCTACGGTGACCATACCGGTTATTACAACGAAGTTGATAATTTTCCGGTATTTACTGTAACGCACATCACGATGCGCAAAGAACCGATATATCACAGCACCTACACCGGCCGGCCGCCAGATGAGCCGGCAATACTCGGGGTGGCACTGAATGAAGTCTTTGTTCCGATACTACAAAAACAGTTTCCGGAAATCACCGATTTTTATCTGCCACCGGAAGGCTGCTCATACCGGCTGGCTGTGGTTACCATGAAAAAGCAGTACCCTGGCCATGCCAAACGGGTAATGATGGGCGTCTGGTCTTTTTTGCGCCAGTTTATGTATACCAAATTTGTTATTGTCTGTGATGATGATATTAATGCCCGTGACTGGCAGGATGTGATCTGGGCCATCACCACCCGGATGGACCCGGCACGCGACACCACCCTGGTTGAAAATACCCCGATAGATTATCTCGACTTTGCCTCGCCGGTATCGGGTTTAGGCTCAAAGATGGGCATGGACGCAACCAATAAATGGCCGGGTGAAACCAGCCGCGAATGGGGCGAGCCTATCGTGATGGACGAGACGACTAAGCAGCGGGTCGACGCCATCTGGGACAGTCTGGGTATTGTGTTGCCGGTAAAGGCGCCCCGGCTTTGAGTTACCAGGTGACGATTACCCCTGCCGGGCTTAATTTTACCGTGCAGCACGGCGAAACAATCCTCAGCGCCGCATTGCGTACTGGCATTGATTTTCCAAATCGCTGCCGGCAAGGTGTCTGCAGCAGCTGTGTCTGCAAACTTAAAAGTGGTGAGGTGCGTTATAACGAGCCGCAACCGCTGTCTGCCGTGGACAAACAACAGCAGTTTACTTATTGTTGCCTGGCTTACCCGCTAAGCGATGTCGTATTACATCATCCATTTATCAGTGGCTGAGCTCCAGAACCAGCCACCAGAAACGAGAGCGTTATGACTAACACTGCCAATACCTCTGCCATTGCCTGCCAGGTAATTTCTGTTGAAGCCCTGACCCCCGGCATCAGTAAAGTTGTGCTGCGGCCAGAGCAGGCTGCAGATTACAGCGCCGGCCATTATCTGCAACTGGTGTTAAGTGAGAATGATAAAAGACCGTTTTCGATTGCCAGCAGCGCCCGCAGCGAGCTGCTGGAATTACATATTGGCACGCCAGCAGGTGATACCTGGTCCAGCGCAGCCCTAAGCCATATTGAACAGCAGTTTCGCGCCGGTTTGCCAGTGATGGCCGAAATCGGCCTGGGCCAGGCTCAGCTGCGCGAAACCAGTAACAGACCTATTATATTGCTGGCTGGTGGCACAGGCTTCTCCTATGTTTATGCTATTGCTCAAACACTGAGTGCGGCAAGTGCAAGTCAGCCAGTATTTTTATACTGGGGCGTGCGCCATCAAGATGCCTTGTACTATCAGTCAGAATTGACAGAGTGGGCCCGTCAGCATAAACAATTTCGCTTTATTCCGGTGGTGCAGCAACCCGGACCTGGCTGGCAGGGTCGTACTGGCTTGGTTCATGAAGCCGTGCTGGCCGATTTTGTCTCGCTGGAGCCCTACGATATTTATATTGCCGGCCCCTTTGCCATGGCCGGAATAGCCCGCGAAGCTTTTGCCGAGCATGGTGCTCATCGTGAACACATGTTTGCCGATGCCTTTGCTTATATTTAAACTGGTTTGGCCAGCTGGTTTATGCCACAATCTCTGCCCCTGAATGAAGCACGGAGCCAGCGCATGCAGCATAAAACCCTAATAAAGGTACGCGGTTACCATCTCGATATTTATCAGCACGTTAATAATGCCCGCTATCTGGAGTTTCTGGAAGAAGCCCGCTGGGGCTATCTGGAAGACAGCGGCGATATTGACTGGTTTGCCAAACATAATCTGGCCTGGGTAATTGTTAATATCAATATTAATTACCGGGTAGCGGCTACCATGGGCGATATGTTAGAAATCTTTACCCGCTTTAGCAAAATAGGCGGTAAAAGTGCCGTGGTTAAGCAGGAAGTGCGGATTGCCGGTAAAGATGCGATTGCTGCCGACGCGGAAGTAACCTTTGTTTGTCTAGACCGGAAAACCGGCAAAGCGGTAGCCATTGACGGTGATTTAAAAGCCCGGCTGGAGCAGCATATCGCTGACGCTTGAGCAATTAACGCTTAATATGTTTATCCAGCGCTTGCTTTAGCAGCGTGCTGCTGGCTGTTTCATCACCGCACGGGATGACTGGGTTAGCGGCCATAAGTGCTTCAAAACCGTCCTGAGTGGGGTCGGCAATCCGACAGCGGACAAGATGTGCTGCGCTGATCTGATGCTGTTTCGTCAGCATCAGACCGCCGGGGCAGCAATTAATTCCATTATTGTAAAAATGGGCTACATAAATTGTTTTTTCAGTTCAGTGGCCGGTTTATAGTGTTTTGCGATGGCCTGCTCAATTAACTGCAAACCACGTTCGCGCTGCCCTTCCAGAATTAACCGGGTACCGGTCCAGGCCATCACCTCGCCATCGTTCTGGCTCAGCAGATAGTTTTCCCACTGCTCGTCATGGGCTGCCATAATTCGCTGTGCATCTTTACTGCCGTTTTTTGCCGCCTGCTGCCACCAGTACTTGCCAGACATAGACCGGGAAACCTCGATTGAGGGTATTGCCATGACCTCTCTGGGGCTAATGTCACTTCGGCGATGCAGCCGATAAACATCAGCTTCTACTTTGCCTTTCAGCTTCAGCCCCACTAAATTAGTGACCTCGCTGCGGGGTTCAAAATCCGTTTTTATTTGCTCAGTTATAGTGCCATCTCCGGCCACCCGAACAACTGCATAGCCCCAGAAACCATCAAAGTCAGGCCGCAGCTCAGCACGCTTATCATAAATGGAAAAGTCTGCTGTTGGGGTCAGCGGCAAATCAGGGTTGTACCAAAAGCCATTACCGCTTTGAATCTCAACCAACGATAACAGCATGCCCAGAGCCAACTGATGCTGTGGCGAACCCGCCACTGAGTACTCCCATAAGTTATGTTCAGCGACAGTCTCTTCTACCGCAGATACCTTAACACCGCCGCTCAGAGAATAGCTGAGTTGTACTTTCATTAAATGCTTTTGACCACTGGGCTCATAGCGCTACCTTTTAACAGCGCGGATAGAGGCTCTTTCAAAAACTTTTTCAGGGTAAGCATCTAACGTGTCAATGGCCGTTACCCGACCTTGCTCATCCACTAAAAAGCGCAGCTGCACATAACCGAACTTACCATTTCTGGCGGCATTTACCGGATATTCAGGGCTTACCCGTTTTATCGGCTGTGGCATGCTGTCGTTAACCGGTTTGTCCAAATCTGTCGCCCCAATAACCAGCCGGCGCTTTAACTGCTCAAACAGCTGATTAGCCTGATCCAGCTCTTGCTCTGTGCTATGTTTTACCAGGTCATGCAAAATTGCTTTTGCCTGCGGATGCTCAAGCTCGGCGGCTAACATAAAGTAAGCCAGCGCCTGCTTCAGATCTTTTTCCTGCCCTTCCCCCTGATACGCCATTGCGCCAAGATTAATTGCGGCTATCTCATTGCCAAGTGGCAGTAGCTCAGCAAAGAGTTGCTGTGCCTCGCGATAATTTTTGTTCTCATACGCCTTTAATGCTTCCAGCATATCGGCCTGAGCGACGTTGCAGCCAAATAAGGCCAAAAAAAACCATTTTTTCATTGCTAGTCCCTTTTTATTCCACTGCGGATACCATAAACAAAAATAATTTTAATGCAACGTTTGTTATCTTATTGTTGCCTGAAAATACTGAGACTTTACCGAAGAACTCAGGCAAGCACTACACCCGCCTGAGACAGACTATTAGTAAGGGTTGGTTGGGTTATAAAAATTACTGTTACTACCATTGATACTTAAGCGGCTGGGACTGACCGCGGTACTGTTATTCAGCAGGTTATAGCTCTGACCCGGCAACAATTTATAGCGCAGTAGATCGTTAATAATCACCGGCTGGCCACAACTGGTTTGCTGATATTGGGTCTGGCTGTCAGCCCGCAGCACGTAAACTTCATGGCTACCATCGACCACGCCGTTGCCATCGGCTGTTACAAACAGCGATGTTGCTTCTGATACCGCCACTACCCGACCACTGCTACCCAACCTGGCCTGGAATACCGCTGAGCGGCCCATTCGATCCCGCTGTTTAAAGTGGGTGTCGGTAATAATGCCGCTGAGTAGCGGTATATTCAGAAAGTTAGTGCTGATATTGACTGTTTCATGGCAGAAATCTGTGACAGCTTCTGAACTGATCGCACCAAGCACGCCGTCGGGATCATAGATAAACTGAGCCAGTACATGATTACCGGCAGAGGTACCGCCAACGGCCCCGCCTTTGTTATACACCTGAATTAACGCATCCTGCAGCTTGGTGCCCTGCCACTGATTCAGATAGTCAGACTGATCGCCACCGGCAATAAATACAAACTCAGCACTGCGAATGGCCCAGTCTACATAATCACTGTTGGCTTTAGTCCGGGTATCCACAATCAGTGTTTCTACCGACGCAGCATTGGTTAACCCCTGCAAATACTCATTGTACGCTGCGGTGCCGGAGGTACGCAGCACCACCACATTTCCCCCTTTAATATGTGGCGCAATGCGGTTAGCAAACGCAGCATCGACGTCAGCGCCACCGCCCATTAACAGCAGCGCCGGATTGCTCAGACTGACGCAAACATCGTTACTGTTACCCAGTAAGGTTGCGCTGAGACCACCCGGTTTCGCCGGTCTGCTGCCAGCGGGACAGTTTTCAGGTACCGGTTCAGGGTTGGTACCGCCACCCGTGCCGCTAAAGTTAACGGTCAGCTGGTAGTTACCGGTACCACTGTAACGGGTTACCTTGATAAAATGAGCTCCTGCAGGCGAGTCGGCATAAGTGCCGGTTTCGGGGTTGGCCCCACTCTGGCCTGATGCAATATAGCTACCGCTTGCCCGGTATAAAAACCAGTCAAAGTCAGCATTGCTGCCATGGTTCAGATTAACACTGATATCACCGGTGGCGTTGGTGTCAAAGTAAAACCAATCCTGATCGGTACGGCTGCCAATGCTGGCCTGCACTGTGGTGCCACTGCAGAGCGGGCCATCCGCAGCGCTTTCATTATTGTTATTTTCGCTCTCCTGAATTAAACAGGCCTGCGTATTACCACATAGCAATAACGCAATGACGCCTAACAGACTTAGTGCTTTCATTTTTACTTCCTGCATATTGTTTTGTTATAGGAATTGGCCAACAGGCCAGGTCTCTCGGCCCGGCGTCATACCAGACCAAAGATTTTGCAGCTTACTCAGCGGGAGGGGCTACTCGTCAAACCACTCAGACAGATGATAGTCGGTGGCACAATTATGCAGATTAGCCGGTTTGGCAACCGACCACAGTAATA
The DNA here is from genome assembly GCF_033722355.1 of Arsukibacterium sp. GTDB lineage: Bacteria > Pseudomonadota > Gammaproteobacteria > Enterobacterales > Alteromonadaceae > Alishewanella. The sequence goes on along the minus strand of NZ_JAWVZF010000112.1, from coordinate 3,176 downwards.
TGCTGGCTCTGCATAACAATTGTTTCATAAGATTAGTGTTATCAAACAGATTAATGACTGGTTAATTAGTCACCAATATTGACCTGAATTAGCCGGCTGTCAAGCAGAAAACGTAAGCTGTTGTGAAAAGTACCGACAGGGACTGACGCCAGAGAAACGGTTGAGGCAAAGTACAGCAGCAATCGCCATCAGCTCAAAAACGGACTGATTTTCTGCCATTGCTGCAGTTTATCATCAAAGCTCAGACTGGCATGCGCCGGGCTGGTAGAAGGTAACGGGATCAGCTGCAGGCCGTCGGGTAATGGCTGTTTACCGATGACCTGCCGGCGGAAACATTGCCATGCCTTCCCGCCGTTAAAGCCAATAGCCTCAATTTTATTGTGCAGCAGAAAGAAACGGCCGAAATCGTTGGCCTGTTCAGCAGTGATGGCGCTGTCCAGGCTGCCCTGCCGCTGACAATAACCAATAACATCCCACAATGCGACCCGCCGGCTTAGCATGGCCTGCAGCCTGTCTGAATAACTCAGACCGGGATCAAAGCCGAGGATCCTGGCCATTAACGGCCAGAAAGCATTACGAGGGTGGGCATAATATTGCTGTTGTTGTAGTGATTTTGCGCCCGGCATACTGCCGAGAATTAACAGTCTGGCGTCGGGCCGCGCCATGGCAGCCAGACCTCTTAATAACGCTGACATTAACGCAGCTCGGGCTGATACTGCCGGGCTTTTTGCCAGGCTTGCTGCGCCTGCTGCTGCTCACCTTCCTGTTCCGCAAGATAAGCCAGTACCGCAAACAGATAACCGTTGGTAGGATTATCCCGCAGCCAGTGTTGGATCTGTTTCCGCAGCCGCAGCACCGAGCGACCCAGCCGGATCTGGCGTAAATGGGGCCAGGCTGCTGCAATATCAGTCAGTGACAAGGCTGCCACCAGCCGTTTCTCTGCGGCGTCAGCTTGGCCCGCGTCGGCTTCAGCCCAGGCTAAACCTAACGCGGCCGCTGCAGACTTGCGCTCTTTGGCAGGCAGGCTCTGCCAGTAATCTTGCTGCTGGTCAAAGCCGGCCTCAGCGGCTAAATGCCGGATAGCCTGGGGATAAATGGCAAAGCGCTGCTGCCGCCAGCTGGCTCTGTCAAACCAATGGTCGCGGGCCGCCCTGCCGGCGCCAGCCAACAGTGATTGCCACTGCCCGGCTTGTTGCAGCGCCCGCAGATATAGCTGACCCAGTGCCGGGTCTACCGGCGGATGCAGTAACAGTGCCTCCAGATGCACCACAGCCTGGCTGGCATGGCCCTGATGCAATAAGATATCGGCTTCCAGATACTGACGGCCGGGATCGTCCTCTGCCAATTCAGCGATTAAACGGGTTGCCTCAGTGGTATCACCGGCGTAAAACGCAGCATAAGCTGCCAGTAACCGTTTTTCGTGATTAAAATCTCCGGCCTGCAAAGCCTGCTGCAACTGACCGGCCGCCTGTGGCCACTGCCGTCTGGCATAGGCATGCAAACCATTGGCAAAAGCGTGGCGGGCTTTGCGTTCGCGCCGGGAGCGGAAAAAGTTAAAAGAGACATGTTGTAAACGCAATAAGCGTTTAACCACTTTAACCGCGATGACCAGTACCAGCAACGCGGCGAGCAGGACAATGGCAAAGCCCAGCGCGGTCATCTCTATCACGTAGCCGGCCAGCACCAGTTTGATATAGCCCGGATTATTAGTGACAACCGGCCCGACAAACATTGCCAGCGCCAAGACCGCGATCAGAATAAGCGCCTTGATCATAGCTCACTCTCCGCCATGCTTTGCAGGTAGTCCTGCAACTGCGAAACGCTCTGCAGTGCCGGCAGTTGCTGCGGGCTGATATCGACAGCAGCCAACGCCAGTAGTTTGTCGCTAAGCTGCTGCACGGCCGGTTCGCCGGGCTGAAAATATCGCTGCAGCTGATCACTGGCTTGTTGCAAGGCACTGCGATATACCGCAGGCTCAGCCTCTAACGCGGCCAGTTGAGCCAGTAACAGTTGCTGATTCAGGGCAATCCGGACCATCAGCTGCTGCTCTGTGCTTAAACTGAAATAATCTTCCGGCACCGCTACCCTGGCTGAAAATAACTGCTGCAAGCTGCTGTCCCAATAATATTTTAACGTGCTGCGCCAGTTTTTCAGCTCTCCCTCTGGTGGCGCCACCGACACGCTAAGCTCAGCCTGTTGTTGCTTCAGCGGCAGCGTCATACTGGTTTTGCGCATTTGTGCCAACTCAACATGGACAGCGCTCAGATCGGGGGGGGTTAATTCTGCCAACGCGGCTAAATCGGCAACGATGGCCTGACGAACATTAATTAATGAGGCATCATCCAGTTCAGCCAGTTGTTGCTGGGCGCGCTGCAATAACAGGCGGGCACTGTTGATATCCCGGTTTAACCACAGGCTGTAATCCGCCCGTTTTAACAAAAACTGAATTTCTGCCAGTGCCCAGTGCCTTGGCGGTGCGCCGTCACTTTGCTGCACCAGCTCACGCACTGCCTGCATCTGCTGCTGCAGTTGCTGCTGCAACGCTTGCTGCTCAGCCGTTAATTGCTGTTCTAACACAGTCAGGCTTTGCTGCTGGCTACTCAGAGTCTGTTGCAGCTGGCTCTGACTGCTGCTTAGCAGCTCAGCACTTTGCCGGTTAATTTCCTGCTGTGCCTGCTGTAATTGCTGCTGTTGGTTTTGCATTTGCTGCCACTGTGGCCATAACCAGTAGCCTGCAGCAGCCACACCCGCTGCCAGCAACAGGGTAAATAGCAATGCCAGCACAGCTAACGCGCGGCCAGCACCGACAGGGCGTTGTTCCTGCTCAGCAATTTGCTGTTTCAGCTGCTCCAGCGGCGCTGCTGATTCCTCAGCCGGGGTTAACTCTGCCTGCTCACTCATAACATTTCCTTTTTAAGCTGAATAATTTGCTGCAGTAAGGCCTGATCATTGGCATTATCTGCCAGGCGGATTTGTTTGGGGCTAATGCCCAGTGCCTGTGCCTGCTCCTGCATCCGGGGGCTTACCAGCAGCCAGTGGCATTGCCTTAGCCAGACCTGTCCCTCTTCCGGCATCAGTGCAAACAGCTGCTGCAGAATCTCATTACTGGTAGCTACAATACACCGTACCTGTTGTTGCCGCCACAGTTGCCAGAGTTGTCTGCCATCCAGTGGCAG
>NZ_JAWVZF010000111.1:0-9087 GCF_033722355.1 Arsukibacterium sp. | reverse complement strand
TGACTTATAACTGGGGTACCAGCAGTTATGAGTTGGGCAATGCCTTTGGCCATATTGCGCTGGAAGTCGATGACGTTTATCAGGCGTGTGAGCAAATCCGTGCCAAGGGGGGAGTCATCAGCCGCGAGCCCGGCCCCGTTAAAGGCGGTACCACTGAAATTGCCTTTGTTCGTGATCCGGATAACTATGCCATAGAGCTTATCCAGAAAAAATCGCGGTACGACAGTTTATAGAATCAGTCTGTCAGCCAGTTTTTTAATTAAGGAAACAACAATGACTAACCTTACCGTACGCCCGGCAACGCCGGACGATGCCGCGACGATATTACGGTTCATAACGGAACTGGCTATCTTCGAGAAAGCCGAGCACGAAGTGTTGACTTCAGTGGAGCTGATTAAGCAAACCATCTTCAGCAGCGATGCCAAAGCTCATGCGCTGATCTGCGAAAAGCACGGTCTGCCAATTGGTTTTGCCGTTTATTTTTACAATTACTCAACCTGGCAGGGAAAATACGGCTTGTATCTGGAAGATTTGTATATCTCGCCTGATGCAAGGCGCAGTGGTGCCGGCAAAGCGTTATTTAAAGCATTGGCAACCATCGCAGCGACGAACAATTGTGGCCGTTTTGAATGGAGCGTTTTGGACTGGAATACCCCGGCAATAAAATTCTATCAGTCCCTGGGGGCACAGGAAAAAACAGAATGGCTGGGATACCGCCTGACAGAGCAGCAAATTAAAGCACTGGCCGCAGCAGACTAACGCCGGAATGGATCGCCACCATCTTCCGGTGGCAGTTGCTCACCCTTTTTTTCTGCAAATTGTTCCAGGGTACGGATCATTTGCTCACTATAAACACCCTGATATAACCGGCGCATACTGCCATCACGATAACTTTGCTCAAGAACCTGTTGCCAGCGTTCAACAACACTGTCATCAATATCCAGCGAAAGCGCCAGGTAAAGCTGTACCTGACTTAACGGCTGCATCAGAATAAGATCATGTCCGGCCTGCTGCATTTTTAACTGATGTTCAGCATAGCCAGCTTCATTCAGCACCACCAGCTGCACCCTGCCCTTGAGAAGTAAGGTAAAGCAATCGCCGTGATTTACCGTCAGGATCAGATTACGCCCTTCGGTAAAGCCTAACCTCTTCAGGGAGTTAACATGAACAGACTGGCGGTATTCACAGGCGATATAATTACTGCCTGCCAGTGCAGCGAAATGCCGGCCTCTGAATACATCACTGCGGCCATATAAACCAATAGTATGCATTTTCAGCGGACCTACCCATTTGAAGCGCGCTTCCCGCTCCTGATTGCGCACCGTTTCAAACACACCACTGTTAGTCTGTCGCTGCGCCCGCTCTAAGGCCCGGGCCCACGGCAGTAATTCAATTGTGGCAGGCTGATCAAGCCGGCTAAGCAGCAATTCAATAAGTTCAACAGTCGCACCGCTGACATTACCACTGGCATCCAGATACTCCCCCGGCGGGCTATGTTCGGTATAAAGCCTTAAAACTGATTGCTCTGTCTGCTCCGGCCATGCCAGCGCCATAGTGCTGCTGATTAAAAAAGGGATAACTAAAACTAAACTCAGCCCAAACTTCGGCATGCAAACGTCTCCGGTTTGAACCGCCCTCAAATAATTATCATCTTAATAACACAAAAATCTCATTAATAAAACATAATGCGGGCGTTATTCATCGAGATTAATAAAAACTTTTTCATTTAAAGACATCGCCAGATTATTATCGTAATAAGCTGCTTCATTAATAAAGGTTGGATACACCGTCGTATCGCCCTCATAATAGATTTCAGTGCCATCAAACAGCATGAAAATGGGATCACCCGGATGAATTGGCTGATAGTCTTTGTCCTGCACATTTTTATGCACCATACCCAGTCGCTCACCCCGGTCATTCACAGGCAGTTTAATGCTGTGTAAGTAACGAAAAGCTTCAGTTTGTCTCGGCAGCTCAGGTACCTTGTCATTGTTGTATAACTCGACAAAATCAAGAACATGGCGGGTCATCCGGTCCATCAGCTCAAGCACGTCATGGCGTAGTACAGATTGTGGCTGGGGCCCTACTTCTACAAGTACACCATAGCGGCCGAGTGTACACATCAGGGCATGGTCTTCAGCTTTAAAATGATCCTCGTCCCGCGAGATAATTGCCTCTGGCATGACCATTTTGACGTAGGCAGCCAACTGATTATAAAAAGGTCCGGCCTGAGTCAAAATTAAACACGCCCCCATATTGCTGGTCGTGTTGTGTAAATCAATCAGCAAATCAGTTTTCGCTGCCCCTTTCGGCCCCAATTCAGCGTTAAGCACTTTTGCTCTGCTCTGTTCATAATTACTCAGCAGTGGGTTCGCCAAATCGGTATTTTTAAACTGTCTGTTCAGGTCACTGTGCAAATAACGTTTATTGGCATAATGCGCTTCGGGGTTTGCCCAGACGCAACGACAGTCGAAACTGTCCCGGTCAATCAGATCGGGATTGGCCTGATAATGTTTAATCAGATAGATGCCAGAGAACTCATTGCCATGAACCCCGCCAACGATGGCGACCTGTTTTATCTTATCCATATTTTCTCCATCAGTAATGCTGTCAGAGCTTAACAGTTAATAACTAAGCTTAGCTTATCATTGAGCAGGCCTGATTATTAAGCCAGAATTATGGCGGGAAAGGTTAACAAAAAGAATTAAACAGCGATATCAGTTCAGGGTAAGCAGTAAAGAACGGCAAGGAGGATGGCTGTTTTCAGACCGGCCCTGCTCAGGCAGCAGGCTTGGCCAGATTGTTCGCATCGCGCGGTTGTTTAACCAGTTCATTATGCAATATTGCACTGGCTTGACAGACACATTTACCGCACTGACTGCCAACGCCAAGCCTGGCTTTCAGATCACGCATGCTACAGGCCCCGTCAGCAATGCTTTGCTTAATCGCCTTATCTGATACTGCTTTACATAAACATATGTACATGGCGCTGCCTTAACTTAAACAATAAATTTATCAATTGTCTTACTAAAACAACGCCATTTTAATCTAACTGCGAATTGTTATCAATACCATTTTGCCGAACTGGCCGGGTTCAACCTGCCAGTTTCTTTACCAGGCTTAACGGAACAAGACTTTTTCCTGCTGAAACCAATGAACGCAGAACGCGATCAGGGCTGCAGCCAGGGCAGTGGTCGAGGCGAAAATCAGTGCCAGCAGGCCATAATCTGCCGTCCCCTTAAGCAATTCTTTAATAGCCAGCGCGATATTTGTTAACGGTATTAGCGCCGTGGTGACATCCAGTTCCATGCCCGGTGCCATCGCTATCATTAATGGCACAATAACCAGTATGGTCAGTGGACTCATGTAATTCTGCGCTTCTTTAAAAGTGCGGGCATAGATTGAGATAGCCAGCAGCAAAGCAGCAAAAATGGCAGCGGTGGGCAGCAACAATGAGAACATCAGCATCAGATCTATGACTGTAATGCTGGCGAGTGCCTCAGACACTTTGGATAAATCAGCAAAAGCACTGATAATCGCGCCCCATACCCCGAGACTGACCACGGTAATCAGTGCCGTCATCAATGCGGTAGTCAGTACCGTCAAAAACTTGCCCAACACAATCGCGGTTCGGCTAACAGGGCAAATTAGCAGCGTTTCCAGCGTGCCCCGCTCTTTTTCGCCCGCGCCCATATCTACTGCAGGGTACATGGCACCACTTAAGCACAGTAATACCAGTGCATAGGCCAAAATCGCTCCCATGCTTTCACCGATATTTTCCCGTTGCTCTGCAGTGTTAACCCGGGTTAGCTCCACCGGCTTCAGTATCGCGGTCAGATTGGCCGGGTCAACACCCAACTGACTTAATGTGCCACGCTGCAACTTTTCAGTATAAGCTTTTAGCATCTCATCAAAGTAATTGTACATAAAGTCCAGCTGCGAAGAGCGGTTATAAATTAACTGCCATTCTGTCTGCTGTACCGCGGCTTTGCGGCTGGCAAAGTCGGGTGGAATCACCAGCGCCACGTCGAATTCTTCATTGCGGATCGCCGCAATCAGTTCCTGCTCGCTGCTTAATGTGGTTTCAACTTTTTTAAAGTTTTTATGGTAAAACAGCGCGTCGGCAAATTCTGGTGCCTGCTGCTCGTTAATAATGACGTAGCGATGTTGCTCTTCCATCGCTTTGCTGGTGGTAGTTGCCATAACCAGGCCAACAATGCCGAATAGCACCGGGAAAATCAGAATAGGCAATAAAATAACAAAAATAAGCGTTTTTTTATCACGTAAAAGCTCAGTTAATTCTTTAAAGTAAACCTGCCACATATTAGACGGCTCCCTGCTGTGGTTTATTGGCAATAACGGCTAAAAACGCCTGACGTAAATCACCATCTGGTGTTTGTTGTCTGAATTGCTCCAAAGTGCCGGAAAAACTGCTTATGCCTTTATCAATGACCACAACTCTGTCACACAAGGCGCCGACTTCATCCAGATGGTGGGTGGAAAAAATCACCGGTGTGCCCTGAGCCTTAAGTGATTTTATAAAATCCAGTACCGTCTGTACTGTCATGATATCCAGGCCAGTGGTTGGTTCATCCAGAATAACCACCTTGGGTGAATGTACCACAGCGCGGGCAATAGCCGTTTTCTGCTTCATACCGGTCGACATGGTATCTACCCGCCGGTTGGCAAAAGTATGCATATCCAGCATGCTGAACAGATCATCTATCCGGCTTTTTAGCGCTGGCTCTTTCATACCATGTAACCGGGCAAAATAGGCGACATTTTCAAAGGCAGTTAATTTGCCGTAAAGACCCGTATCAGCTGACAAAAAGCCTATTTCCTTGCGGGCCTGAATAGGTTTGCGTAATACATCAATATCATTGATAAAGACCGAACCGCTATCCTGTTTTAATGCTGTCGATAACATCCTTAAGGTCGTTGTTTTACCGGCACCATTGGGCCCAAGCAACCCCAGCACCTCGCCGTTGCCACAGCTAAAACTGACATCCCGCACCGAATGAAATGCTTTTTCACTGTAGCGGACATCCTGCTTTTCCGTATCTGATAGTTTATTGCCTTTGCTCAGCGCAAATGCTTTGGCTAACCCTTTTATTTCAATCATCTAAGCTTCCTAATTGTTGCCTGCTTTTTTGTGCTCTTAACGGCCGGAAATATTCCATATTCAGGTAAAACGCGGGCTGGCAGTTCTGATGCCACCAGCCTGGCACCCCCAATAGTGGTAAAGGGGTCAGCTGATCATTATCAGGAAGTAACCCGCCGTTAGCAATTTGTTGCGACATGTTTTTATCGAGAAAACTGTAAGCATCTGTTAAAGACCACTGGCAAAAGCCTGCCGGCACCTCAACAAACAGTGCTTTCGCCGTTAATCCAATAAAAGGTGCTGTCGCCATTTCATAAATCGCATGGCCAAATATGACCGGCCTGATGGATTGCCACCAGTCAGCACGACTGTCAACAAAGCTTTGCTGCCACTGATGGGTGCGAAGCAAAGTTGCATGCTTTATTGCCGCGGGCTCCAGGCAAATGACGACACCGCATTCATCGAACAATGTCAGCTTATTTCGCAACTTACTGCGCTGTTTCTGACCATGCTGGCTAATTTCGTGCATGTGCAACCGGTTTAACAAGGCTTTGGTCTTTGGAAATAAACACCAGATCAACGCCCCAAAAAAGTCGTGCCAGTTATCCTTGCGTGTTGGCACACGCTTCGTTGCATAAATATACTCTTCGTAATAACGACCATCAGCAGTGAGCTCCTCGTTATCAACAAATTGCACCAGGGTATGTGTTGCACAGTGATTAAACCAGCCAATATCAGGCCAGGTTGTTAATGGCGCAATAGCAAAGGATTGGCACAAATCAGTAAATAACGGACTTGTGCTTAACAGCTCTGAACTCCAGGAAGCCGGCGGCATAAAACGATTTTTTATAACGGTTTTCTGCATAAATGCTATTTTCTGTTGCTGTCGCTGACAATCCTCAGCTTCAATTACATGTCAAAAGTGCGAAAAAGCGCTTGCTTTTTTAGCATGGCATGGCACATTCAATAAGTACGTATAGACGTACATACTGCCAAAAAATGTGTTTTTTCGAATTTAATTAATAGAGGTTATCATGTGTTCGATATTTGGGGTGCTTGACATCACGACTGATGTTAAAGCGTTGCGCCAGCAGGCGCTACAGTTATCTAAGTTATTACGTCATCGTGGGCCTGACTGGTCAGGGATCTGGAACGATGACAATGCCATTCTGGTGCACGAACGACTGGCAATTGTAGATACTGAAAATGGCGCCCAACCCCTTATTAATGATAATCGAAATCACATTCTGGCAGTGAATGGCGAGATCTACAATCATAAGCAACTTGAACAGGAGCTCAAAGCACCTTACCCGTTTAAAACCAAATCGGACTGTGAAGTGATCCTGCCACTCTATCTTGAGCATGGCGCCGATTTTCTTGACCAGTTACAGGGGATGTTTGCTTTTATTCTGTATGACGCTGAACAAAACCGTTATCTGATCGCCCGCGATCATATCGGTATTATTCCACTTTACTATGGCTATGACGAAAACGGTCAGCTATTTGTCGCGTCAGAACTGAAGGCGTTGGTGCCGGTGTGTAAGCAAATTAAAGAGTTTCCACCAGGCCATTATTTTGACAGTAAAATTGGCGAGCTTAAAAGCTATTATCAGCGTGACTGGCAAAGCTATGATGCGGTTAAAGATAACCCTGTCAGCGAAACAGAATTAAAAGCGGCACTTGAACACAGCGTTAAAACCCATCTGATGTCAGACGTGCCCTATGGTGTACTGTTGTCAGGCGGTCTGGATTCATCGCTGATATCAGCTATTGCCCAGCAGTATGCTAAACGCCGGATAGAAGATAATGACCAGACTGAAGCCTGGTGGCCAAGGTTACATTCTTTTGCAGTTGGCTTACCCGGTTCACCTGATTTAGCAGCAGCCCAGAAAGTGGCGGATGCCATTGGCACCGTTCACCATACCGTGCACTTTACTGTGCAGGAGGCGCTCGATGCACTGCGCGATGTTATTTACTTTCTGGAAACTTACGATGTCACCACGATAAGGGCATCAACCCCGATGTATCTGATGGCCCGCAAAATTAAAGCGATGGGCATCAAAATGGTATTATCCGGTGAAGGCTCTGATGAAATTTTTGGCGGCTACTTGTATTTTCACAAAGCGCCTAATGCGCGGGAGTTTCATGAAGAGACATTACGTAAGCTTAACAGACTGCATATGTTTGATTGTAACCGGGCTAACAAAGCGATGTCAGCCTGGGGTATTGAAGCGCGCGTCCCCTTTCTTGACAAAGAGTTTATGGATGTCGCTATGCGCTTAAACCCTGAAGCAAAAATGTGCGGCGGCGGCAAAATGGAAAAGCACATTCTGCGTCAGGCTTTTGATGGTTTGCTACCAAACGAAATTTTATGGCGCCAGAAAGAGCAATTCTCTGACGGAGTAGGTTACAACTGGATTGACAGCTTAAAGGGTCATGCGGCAAAAGAAGTCAGCGATCAGCAGATGGCCACCGCCAGCTTCCGTTTTCCGGTGAATACGCCGGACAGCAAAGAAGCTTATTACTACCGGGTCATTTTTGAAGAGCATTTCCCGCACGCCGGTGCGATCAGCTGTGTTCCCGGCGGTAAATCCGTTGCCTGTTCAACACCGGAAGCGCTGGCATGGGATGCTAAAATGGCAGAAATGACCGATCCCTCAGGTCGCGCAGTGCGCGACGTGCATTCACAGGCTTATTAACTTTTTTAACTTGGCCAGGGCCACCTTCGGGTGGCCTTTTATTTTAAGCACTGATTTTCCATGGCAGATATAGGCGCTGCAATAATTAAATGGCACAATGACTGGCCATTCAGATAATCATTAAGTGCTGATCTTATGCGATTTTTTAGTTTGATATTAACAGGTAGTCTGATATTGCTCTGCGGCAGCTTTTCGGTAAGTGCAGCGGAAGCGTTGCCATTGCAAGGTCAGTGGTTAACCGATACCTCTGGTCGTACTCTGCTGGATCCACAAAGCTCCGGCCTGACGCTGCGCCATGGTGAACTTATTCATATTGGTGATAACAGTGCGGCATCAGCTCAACGCAATATACTGATGAAAATTGACCCGGCAACCGGTCAGCTCAATGCCGCACCGGTTAAGATCACAGTCGCAGAACCCTTGACACGAGGCTGCTTTGGCCCCCTCCTTACAGCTTACCCTGACTGGGAGTCATTAACATGGGACAGGCAGGATGATACGACGCTCATCACCGTTACTGAAGACTCATCGAACTATCAGTTAACCGGAGAATGCGCCAGCCGTTATGCTGACACTAACGCGACGCCATATCCGACTTTGCTGGTCAAAATCAAGATCGATAAAGCGCTGAGCAAAGCCGAAATTGTCGCGGTTCGCCCCGTGCAATTTCCCGCTGAAGCCAAGGTAGGCAATTTTGCTAACGATGGCATTGAGGGATTAGCAATAGATAACGATAATCAGCTTTATCTGGCACTGGAGAAAAATCAGGCGAATGCGCCTATGATTTTTTCCACTGCCTATGATGACAATTTCTGGCAAGACGAACAGTTTGTTAAAGTAAAAGACACTGGTTTTATATTACCGCTGCCGGATGGCGGTAATCATCCGATTAATGGTCTGGATTACCTGGCGCATCCTGATAGCAGCCATCCGGGTTATCTGCTTGCTGCAGCACGGAATGATAATCAGCTATGGATCCTTGATCTGAGCCGGCAACAGCCTCCTTTGGTTCAGTCATTAGAGTTTTATGCACCCACTTATTCGGCCAATGCCACCCCTCCCTGCCCGGCTTATCAGAAACTTGATAATACCTCAATTGAAGGGGTCGCGGTTTCAGACAAGCTGGTATACCTGGTTAACGATCCATGGAAAAGTCAGTATCTGAAAAATATTCAGTGTCCGGCCAACGCTGAACATTTTAAGCTGTTCTCGCCATTGCTATTTCAACTGAACATTAGCCAGCAGTGGTTTATTCAGTAATCACTGAAAGCCAGCCTGCACTGCTAG
>NZ_JAWVZF010000110.1:0-9093 GCF_033722355.1 Arsukibacterium sp. | reverse complement strand
TGAACTGGTTGATGCCTGTCATGGCGCAGAGAACGTGTTTGATATTCTGCGAACCGGAAAACGACGTGTAACACCAGAGCTGATGGACGTTATTCTGCAGACGCTTGATGCGATAAACTCCATGTTTGTTGAAGTGCAGGCGAGGCAACCGCTGACCCCGGCCAATCCGGCATTGCTTGATGCGTTACATCATTACAGTGAACCGCAAAGCGAGAATGAAACCCCGCCGCTGGTCGTAACTGCAGAACCAGAAGCGCCGGCAGCGCCTGAGCCTGAAGCTTCTTTTGAAGCCGCAGCGGGTGGTGATATCGATGATATCAACGAAGAAGAATTTGAACGAATGCTTGATGAACTGCATGGCAAGGGCGCACCGGGGCGGGCAGAGCCAACGGCAGCGGTCGCGCCGCAGGCGCCGCTTACTGACGATGACAGTGGCGACATCACTGACGATGAGTTTGAAGCGATTCTGGATCAGCTGCACGGTAAGGGCTCATTTGTGCCTGATACCAATAAAACTGCGGGCGCACCACCACCGGCAAAAGCCCCCTCTAAACCCGCAGCGAGTGCTACAGCACCGGCCAATGCGAGTGCAGGTGACGATGAAATCAGCGACGAGGAATTTGAAGCCTTACTGGATGAGCTGCATGGTAAAGGTAAAGCACCGGTAGAAGTTCCGGTGCCGGCAGAGCGCAAGCCTGCACCCTCAGTGGCTGCTAAGCCAGCCACGCCTGCCGCCGCTGCGAAACCAGCCTCCACAGCGCCCGCCGCAGCGCCTGCGCCCGTTGCCCCGGCAGCAGATAAGGCGGCAGCGAATGCCGCACCGGCAGCAGAAACCACAGTACGGGTTGATACTAAGCGGCTGGACCAGATTATGAATATGGTCGGCGAGCTGGTATTAGTTCGGAACCGGCTGGTTAGTTTGTCAACCAGTACTCAGGATGAAGAAATGACCAAAGCCATTTCTAATCTGGATGTGGTCACGGCGGATATTCAGGGTGCGGTCATGAAAACCCGGATGCAGCCGATTAAGAAAGTGTTTGGTCGGTTCCCACGGGTGGTTCGCGATCTGGCCCGTTCATTGCAAAAAGATATCAATCTGGAGCTTGAGGGTGAAGATACAGATCTGGATAAAAATCTGGTTGAAGCGCTGGCTGACCCGCTGGTGCACTTAGTCCGCAACTCGGTTGATCACGGTATTGAAATGCCGGATGTGCGCTTAAAAGCCGGTAAACCGAAAGTAGGATTAGTCAAACTGGCAGCAACTCAGGCCGGAGATCATATTTTACTGACTATTCAGGATGATGGTGCCGGGATGGATCCGGAAAAACTCAAGGGTATTGCGATTAAGCGCGGTATTCTTGATGTCGACGCTGCTGCCAGAATGTCAGATAACGACGCTTTTAATCTGATATTCGCGCCGGGTTTCTCCACCAAAGAGCAAATCTCTGATATATCCGGCCGTGGTGTTGGCATGGATGTGGTGAAAACCAAAATTAACCAGCTAAATGGCACCGTACAAATTCATTCCAAGCTGGGTGAGGGCACCCTGCTGGAAATTAAAGTGCCGTTAACCCTGGCAATTCTGCCAACACTGATGGTTATGGTGGGTAAGCAGACCTTTGCGTTACCACTGGCAGGCGTCAATGAGATTTTTCATCTGGATCTGGCAAAAACCAATATTGTTGATGGCCAGTTGACGATTGTTGTGCGAAACAAAGCTATTCCGCTGTTTTATCTCGAGCACTGGCTGGTTAAAGGTTCTGATAAGAAGCTGCGCAGAGAGCAGGGCCATGTAGTGATCGTGCAGATTGGTACTCAGCAGGTAGGGTTTGTGGTCGATTCGTTAATAGGCCAGGAAGAGGTGGTTATCAAGCCTCTGGATGCGCTGCTCCAGGGTACTCCGGGCATGGCGGGTGCCACTATCACCTCTGATGGAGGGATCGCCTTAATTCTGGATGTGCCGAACTTACTGAAACATTATGCCAAGAAATCCAGAATTAAATTTGATCGGTTTAATAAGCTGAACGCTTAAGAGAGTGCTGCATGACGATCAGGGTGCTGATTGTAGATGATTCCAGTTTTTTTCGCCGTCGTCTGACGGAAATTCTGAATTCAGATCCGCAGCTGGAGGTAATAGATACCGCCAGTGACGGCAGGGAAGCCGTCACCAAAGCCCTGGCATTAAAGCCTGATGTCATTACGATGGATATTGAAATGCCGGTGCTTGATGGCATAAGTGCCGTGCGTGAAATCCTGCAAAGCCAGCGTATTCCTATTCTGATGTTTTCGTCGCTGACTCATGAAGGAGCCCGCGCAACTTTCGACGCGCTTGAAGCCGGTGCCGTCGATTTTTTACCAAAAAAATTCGAAGATATCGCCCGCGATAAAGAAGAAGCCGGCACGGTACTGCGTGACCGGGTAAAAGCGGTGGCCCGGAAAAGACCGCTAGGGCGTACCACCTTCAGCACGACTTACAATCAGCCCGATACAGCCATCCAAAAATCGGTGGCAGGCAGCACAGCAGCAGGTCGGCCGGCGCCCGGCGGCATCAGTGGTGGCTTAACCCGCAGTGCGCTTGGCCGGCCACAACTTACTGAACGGTTGGGAGCGAATACCAACCGCCATACCAGTTTTAAAGCCAGTGGTCATTGTTATAAACTGGTGGCTATCGGTACCTCTACCGGCGGTCCGGTTGCTTTGCAACGGATCCTGACAAACTTACCTGCCGACTTTCCGTTACCTATTATTTTAATTCAGCATATGCCGGCCGCCTTTACCGGTGCCTTTGCCCAGCGCTTGAATACGCTGGCAAAAATTGAAATTAAAGAGGCCACTGATAACGATACGTTACGTCCCGGCGTAGCCTATCTGGCACCCGGCGGTAAACAAATGCTGGTAGAGGGAAGTGATGGCCAGGCCCGGCTCAGAATAAAAGAAGACGACTCGCCGCGTATTACTTTTAAACCCAGCGTCGATGTGACTTTTGCGACTGCGGCCAGAGTTTTTCAGGATAAAGTGCTGGCCGTCGTATTAACAGGGATGGGAGCTGATGGCCGGGAAGGGGCCAGAATGCTTAAACAAGCGGGCTCGAGGGTTTGGGCTCAGGATGAGGCAAGCTGTGTGGTTTATGGTATGCCTCAGGCGATTGCTGCAGCCGGTTTAATGGACCTTGAAGTCAGTTTAAACGAGGTAGCCAGCCGGCTGATAACGGAAGTGAAACATGGATAAACTGGCGATCAGTGGTTTTATACTTGCCGTCCTGGCAGTAGCAGGTGGTTTTCTGCTGGAGGGAGGGGCGTTAAGCACGTTACTGCATTTACCGGCGTTTATTATTGTGGTGGGTGGCACTGTCGGTGCCGTGATGCTGCAAACGCCATTACCGCAGTTCCGGCTGGGGCTCAGTATGCTGCCATGGGTAGTAAGACCGCAGAGCTTACCGATGCAAAATACCATAGAGCGTATTGTTAACTGGGGTTCATCGGCCAGAACCAATGGTTTTTTGTCGCTCGAGTCGGCCGCATTGGAAGAAAGTGATCCCTTTTTGCACCGTGGGTTAAACCTTTTAGTAGATGGGGTAGAGGCGAAAGTGCTGCAGGATACCCTGGACGCAGAGCTGACCCTGGAGCGTGAACGTTTATTACGTGGTGCCCGTATCTTTGAAGCGATGGGCGGATACAGCCCCACTATCGGTATTGTCGGAGCGGTACTGGGATTAATTCAGGCAATGGCCAATATCTCTGAACCCAAGTTACTGGGGTTGGGCGTCGCTACTGCCTTTGTGGCAACGATCTACGGCGTGGGATTTGCCAACCTGGTGTTTATTCCGGTTGGCAATAAGCTAAAAAGCCTGGTGCATCAGCATACCCTTTATCACGAATTAATTGTTGAGGGGCTGGTTTCGATTGCAGTGGGCGAGAATCCGCGCAATATTGAGCGTAAGCTCGCTGCGTACCGGCTGAGTTAACGGCAATGTACCGGCATAAGCAGCACCATCAGCATGACGAACCGGAACAACTGGACCGCTGGTTAGTGTCTTATGCTGATTATATGACACTGATGTTTGCGCTGTTTGTTGTCCTTTATGCCATGTCGGTGGTTAAAGATGAGGAGTTCAGCGCCCTTGCCGACACGCTGACCAAGGTCTTTGAACGGCCGGCGCAGTCAGGCAGCGGCGTCAGTGGCAGCGGCGTGTTACCGCAAGCTGAGCCGCAGAGCGATTTTGATGAATATGGTACGTCTCTTGAGCCCGCAGAGGGGCCGGAGCTGGTCGCGGATGCCAGCAAGTTGTCAGAAGTGCGTCAGCAATTTCTGGGCAGCCCCTTAGTATCGCTGGAAAAAGAGCTTAAACAGGCACTGGCCAATTTAATTGAGCAGGGCGTGGTCAATATTCAGCAGGATGAAAACTGGCTTACTATAGAACTGAGCAGCGGCCTGTTATTTGCCAGTGGCAGCGCCACCGCCACCAGTTCAGCCCGTACCTTACTAAATGAAATTACCCGGATTATTAATCCGATCAATAACTTTATCCGGGTCCGTGGTTATACCGATGATGAGCCGATTAATAACGAATTATTTTCATCGAACTGGGAGTTGTCCGTGGCCCGGGCAACCTCGGTACTGCGGGTGCTTGAGGAGCTCGGTACCCCCCCTCATCGGATGGCGATAGAGGGTTATGGCCAGTATTACCCTGATAGTAGTAATGAAACTGCCGAGGGCCGTGCAGAAAACCGTAAAGTGGAGATTGCGCTATCCCGCTATGGCTATCTGCCAGAAGCGCTGGAACAGCGGCAACAAAGCGAAGAATTACAACAACAGTTACAACAGGTTACTCAGGATGATGGCAGTATCAGAGTAATTGCATTGCCAGGTGGAGGGGTAAGGATCACCACCCGTCAGGACAATCCGGATGCACTGCCCGAACAACAGGAACCCTGAATGTGGTAATTTGGACAATAGCTAATCAGAAAGGTGGCGTTGGTAAAACCACGACCACTGTTACCCTGGGCGGTTTACTGGCTGAGCGGGGCAAAAGAGTGCTGCTGGTTGACACTGATCCGCATGCTTCGCTGACTTACTATTTCGGCATTGATGCCGAAGAGCTGGAAAACAGCGTGTATGATATTTTTATTCGCGGCAAAGATATTACCCGCGAAGAGATCCTGCAATCGTTATGCCCAAGCGGCGTCAGTAATCTGGATATTCTGCCCTCATCGATGGCATTAGCCACGTTGGATCGCTCCCTTGGCAATAAGGGCGGCATGGGCCTGATCTTAAAAAAAGCCCTGCAAAAAGTGGCCTCTGAATATGATTATGTGTTGCTGGACTGTCCACCGGTCATGGGTGTGTTAATGGTCAACGCCATCGCTGCCTGCAATAGAATTCTGATCCCGGTACAAACTGAATTTCTGGCGCTGAAGGGGCTGGAGCGGATGATTGCCACGATGGCGCTGATGCGCAGCTCTCAGCAAAAAGACTATGCCTTTACTATAATTCCAACTATGTACGATAAAAGAACCAAGGCATCACTGGAAGCTTATAAAGAGTTAAAAGCGATTTATCAGGATAAAGTCTGGTCAGCTGTGGTGCCGGTTGACACTAAGTTTCGCGATGCCAGTGTGGCGCAGACCCCCCCTAATGTGTTTGCACCGGCATCCCGGGGCGTTTTTGCCTATAATACGCTGCTAACCTATCTGTTGCAGCTGGCACCGGAGGCATAATGAGCAGTCTGATTGCCAGCCAGAAAGTTATGCAGCATTATTTGAGTGCATTATTAACTGATGATGGCGCGACAGAAACCAGTCTGGTAGAAGATGCTAAAACCCGTGAGCTGAACCGGATCCTGGCCAGGGCCAGTCTGCCAGAAACTGACACGGCGCCTGTTGTGGCTGAAAAACCTGCGGCAGCCCCTGTTGTCAGCCCACCCACAGTCAGGCCTCAGCGCTCAGTTACCGGCAGTGAAGTGGCTGCGCCAGAAATAACGGCAACAAATCGCGATGTGCCTATTGCTGAGCGGCTGGCAGCGGCGGCGCAAACTCAGCAGGTTAGCACCGAAACGACAACAAAAGCTTACCGCCAGGGCCGGTTTCAGGCATTATTCTTCAGTGTTGCCGGATTAAAACTGGCGGTACCGCTTACTGAACTGGGTGGTATTCATCAACTGGGGGAAATTAACAGTTTATTCGGCAAGCCGGCCTGGTTTAAAGGGCTGATGCTGTACCGGGAACAAAAAATCAGTGTGGTTGACAGCGCCCGCTGGGTAATGCCAGAAAAATATGATCAGCAACTGCAGCAAAAGCTGAACTATCAGTATGTTATTATGCTCGGCACCAGTAACTGGGGTTTAACCTGTGAAACACTGATTAATACCTACACCCTTGAGCAGGATGAGGTAAAGTGGCGGGAAACAGATGGTAAAAGACCCTGGATGGCAGGGTTAATTAAAAAGCATATGTGTGTTTTAGTTGATGTCGACGCTATGATTAACTTACTTAATCGTGGCCAGAGCATTAATGCCTGAGCAGGCAGCAAAATTTACAGGAGCGGTATATGAGCAATAATCAGGCAAAAGCAGCCGGCAAAAAAGAAAGCACTGATCTGGTGTTACAGTGGGTGACTTTCCGTTTGCAGGAAGAAACCTACGGCATTAATGTGATGCAGGTGCAGGAAGTTCTGCGCTATACCGAAATTGCTCCGGTTCCTGGCGCGCCGGACTATGTCATGGGGATTATTAATCTGCGGGGTAATGTGGTAACCGTTATCGATACCCGGGCAAGATTCGGGCTGGCACCTGGTGATGTAACCGACAACAGCCGGATAGTGATCATCGAAGCAGAGCGCCAGGTTATCGGCATTCTGGTGGACAGTGTCGCCGAGGTGGTTTATCTGAAACAATCAGAAATTGATACGGCACCTAATGTGGGTACTGATGAAAGTGCCCGCTTTATTCAGGGCGTGTCCAATCGTGAGGGCGAGTTGCTGATCCTCGTCGATTTAAACAAACTGCTCAATGATGAAGAGTGGGAAGAAATTAATAGTCTTTGAGCGGAGTATTCCCAATGAACCCATGGCTGCCAGGCCTGGCAATGGTAATAGCAGTACTGCTGGCATTGCTGTGCTGGCTGTTACTGACACAGCGCAGCAGCGGTAAAGCGCAGCTGGCTGTGCTGCAGCGGCAGCTGGAACAGCAAAGCCTGCAACTGAACAACGCACAAAGCGAAACAGAAGAGTTACGGGCGGGTATTATTGGGGTAGGCCAGCGGGTGTTAACGTTAGACCAGCGGGTACTGACTCTCGAAAGCGAACTGCAGCAGTTGCAGCGTGTCTGTAATGAACTGGCCGAGCAGCAACAGGCCCTGTCGCTGACTGATCCTGAAAGTAAAATCTATACCCGAGCCATGAAGATGGTGCAGTTAGGCGCAGATTTAGAAGAAATTATGCGTGAATGTGAACTTCCCCGTGCCGAAGCCGAACTGCTGTTTAATCTGCATCAAGCCAAATCATAAAAAGGGTCGGAGTCAATAAATTATCTGCTCTGACTCTTGTTCAGGGATAAATAATTCGCTTTGACCCATTTTCAGGTTTTTAAGTCAATCCGCTGATGAATATTCTGCCACTGCTCAGGGAATTTACCTTGCAGGACATAAGAGAAGGCGATGAGTTCCGCTATCACGATATACAACTCTTTTGGAATATTATCGCCCAGCTCCAACTGACTGAGCAGCCGGTTTAACTCATCATCCTGGTGAATAAGAACGCCATGCTCTCTGGCCAGGGCAATGATATCCTCAGCCAGTTCACCGTGGCCTTTGGCAACAATAGTCGGGGCTGATTTGCCATCATATTTTAACGCCGTCGCGCTTTTGCGAACCGTGTTGTCGGTACTGGTGTGATTGCGGGTGCTGTCTTTTGTCATACTCTTACCGTTAGCAGACTGTTATAACGGGGGATCAGGCTGTCGGGTATTTTACCCAGCTGGCAGTCAGCCTGTGTAATGGTTAAGCCCTGTGAGGTGCAGCGGTCTTTTAACAGCGGCAGAAATTTCTGAGCCAGCCGCAATGCTTCGTTGTGATCGGTATAGAATTGCAGCTGTAATTCCTGCTGTTGTAATTTAGCCACTGCCAGTAAATTACCGTACTGTTGTAAATCAAATTTCATCGTCAGTTGCCATTGTTTGTGTCCCTGCTTACCGCTCTTACCGTCTGCGTCGCGCTGTTCTAACATCAGTTGCGGCATAATCGTCTGACCTTGCTGTTGCAGGGGGAGCTGCAGCAGCCATTGCTGCAACTGGCTCTGAGCATCAACGGTTGCTAGCTGACTTTGCTGAAGGGGGCTGCTTAAACTTGCCAGCTGACGCAGCGCACTGGCAGCCTGGTTGTTATCAAGCTGCGATACCAGCTGGCTTAAGCGGTTAGCTGGCGTCCCGGCAGCGGGTGTGACTTGCTTTTGACTTAAATGTCCGAGCAACAGCTGAATAGCCAGCGCCAGCGTGCCACCGGTGGTCTGCGGATTCGGCTGACTTTGCAGAGGCTGGAACTGCAACAGCGCGCTAAGCTGGGCAGCAAGAGCCGGTGGCGCCAGTGGTTTACTGATGTCCGGCAGGCTGCGTTGGATCTGGCTGAACAGTTGCTGTAACGGTGCCGGCAGATCCTGCATCGCTGCCGGCTGCATCAGCGGCTGCGATAACAAGGGTAACAGGTTACGCCAGGCCTGCGCTTTACTGTCAGGCGACAGCGGTGGCAGCAACTGACTGGCGTTTGCGGTCCTGCTTTGCTGTAAGTGATCTGAAGCTGCCGGTGCTGACTGCGCTGATGTGCTTTGTGCGGCGCTTCGGGAGCCGTGCACGGCAGTTTGCCAGCTGACATTTCTGTCAGCTTGCTGCTGGCTGACGGTCAGTTGCTGACTGTGACCGCTTGCCTGCGACTGTAATTGTAATTGCCACTGGCCGTTCGGCGTTGCCGGCGGTTTGAGTTGCAGCGTTATCGGTACCGGGCTTGACGCTGTGCCCGCACTGTTTGTGCTGCTGTTCGCCAGACTCTGCGCCAGTTGCGGTGGGACAGTAAGGGTTATCTGGCCCAGATTAATTTTTCCGCCGGC
>NZ_JAWVZF010000109.1:0-9191 GCF_033722355.1 Arsukibacterium sp. | reverse complement strand
GTAGAATATGCGCCCTTTACTTTTGAAAAGCGTTTGCCTGGTGGTCATTATGGTCATCTAGTGCCACAGAGGATACTGATTCATGAGCGTTACCGCGTCAACTTTAGATAAACTGCGTAATATTGCCATCATCGCGCACGTCGACCACGGCAAAACCACCCTGGTCGATAAACTGCTGCAACAATCGGGTACCTTCGATGCCCGCGCCAAGTTGCAGGAGCGGATGATGGACTCCAATGCTCAGGAGTCTGAGCGCGGTATCACCATTCTGGCCAAAAACACCTCGGTACGCTGGAACGGCTATCATATTAATATTCTGGACACCCCGGGGCACGCTGATTTTGGTGGTGAAGTGGAGCGGGTACTGTCGATGGCCGACTCGGTTCTGCTGCTGGTCGATGCGGTTGATGGCCCTATGCCGCAAACCCGTTTCGTTACTCAGAAAGCCTTCTCCCATGGTTTAAAACCGATAGTGGTTGTCAATAAAATCGACCGTCCGGGTGCCCGGCCGGATTGGGTTATCGATCAGGTGTTTGATCTGTTCGATAACTTAGGGGCGACTGACGAGCAGCTTGATTTCCCAATTGTGTATGCTTCTGCCTTAAATGGCTGGGCAACGCTTGACTATAATGACCCCAAAGCCGACATTACCGATTTATTTGAGGCTATTGTTAAGCATGTTGCGCCGCCAACAGTTGAACTGAATGGTGAAACACAACTTCAGGTTTCTCAGCTGGATTATTCAAGCTATCTGGGTATTATCGGTATTGGCCGGATTAAACGCGGCACCCTGAAACCTAATCAGCAGGTAACGATTGTCGGCGCTGACGGCACTAAGCGTAATGGCAAAGTCGGCCAGGTATTTGGCTATTTAGGACTGGAGCGTATAGAGACAAATGAGGCTCAGGCAGGTGATATTGTTGCTTTCACCGGTCTTGGAGAGTTAAAAATTTCAGATACCATCTGTAGTACCAGTAAAGTTGAAGCATTGCCGGCGCTGCAGGTTGACGAACCTACCGTTACGATGACCTTCCAGGTAAACACCTCACCCTTTGCTGGTAAAGAGGGTAAGTTTGTGACATCACGCCAGATTTTAGAGCGTTTAATGCACGAGCTGAAACACAACGTGGCACTGCGGGTTGAAGAAACTGAAGACGGTGACAAGTTCAAGGTTTCTGGCCGCGGCGAGTTACACTTAGGCGTATTGATTGAAAATATGCGTCGTGAAGGTTTCGAGTTAGCGGTATCGCGGCCAGAAGTTATTATGAAAATGGTTGATGGTGCTAAAATGGAACCGATGGAGAACGTGACCATCGACTGTGAAGAGCAGCATCAGGGTGCGATCATGGAGCGGATGGGTGAGCGTAAAGCTGAAATGACCAATATGCAGCCAGATGGCAAAGGTCGGATCCGGATGGATTTTATTATGCCAAGCCGCGGTTTAATCGGTTTCCGTACTGAGTTTATGACCATCACCTCAGGTACGGGTCTGATGTACCATACCTTTGACCACTATGGACCTCACAAAGGGGGTAATATTGGCCAGCGAATGAACGGTGTAATGATCTCAAATGCCGTTGGTAAAGCGGCCGGTTATGCCATTTTCTCGTTGCAGGAACGCGGCCGGATGTTTATCAGTCATGCTGAAGAAGTGTACGAAGGTCAGGTTATTGGTATTCACAGCCGTAGCAACGACTTAACCGTTAACTGCTTGAAAGGTAAGCAATTAACCAACGTGCGTGCTTCAGGTACCGACGAAGCGATTAACCTGGTACCACCCATCCGCTATACGCTGGAGCAGGCGCTGGAGTTTATTGATGATGATGAACTGGTAGAAGTAACCCCGAAATCTATTCGTATCCGCAAGCGTCATTTAACTGAAAACGACCGCAAACGCGCCAGCCGTGGCCCAGCTGCGTAAGCGTTTTTCGCAATAAAACAAAGCCAGCATAATGCTGGCTTTGTTGTTTCTGGCGGGGGCAATACCCGTAGCCTGAAAGCTGGTCTGTGGTTGATTTTTCGAGTATTCTTGCCGCTATCAGGATTGAAAGGAGTTGCTATGGACAAGTCACAACTGGTGCGGTATCTGCGCCAGAGTAAAAATTTCATTGCCGCTTATTTTCAGCGCTGTAAGCAGGATCAGATCACGATGGTGGCAGGGTATCTGGCTTATATTTCTTTGTTATCTCTGGTACCGTTTATTGCAGTGATTTTTTCTATGCTCGGCGTGTTTCCGATGTTTGAAGAGCTGAAATCAGAGTTAGAGCAGTTTATTTTCGCCAATGTTATTCCCACCCGTGGTGAAGAAATCCAAAGTTATATTAATACATTTATCAGTAATACCCGCGGCATGACAACCATAGGTATTCTGGTGCTAATCGTGGTTGCCCTGTTACTAATCTATAATATCGACAAAACGTTAAATAAAATCTGGCGGGTGAAACAGCGACCACGGCCGATTATTTCGTTTTCAATTTACTGGATGATTCTGACACTCGGTCCGGTCCTTATTGGCACCTCCATTGCTGTCACCTCTTATCTGGCGACATTTAGCCGCTATGCCGAGGATTATACTCCGGGCCTCACCAGTTTTATCTTATGGATAATTCCTTATGTGATGTCTCTACTGGCTTTTTTTATTTTGTATCTGTTGGTGCCTAATCTGAAAGTGCGGGCACGGCACGCCTTATGGGGCGCACTGCTGGCTACCATATTGTTCGAGTTTTTTAAACGCGGTTTTACCCTTTATGTCAGTGAGTTTCCGTCTTATCAGGCTTTGTATGGTGCGCTAGCCTTGGTGCCAATCCTGTTTATCTGGGTCTATTTGTCCTGGGTTGTCGTATTGCTAGGCGCAGAGCTTACCGCTTTACTGCAGCAAAGAGCCGAGCTGGATGAAGCGGAAAAGTCGGGAGAGTCTCAGGCGTGAAGGCGTTAGTTCAAAGAGTCAGCCAGGCCTCGGTATCGGTTGCTGCAGAGCAAATAAGCACCATTGGGCCGGGCTTATTAGTGTTGTTGGCTGTCGAAGCAACAGATAGCGAAGCAGCAATTGCCAGGCTGGTACATAAAGTAGCGCACTACCGGATGTTCAGTGACAACAACGGCAAAATGAATTTAAATGTGCAACAGGCCGGGGGGGCCGTGTTAGTTGTATCCCAGTTTACCCTGGCAGCTGATACCCAAAGTGGCCTTCGGCCGAGCTTTACGCCTGCAGCCACCCCTGTTAAAGCCGAGCAGTATTATCATGATTTTAGCCGGCAACTGGCTCAGTTTGGTATCGAGGTAAAGCAAGGCCAGTTTGCTGCAAATATGCAGGTCAGTCTTATCAATGATGGCCCGGTAACGTTTCTGCTTACCAGCTGATTTTATTTTCTGATAAATAATGAGCACCTTATGGCATTTCCTTCTGACTGGCAGTTAACTCAGCCGCTGACCCCTGAACATTGGCAGGCCTATTATCATTTGCGCTGGCAGGTGCTGCGGGCACCTTGGGACCAGCCGCCCGGGTCAGAGCAGGATGAGTTTGAACCTCAGGCATATCATCTGATGCTGACAGATGGTCAGGGCAAACTGCTGGCCGTCGGCAGGTTACATCAGCTTGACCTGAACCGTGGCCAGATCCGTTATATGGCTGTGGCAGAGCAGGCGCGGGGCAAAGGTGCAGGGCGCATGATATTACAGGGGCTGGAACAGCAAGCCGTAATTCTTGGTCTGCAACAATTGCAACTGAATGCCAGAGAGCAAGCGGTAGACTTTTATCGCCAGCTTGGTTACCAGCAGGAAGGGCAGGCTGCAGCATTATTTGGTATTCCTCATCTGAAAATGACGAAATCCATCCGGTTAGCTGGAAGCGCTGCTGACTTTGAACAGTGGCAGCGTGAGCTGGCAGCAACCTGGCAGCAAACTATCCCGCTGAGTAACTATATGCAGCTTAAAATCACCGGTTTTAACGGTTCCCGCTTTAGCTGCAGTGCGCCGCTGGCACCGAATATAAATTTACACCAGACAATGTTTGCCGGCAGTATTTACACTTTGGCGACATTAACCGGTTGGGGAATGCTCTATATGCAGCTAAAAGCGTTGGGATTGCATGGCGCTCAGGTGCTGGCAAATGCCGACATCAGATATCTGCGCCCGGTCAGTAGTCAGCCTGAAGCACGTTGTGATTTGCTGGACTGCAGCGGTTGTTTAACGCCATTGGCCGACGGTCAGAAAGTCAGGCAACGGATCCGGGTCGGTATCTACTGTCAGCAACAAATTTGTGCGGAGTTTACTGGCAATTATGTGGTGCTTCCTGAACATTAGTCTGAAAAACAGCAGCAATTATCGTTGTGACGATATTTATAAGACATTTGTCAAAACTTGGTAAAGCGATGTAGCGATGATTAACTGATAATCCACCCCAGATAACGCAGGTTAGGGGTGGTTATGAAAAATAAATGGCTTTGGGTTTCTTCGATAAGTACCTTGCTTGGCATTGTGGCCGGTGGCATTTACTTGTTTTTTGCTGAGCACTCACTGCTACTTAACGATAAGGATCTGACGTTGTCGGCATTCTGGTCAACCTTTATGCTGTGGGTATTTGTCCTGATGTTTGTTGCGGCGCTGTTTTGTAACGTGCTGGCTTTTATCGAACTGGATGACGAGCATCGGCTGGCCGGTGTTAATCAGCGACTGCAAAGTTTACTGCGCGGGGGCGATCGTCAGCAGCGTTTTTTGCAGGAAGCTCAGCGCCTGTTAAGCCGCAGGGGGGCGTTATCGGCCAGCAGTAAAGTGGCCGCAGACTATCTGTTACTCCAGGCCCAGCGCGACACCCTGGTGCTTATTCAAGCCAGTTGCCTGCCAGTAGACATTTCTCAGGTCAGGGCTATGTTTCAGCATATGCTGGCGGTGGATATTAGCGACGGCATAGTGGTAAGCCGCAACGGTTTCTCTAATCAGGCCTGGATATTTGCCCAGGAAGCAAATATTAGTCTGCTGGATAATAAAAGTTTAAGAAAACAGCAAAAACGGGCAAAAATTCAGCAGGTACCGATAATACAGAGCTGATATCAAAGTTTCATTAGGATTTTTAGTTTAGAAAAAGCGATATTCAGCAGCGAAAGGAATCAAAATAATAAACACGGACTGCTCCACTTCCTGCATAGCTGGCTTCGGCCAGCTTTTTTATTTAAAGCTGGCCGGAGCAGGTGTTAAGTTATCTCAGTTAATTTTAAAACGGGTTGCGGCAGTCTGCAGTTGCGCAGCTAATCTGGCAACGTCATCGCTGTGGGCCAGCGTACGTTCCGCTTTACTGGTACTGCTGTTAGCCAGCTGAACCATTTGCTGCATGTTGTCACTGATAGCGGCGCCCAATTCAAGCTGGCTGTTACTGGCTTCATTGACTGCGTCGCTGATTTGTCTGGTTTGTGCCATCGCCTGGTTAACTGTTTCCAGGGCGGCCGCAAGCTGTTGGGTGGTGGCAACGCATTGCTCAGCATCCGTTTTGCCGGTCAGTACCGACGTAACAGCGTGCTGGCTTTGCTGCTGCAGACTGGCAATCATCTGTCTGATTTCGTTTGTTGCCTGTTGGGTCCGACCAGCAAGCGAGCGAACTTCATCCGCTACCACGGCAAAGCCGCGACCTTGTTCGCCTGCTCTTGCTGCTTCAATCGCAGCGTTTAATGCCAGTAAGTTTGTTTGCTCAGCAATAGCGCTGATGGTTGTCAGAATACCACCGATATTGGTTGACTGATCATTGACCTTGTTCATCACATCACTGGTCGCGGCCAGCTGATTTGCCAGGCCAGTGATCAATTGCTTGTTCTTGTCGGCGATTTGCTGGATTTGCTGACTTTGCGCCAGCGCCTGACGCATCGCGTCGCCAGCTTGTTGTGCTTGTTTAGCTACGGTTTCAGTATTGTCAGTCAGCTGGCCGGTAATGCCGTTAACCCGGCTGATCTGCTGTTGTTGTTGCTGTAAGGAGGTACTTATCTCCTGAACTTCACTGCTGGACTGGCTGGCATTGATGTTTAGGTCCGTCGCATTTTGCTGAATATTAGTGATTAAACTGCGCAGCGCCGCAATCAGGCTGTTAACCTTAGCTGATAAGGCGCCAAATTCGTCCTGCTGGGCTATTTTCAGCTCCCGGGTCAAATCACCTTTGGCAATGTCGCCCAGCATATGATTGATACCGGCTAAGGGCTTGAGCATCGCACTTATCGTAAAATAAGCGGCTACCACTGCCAGTACGACTAATACCAACATCATCACCAGGGTGCGATTGCTGCCCGAGTTCAATGCACCGGATACCTGACGCTGTAACTGGTTAAAACGCTGGTCCGCCAGTTCAACAACCTGGTCCAGTGCCAGAATTGCTTGAGCAACCTGTTGCTCTGAACTGTTCAGTTGCCGGCGGGCAGCTTGTTGTTGTTGCAGTTGTTGCTGTTTAAGACTGACCAGGCCGGTATCTGCCTGTAACTGCTCAGTCAGCGCAGCAAATTGCTGTTTGAACTGTGGCCAGATCTCGTTTGTATCGATACCGGCTATCTGCCGGTCCAGATAATCAATATTTACCTGAATATCACTGAGGGTAAACCCAATATTCTGCTGATTGCGCTCCAATGCTGCGAGATCAACATAAGCTGCCACTTCCCGCACGGTATTGAGTAAACCCAAAATCTGGCCATCAATCCGGTTAGCATTGCCGCTTATCTGCTCCATCAACTCATCGTCGAGTGATAAGTCAGCATCGGCAAGATCCAGTAAGCCCGCACCGGCGTCGTCTATCAGCGTTTCCAGTTCACTCAGTTCTGCTGCAACGGCTGTCGCCATTGCATTACTCTGGCTGCGGGCACTGAACATGGCGTTAACTGCGTCACTGTACTGTTCAAAATGAGTCAGGGCTGACTGTAACGGCAGCTGCAGCGCATCATCCTTCACTGTAAGTTGATTAAAATCAGTGATAAGGGCAATGAATTGATCATTACTTGTCGTAAATTGTTGCTGATAATTGGTCAACTCAGTCTGTTGTTCAGCGGTAAAGCCAAGTGCCGATAATTTAGCCAGTTTCAGCAGCTGGATCTGGGCCAGGTTACTTTGTTGCTGAGCCGGCACCGCAAGCTCATTCACATCATTACTATAGCGGGTTACGGTATTGAAACTATACAGCGCTAAAATGCTGGCAAACAGCAATAAAGCGGCAATAAACCCAAAACCCAGAATGACTTTATGCGCAACTTTTAACGTCATAATCTATGCCAGTTGATGACTGCTTGTCTGGGGACGCTGACAATGCAAGTTGTTGGAATGAAAACATCAAGGTAGCAAAGAAAAGCATACTGGTCTAGCCACAAATCGTCGCAAAAATGACAAATTGATGCAAAAGTGAGCGCGGCTGCACTATACCGGTGCAGCCGCGTTCAATAAGACCACCGTTTAAAAACTACTCAGAATTTCGGTAGGAATAAACTGATTGAGGATACCACTTCGAACCAGGCTGGCACTTTTTTCTATATCGGGTCCAAAATAGCGATCCTGATTATAGAAGCTGACATCATGCCGTAACAGTGCTTTAGCACTTTCCAGCAAAGGGGTTGTTTTAAGAGGTGCTCTGAAATCCAGTCCCTGTGCTGCTGCTAAGTATTCAACCGCCAGCACGCCGGTGGTATTTTCGCTCATCTCCGCTAAGCGCCTGGCTGCAAACGTTGCCATTGATACATGGTCTTCCTGATTGGCTGAGGTGGGCAGACTGTCAACTGACGCCGGGTGGGCCAGACTCTTATTTTCTGACGCCAGCGCAGCGGCAGTCACCTGGGCAATCATAAAGCCGCTGTTGACTCCGCCATTGGGTACCAGAAATGCTGGCAACTTACTCAGACTTGCATCAATCAGTAAGGCCATCCGTCGCTCTGATAAGGCGCCAATTTCGGCAATGGCCAGCGCCAGATTATCGGCTGCCATCGCAACCGGCTCAGCATGAAAGTTGCCCCCTGACAAAATATCGCCGTCATCAGCAAATACCAGCGGGTTATCTGTTACGCCATTCGCTTCAACTTGCAGTACCTCAGCCGCCTGGCGGATTTGGGTCAGACAGGCCCCCATTACTTGTGGCTGGCATCTTAAGCTGTAGGGGTCCTGCACTTTTTCGCAATCTTTGTGCGATGCACCTACTTCGGAGCCGTCAGTCAGCAGATGACGGTATAATGTAGCTGCATCAATTTGGCCGTGCTGACCACGGGCCTGATGGATACGGGGATCGAACGGTGCCCGACTACCCAGCGCTGCTTCAACACTCATGGCACCAATGACTGTGCCGGCAGCAAATAGGTTTTCTGCCCGGAACAGCCCCTCCAGCGCCAGCGCTGTCGAAGCCTGCGTGCCGTTTAGTAATGCCAGCCCTTCTTTCGCTGCCAGCGTAAGTGGGGCCATGCCTGCCAGAGCCAGTCCTTCGGTGGCATCATAGATCTGACCGCGAAAGCTGACTTCCCCCTCACCAATCAATGGCAAAACCATATGTGCCAGTGGTGCTAAATCTCCAGAGGCACCCACTGAGCCTTTTAACGGAATGCACGGATATAGTCCGGCATTTACCAGGTCGATTAACGCTTCAATCACACTGAGGCGAATACCAGAAAAGCCACGGGCCAGGGCATTGATTTTCAGGACCAGCATTAAGCGCACGGTGCTGTCATCCATAAAGTCGCCAAATCCGGCCGCATGCGACAGAACAATAGAGCGTTGCAGCAGCTCCAGCTCGTCGTTTTTAATCCTGGTATTGGCCAGCAGACCAAAGCCGGTATTGATGCCATACACCACTTTATTCTGTTTGATGACATTGGCAACACAGGCCGCTGATTTTTCAATGGCGGGTATCGCAGCACTATCCAGGGTCAGGTGAACCGGTCCCTGTTGTACTTGTCGTAACTGGGCCAGTGTTAACTCACCCGGTACTAAATTCAGTGTATAACTCATATGTTTACTCCGTTACCATCGGTAAGTCCAGGGTGTGTTCTTTGGCACAATTAACTGCAATATCATAACCGGCATCGGCGTGGCGCATAACGCCGGTGCCAGGGTCGTTCCACAACACCCGGTTTAATCTTGCTGCGGCGGCATCTGTGCCATCCGCAACAATTACCACCCCGCTGTGCTGACTGTAGCCCATGCCCACACCACCGCCGTGATGCAATGAAACCCAGGTCGCGCCACCTGCG
>NZ_JAWVZF010000108.1:0-9238 GCF_033722355.1 Arsukibacterium sp. | reverse complement strand
TTAACCTTATGCCAGCCAGTCTTGAGTCCGGCCACCCCAGGCAGTGGCCGTCCCTGATTAGCCAAGCCCGCGGGCCGGATAGTCTTTTTCCTGAATATGGGCTATTCCCATTTTAATGATATCCAAATCAGGACGGCAGAAAGGCGCACTGGCCACTTCAGCAAAATGCAGGCCACCATCAGGGCGGATTAAAAACAAGCCCGGTTCGGCAAAGGGCTGATCGGTCTCATTACTGTTTAATGGTGTCGAGATATATAAGCCCAGACTGCGGGCTTGTTCAATTGCAAGGCCATAGGCAACCGTAAAATCCAGCGCTGACTCAGCGCTGAATTTTCTGGCTTTATCTTCAGGATCGGTCGAAATGGCGATAAGTTGCACATTCATTTTGGCAAAATCGTCGTGCATATCATTAAGCTGGCTGAGATATTTTTTGCAGATAGGACAGTGCAGGCCGCGGTAAATCACCAGCATTTGCCATTTATTACTTGCTGGCCGGCCAACAACAACGGTGTCATTATCGAGCGTTTTTAATGAAAATGCCGGAAAAGGGGCATTGATTTGTGCTGAAACGGGCATAATCTGACTCCTTATTACTGGTTATTACTGAGTGTGCTGCCGTTTATCAAATGTAACGGTGCTGTCGCTGACTCATTGCCCCGGCATTGTCAGATAACAGTGTCGCTGACAGATGTTACGTGCCTGGTCCGCACTCCAGGCAGGGGTTAACAACAGCGCCGGCTTTATCCAGATGATTTTGCAGGTCTTTAAGCGCGGTGCGCACCCCTTCTTCAATCACCGGATGATAAAAAGGCATGGCCAGCATCGCTGAAACGGTCATTTGTTGCTGGGCCGCCCATGCCAGTAAATGGCCAATATGCTCGGCGGCCGGACCAAACATCTCGGCTGCAGTAAACACACCGCTATCACGTCTGGCGTAGACCTTTAGTATACCCTGGTTTTTTGCAATCACTTTGCTGCGTCCCTGATCCTCAAAACAACTGCTGGCTTCAACATAGTTTTCCCGCTCCGCTGCCGGTAGCTGACAGGGTAAAGTGCCAATGCGGGCAATTTGCGGGCTGGTGAAGACCACAGAAAATGGCACATAGCGTTCAGCGTTTATCAGCGCTGGATAGCGTCCTGCATTATCGCCGGCGATCCTGCCTTCATGCGCAGCCTCATGCAGTACCGGGCGCTGTTGATTGGCATCACCCACCAGAAAAACCGGCTGATTGTCACACTGTAATGTTGACGGGTCTGTCAGTGGCACGCCTTTTTCATTTAACTTCAGGCCACTATTTTGCAGCTTTAGACTGGCAAGATTAGGTGAGCGCCCGGTTGCCAGCAACAGATAGTCGAACGACTCGGTCACCGCCCCTTTGACAGGATGGCTGAAACTGACAGACACCTGGTCGGCATCGGCGCTAATGGCGGTGACGTTGGTATCAGCATCGAAAAAAAATGCCTGATTAAAGCATTTTCTGGCATATTCGCGGATTTGCGGATCGGCAATGCCGGCAACGGCACCGCCATGGCCAAACAGGCTGACGTCGACCCCGAGCCGGCTTAATGCCTGCCCCAGCTCCAGACCAACCGCTCCGCCACCAAAGACGGCTATTCTTTTTGGCAGATCGGCTAATTCAAACAGGCTGTCAGTTGTCAGCAGCCGATTGCCAAGGCCCTGAAACCTGTTGGGAATATGTGGGCTTGAGCCGGTAGCAATGACAATGCGCGCTGCTGTTATTTCGATTTCGTCATCAACGGCCAGTACACCGGGGGCGAGAAAACGGGCAGTACCGCGAAGTTTATGCGCATCCGGAATGTCTGTCATTGATTTGAGTACCGACGCGACAAAGATATCTCTTTCATTACGTACCCGTCTGAGCACGCTTCGGCCATCAATAACCAGGTGTTTAATCTCAATACCAAACAGTCCGCTTTGTGCTGCATTGTGGGCTTGTTCTGCCGCCGCAATCAAAAGCTTGCTGGGCATACAACCGACTCTGGCACAGGTCGTGCCGTAACTGCCGCCTTCAATTAACACCAATTTGTCAGTATGCTTACGCGCAGCATTATAGGCGGTGAGCCCCGCTGTACCGGCACCAATTATGGCGACATCAACCTGTCTTCTATCCATCATATCGCTCCTGATAACATTGCTGAACCGGTTGCTGCGGGTTCAGAGTACGGCTGATTATCAGCATAGCAGAAGTCACTGCAGACACAGGATAAGCAATACACCGCGAAGGCCGGGCCATCGCTTGCCAGGCAGCAATGCACCGGCCAGCCCAATGATTTTTGAACAGGCATGGAATATGAGCTGTCACTGTTTACAGGGCTGTGCTAGGCTGAAAACAGCTAACAGGAGGTACGATGAGTAAGCAGATAGCGCCAGAATCGTCGGCTCTGGTAGTAGAAGGGGGCGCCATGCGGGGTATTTTTGCCGCGGGGGTGCTGGACGCCTTTATTGAACAGCAGTATCAGCCATTTCAGTTTGCCATTGGCGTGTCGGCCGGCTCTACTAATTTAATTGGCTATTTAGCCGGGGATCATGGCCGCAGCCGGCAGATTTTGCTTGATCATGCCCGCCGGACGGATTTTTTAAACTGGCGACGATATTTAAAAGGCGGGCATTTTTGCGACGTCAGCTGGTTATGGCATGCTTCCTTTGATGAGGTGCCGCTTAATATTGATCATTATTTGCGCCAGCAGGTGCCCCTTTATGCGGTAACAACCAGTGTCAGTACCGGCCTGGCCTGTTATTTTGAGGTCACCGGCGATAACATGCATCAGTTGTTTCCGGCCTCATGTGCCATTCCGCTAATGTATCGGGATTTTCCAGAGATCAATGGTGAACAGATGACGGATGGAGGCCTGGCTGATGCGATTCCGGTGCTAAAGGCTTATGCCATGGGGGCGCGGGATATTACTGTGGTCTTGTCGCAGCCCAATGGTTACCGGAAGCGCGTCAGCCGCTTACCGGTTTTAATGAAGCCCTTTTTTAAACAGTATCCGCAGATGTTCAGTGCCGTACTTAGCAGGACGGCGCGTTATAATCAGGCCCTGAATTTTATTGCCAGACCACCGGCCGACTGCCGGATCCACGTCATCGCTCCTCCGGCAGACTTTAATGTCAGCCGGTTTTGTCAGGATCCGCATCAGCTTGAAGCGGGCTATCAGGCTGGCCGGCAGAGCGGCTTGCAGCAGGTGACGACCAGTCGGCAACGCGCCTGCCCGACTGCAGTGGTGCGCTCTGACATCGGCTTTGGCAGCCCCGGCGTCAACCGCTGAACTGCGCTTTTTTAATAAATAACGGTCTCAGGCAGTCCGGGGCAGTCCAGCCGGAAAGCAATTTTTTTCAGGGCTTTTTGTTCCAGCTGCAAGTCGGCCGATAGTACCGTTTGCTGGGCCAGCCACTCTGGTGGCAATATCAGCTGCAGCTGCTGGGCACTGGCGCTGGCAGTCAGAGCAGGCACAAAATCATCACGCCGCTTCTGGTTCAGCAGCACAGCCAGGCGCAACAATACCAGCAGATGGATAACCTGTGGTAGCTGATACAAACTAAAAATAGGTAGCTCATCGGCCCGGATTTTGCGCCGGTGAAAACGCACCAGGCAGGCCAGCAATTGTTGCTGCTCCTGGTTAAAACCCGGCAGGTTAGCGTGTTGCAGAATATAGGCAGAGTGTTTCTGAATGCCGGAAGAATTAATATGCAGGCCAATTTCATATACCCGGCAGGCGAAACTTAATAACATGCCATCGTCATCGCTCAGCTGCCAGGCACTCTGCACCTGCTCAAATAAAGCCAGTGCGGTATGTTGCACCCGCTGGGTTTGACCATCATCAACGCTGTAGCGGCGCATCAGACTGCTGATAGTATGCTCACGAATGTCATGATGCTGCAGACGCTCACTCATTTCGTACAGCACCCCTTCTCTGAGCGCGGCGTCGACATACACCATCTCGTCAATTTGCAGCATATTAAATGCGGCGATTAAAATGGCGAGGCCAGGGCAGAGCAGCAGCTTACGATCGTCCGTTAAACCGGTTAATTCCAGTTCACTGGCATGGCTGTGTTGCAGCAGATGGCGCTTCAGGGCGGTTAAGTCATTCAGTCGCAGGCTGTTGCTGTTCCAGCCAAGGCCAGTTATGACATCTTTAATGGTTTTAACTGTACCCGAGGTACCCACGGCCTGTTGCCAGCCAGCGGTGCGAAAGCTGCTGACAATAGGTTCAAGTTCCTGCTCTGCCTGTAAAATGGCGCGTTCAAAGCGGCGTTCACTGATCTTACCCTGGCCGAAATGGCTCTGGCCATAACTGACACAGCCCATATTACGGCTGCTTAAGCGCAGCGGTTGTAAGCCTTCGCCAATCGCAAATTCAGTGCTGCCACCCCCAATATCAATGACCAGCCGCTTGGCGCTGAAATGTTCAAAATGGGCGACACCCTGATAAATAAACCGTGCCTCTTCCTGACCGGATATCACCTCTATCGGGAACGGGAATACCACCTTTGCCCGGCGCAGAAAGGTTGCTGAATTGCGGGCCCGGCGAAGGGTGTAAGTGGCAATTACCCGGACCGCATTGGGCGCAAAAGGCTGCAGGGTGTCGGCAAATTGCGCCAGCACCTGCAGACCGCGCTCTATTGCTTCTTCGCTGAGCACCAGCTCATCGTTTAAGCCTTCGGCCAGCTGGACCTTTTGCTTTTCCCGGTGCAATAGCTGTAAAGCGCCATCAACTACCCGGGCAATAACCATATGAAAACTGTTAGAGCCAAGGTCGACAGCGGCCATATAATCAGCATTTGAGGGTATTATCTGTTCTGAATCAGTCAATTGTCTGCATCAACCTGTACTGCCTGTTGTCGCGCCAGGAAGTTGTATATTTCCTGCTGGGAACGCAGATTGCGTTTATTACCGCGCTTAACATAAGCATTAGAATGTTTAGCATCAATAATACGCGCCTTAACGTTATCCCGCCACTGGATATCCAGGGTACTGATAATCTGCTGTTTAATCCGGCTGTCATAAACCGGCACGCCGACCTCAACCCGCTGGTCGATATTACGGGTCATCCAGTCGGCTGAAGAAATGTAAAGCGCAGTATCGCCGCCATTATGAAATAAATACACTCTGGCGTGTTCCAGATAGCGATCAAGAACACTGATTATTTTAATATTCTGGCTTTTCCCGGACAGTCCTGGCAGCAGTGAACACATACCACGGATAATCATCCGGATCTTTACTCCGGCCTGGCTGGCTTTATAAAGCAGCTGGACAATTTCTTCATCGACCAGATTGTTGACCTTCAGAAAGATTTCGGCTTTGCGGCCACTATTGGCAAAATCAATTTCGCGCTGAATTAAACTAAGCAGTCGTGGCCGGCTCCAGGTAGGTGAAACAATCAGATGCTGGAAATTAAAAGGCCGGTACGAGTACTGAATAAACTCAAATACCTGGTCAATTTCAGCGGTAATTTCACTGTGACAGGTAAACAGGCTCATATCCGTGTATATCCGGGCCGTTTTTTCGTTAAAATTTCCTGAGCCAATATGGCCATAACGCACCGCTTTGCCCTTTTCCTGCCGGGTGATTAAACAGAGTTTCGAGTGAATTTTTAAAGTTGTCTGACCAAAAATGACTTCGATGCCGGCTTCGGTCATTTGTCTGGCCCAGTTAATGTTATTTTCTTCATCAAACCGGGCCTTTAATTCCACCACCACCGTGACTTTTTTACCATTGCGTACTGCATCCAGTAATGAGTGAATCACCCTTGAGTGTTTAGCAACCCGGTACATGGTCATTTTGATATGGCTGACTTTCGGATCAAACGACGCCTGGCGCACCCATTCGGTAAAATAACTGAAATTATGATAAGGGTAATACAGCAGAATATCCGTGGCCCGGATAGCATCAAAGCTGGTGGGGTAGTGTTCAAAGTCGGGACTTGGCAACGGTTCCATCGGTGGAAATTCCATACTCTGATGGCCAAGGTTAGGAAAACCGATAAAGTCTTTAAAATTACGGTAACGACTGCCGGCAATCAGCGCATCGGTAGAGCTGGTACCAAGATACCGGGTCAGCACTTTCAGCATTTGCTCCGGCATCGCTGCATCGTATACCAGCCGGGTAGGCTCTGATTTTAACCGCTGCCGGATCCCTTTCGACATTTTATCTATCAGGCTCTGATCCAGGGTATCGCTGATATTGTATTCGGCATCACGGGTTAGCTTTAACGAAAAAGTGCAAATGCTGTCAAACTGAAAAAAGCCATGAAATAAATCACTGGCACAGTGATTAATAATGTCGTCCAGCAATAAAATCTGGCGCCGGTAATGGCCGTTTTTTTTCCGGGTATTCAAATGCAGCGGTAATTCAATAAAGCGGGACACTTCGGCGGTCGGCACTTCAATAATGGCATAATCGGGTTTACCACTGCCGGTCATTTCGACCATCAGGTAGGTGGTATTGTCTTCCAGGATTTTGCTAAGTGAGTTGTCAGTACTGGAGAGAATAATCGGCGAAATATGCCGTTTTACTTCACTGCGGAAAAATGCTTTTACCCAGGCAGACTGCGCCTCAGTCAGCTTGCTGTCATCAATCAGTTCGATATTGTGTTTCCGCAGCTCCAGCTGAATATCCAGATAAATTTTATTAAACTGTTTACCCAGCTCTTTAACCTGCTGCTGAATTTGCTGCAACAGGGTTTCAGCGTCTTCATGCTCCCAGGTCTGATATTTTTTCAGCAGGATCCGCCGCTTTACATCGGCGACCCGTACCCGGAAAAATTCATCCAGGTTATTTGAGTAAATCCCTAAAAACCGCAGTCGCTCTATGGGGGGGTTGCGGGTGTCGGCGGCTTCCTGCAGTACCCTGCCATTGAACGCCAGCCAGCTTAATTCGCGCGGAAATAAAGGATAGTCAGGGTTTGCCCCGATGGGTGCTTGGGATGATGCCGGCTGATCCATTCTGATTGCTCCTGCTTACTGCCTGCAAAGCACACTATGGCATTTTTATGACAAAATGATGAACACGTTCACCCGGCAAAAAAGCCGGGTGCCGATGCTGATTGTTGCAACAGCCTGATATATTCGGGGCCGGGTGGCTAGTCTGTCGCCGTTTCCACATCAACTACAATATCGGCAGCGATCGCTTCCAGCGCTTTAATCACTTCATCGCGGCTTAAACCTGCTGGCAACTGCACCGTGGCTTCAGCGTGAAATAGCGGCACCCCCCAATTCGGCGCGCTTTGTCTGTTGCTGGAAAACTGAATAATATTCGTGCCTTTGTGCTTAATAACCGACGACAGTTCACGCACAATACCCGGCCGGTCATTGCCGGTAATCACAAAGCGTAATTGCTGTTGTTTATTCAGTTCGCTGTGTTCACCTTGTTGCACTTTAATGTCTAAATCAGTGATCTGACTTAGTCCTGTTACCAGATCGCCTAAATCGGGTTCTGCCACTTCTATTTGTACGATACCGGCAAAATAACCGGCCAGGTGGCTCAGGTTACTGGCCATCCAGTTACCGTTATGGTCGTTAATTACTCTGGCCAGTTGCTCCACTAACCCTGCTTTATCTTTACCAATAACGGTAAGGACTAACTGCTTCATATGGATATTCCCTTACTATCACTTTAGATTTAACCGCTGTTAAAACGGTTGGTTAGGCGTAATATACGATAAAAAGTGTTTTAGAGTGTAGACACAACTTTCTGATTTTAAAACGCTACTTAACAAATTTTTTTGGTTTGCTGTCTTGTCATCCGATGCTGTTATAAGATAGCGCCAGCGAGTTTCATGGGATAGGTAAAAAAACAGATGGGACTATCCGGATGGCGGACAATATTGCCAGGGCTGCTGCTGGTCCTGGCTGCAGCAGGGGGCGCGTCAGCGGCTACGGCAACGTCTGACAGTACCTTATCCAGCGTTGGCTCCGATACCCTGCAGCAGGTTATGCAACTTTGGGCTGAAGAGTATCGTCGCCGTCACCCGACAGTAAACGTGCAGATCCAGAGCATTGGCTCATCCACTGCACCAGTGGCACTGATTGAAGGGACTGCGCAACTGGGACCGATGAGCCGCGCTATGCGCCAGACTGAATTACAGCAATTTGCGCAGCGGTTTGGTTATCTGCCTACTGCGGTGCCGGTCGCGGTAGACTTGCTGGCTGTGTATGTTCATCCTGATAACCCGTTAACCCAGTTAAGTCTGCGCCAGCTTGACGCCATATTCTCTGTAAACCGCCGCTGTGGCGCACCGGCCGATATCACGCAGTGGGGCCAACTGGGGTTAACCGGGCACTGGCAGCAACGCTTTATCAGTCTGTACAGTCGCAATTCTGTGTCAGGCACTTACGGTTACTTTAAACAACATGTGCTTTGCAATGGTGATATAAAAGCCCGGACTAATCAGTTAGCCGGCTCGTCCGCTCTGCTCAGGGCAATCAGTCAGTCCCGATCTGGTATTGGTTACTCCGGTATTGGTTTTGCCACAGCAGATGTTAAGGTACTGTCCCTGCAACTGCCTGATGGCAGAGCCGTTGCGCCGACTGCTGCCAACGCCCTGGCGGGCGATTACCCCCTAGCCAGGCAATTATATATTTACGTTAACCGGGCGCCAGGACAGCCGTTGACCGCCAAT
The DNA here is from genome assembly GCF_033722355.1 of Arsukibacterium sp. Lineage (GTDB taxonomy): Bacteria > Pseudomonadota > Gammaproteobacteria > Enterobacterales > Alteromonadaceae > Alishewanella. Next base: position 598 of record NZ_JAWVZF010000108.1, on the reverse strand, counting down.
GAGCAGGCTTTTTTTGACCTGGTTTTATCACCGACCGGACAGCAACTGGTGCGGCAGGACGGTTTTCTGCCACTGCCGGACACCATTATCAGCTACTGGCGGCAGACGCTCGGTTTACCGGCATGGCCAGGGTCATCATGACACTCCACCAGCGCCGGGATAATCCGCATTCCTATCAGCTGCAACGTCGCCGCCGCTGGTATAACCGGCTGCTGCATGCACTGATTGGCTTATCTGGTGTCAGCGTGGTTATTATGCTGGCGGCGCTTTTTATTTACCTGTTCAGTGAAGTGATACCACTACTACGCGCTGTTAACGGCATCGCGCTGCCGCCGGTGGCTGTTGAGACGCCTGCCGTCGAGGCTGTGCCAGTCGCTCAACGTCAAGGCTGGCCGGGCGAGGTGGCATTTCGTGCTGAATCCGGTTCCGGTGATTATACCCTGCTGGCAACGGCTGCAGGAGATGCCTGTCTTTACCGCAAAAACACCGCTGCCGGCTGCCTGCAGCAGTGGTCGCTGTCAGACAGTGCTGATACCCTGACCAGTTTACGCTGGCTTGCGGCAGATCAGTCACTGCTGGCAGGTTATCAGAGCGGCCG
>NZ_JAWVZF010000107.1:0-9443 GCF_033722355.1 Arsukibacterium sp. | reverse complement strand
TTTAGGTCGTTCGGTCAGCAAGAACAAGCACATGTCAGAAGATACAGTAAAAGCAATTGATGCAGAGATCCGTGCCTTTATTGACCGTAATTATGTGCGTGCCAAGAAGCTGATAGAAGACAATATGGACATCTTACATGCAATGAAGGATGCCCTGATGAAGTATGAAACCATTGATGCCAAACAAATCGACGACCTGATGGCGCGCCGTGATGTCCGCCAGCCAGAAAATTGGGAGCCACGTGATAAAGGCAATGATGACAATGATGGTACCGGTAAAGCGAAAACTGAAAGCGAAGGGCCGGTAGCAACAGACAAGCCTTCAGAAGGTAACCTGCATTAAGAGTCATTAAGGTTGTTTTGCAATGATGCGCATTAACCATATGCATCGATAGCAGACACTGGTTATACTGTAAGCCCCGGATATCCGGGGTTTATTTTTATCTGCCTTAAAATCTCAGAGCGCTTATCATTGAGGTAATATATATGCAGCTACAACTTCCACGTCAGCGCCAGTTAGATTTATCAACACCGGTGGTTATGGGTATTTTAAATATTACACCTGACTCATTTTCTGATGGTGGCCGGTATTTTAAGCCAGATGAGGCGCTGCGCCAGGCAGAGCAAATGCTGACAGATGGGGCGGCAATTCTGGATATTGGTGGTGAATCGACCCGCCCTGGCGCGGCTGCGGTGCCGTTGCAGCAAGAACTTGACCGCGTGATACCGGTGATTGAAGCCATCCGGCAGCGATTTGATTGTGTACTGTCGGTAGATACCAGTAAAGCCGGTGTCATGTCAGCAGCCGTTGAGGCCGGAGCCGATATCATTAATGATGTGCAGGCCTTGCAGGGCGACGGCGCGCTGGCGTGTGCTGCTTCGTTAAATGTGCCGGTCTGTCTGATGCATATGCAGGGGGAGCCGCGCACTATGCAGCAACAGCCGCAGTACGATGATGTTGTGGCTGAGGTAGTGAAGTTTTTACAACGGCGGACAATGGATTGTCAGTTTGCCGGCATTAGCAAAAATCAGCTTATTCTGGACCCGGGCTTTGGTTTTGGCAAAACCCTGAGTCACAACTATCAGTTGCTGGCGGCGCTGGAGCAGCTGGTAAAACTGGGTTATCCGGTGCTGGCCGGCATGTCCCGCAAGTCGATGATTGGTCAGTTACTTGAGGTGCCATTAAATCAGCGTTTGGCAGGTAGTCTGGCGTGTGCGACAATTGCCGCATTACAGGGCGCCCGGATTATCCGGGTTCATGACGTGAAAGAAACAGTACAGGCAGTGCAGGTGGCGACTGCGGTGCGCTTTGGAGTGGAAGCATGAGTAGAAAATATTTTGGGACTGACGGAGTACGTGGCCGGGTGGGTGAGTTTCCCATTACACCGGAATTTGCCATGAAGCTGGGCTGGGCGGCGGGCCGCGTATTATCGGCCCGAGGCACCCGTAAAGTTCTGATAGGCAAAGATACCCGGATCTCAGGCTATCTGTTAGAAACAGCGCTGGAAGCAGGCCTGGTGGCTGCTGGGGTGGATGTCAGGTTGTTAGGACCTATGCCCACTCCGGCGGTGGCTTATTTAACCCGGACTTTCCGGGCCGAGGCCGGTATTGTTATCAGCGCGTCGCATAATCCGTATTATGATAATGGTATTAAGTTCTTTTCGGCTGACGGCACCAAGTTACCGGATGATGTGGAGCTGGCCATTGAACGTGAGCTGGAACAGCCAATGGTTTGTGAGCCGTCAGAAAAGCTGGGTCGGGCTATGCGGATTGAAGATGCCGCCGGACGCTACATCGAATTTTGTAAAAGTCATTTAAAAAACCATTTATCGTTAAAAGGTCTGAAAATAGTAATCGATTGTGCCCACGGCGCTACCTATCATATTGCACCTGCGGTATTTAAGGAGCTCGGTGCTGAGGTGTATGCTATCGGCTGTAAACCTGATGGGTTTAATATTAATGACAAATGTGGTGCCACCCATACTGATTTGCTGCAGCAAACAGTGCTGGAGCAACAGGCCGATTTAGGTATTGCCTATGATGGTGACGGTGATCGGGTGATGATGGTTGATAAACAGGGGCGGGTATTAGACGGTGATGAAATCGTTTATATTATCGCCCGCTATGCCCAACGGGAAAAAATGCTGCAGGGCGGTGTGGTGGGTACCCTGATGAGTAATCTTGGTCTGGAGCTTGCTCTGGCAGCGCTGGATATTCCTTTTGCCCGTAGTGCCGTAGGCGATCGCTACGTGATGGAACTGTTACGGGAGAAAAACTGGCGAATTGGCGGTGAAAACTCTGGCCATATTCTTAATTTAGATCATGCCTGTACCGGCGATGGTATTATTGCCTCGCTGCAGGTATTAAATGCTATGCTGGTAACAGGTGAAACGCTGGCACAGTTAACCAGCGGTATGCAAAAGCTGCCGCAGGTACTGGTTAACGTTAAATTTGAGAAAGGCACAGCGCCCCTTGAAAAACAGCACGTTAAGCAGAAGATTGCCGAGGTGGAGGCATTACTGGCAGATAAAGGCCGGGTACTGATCCGTAAATCAGGTACTGAGCCGCTTATCCGGGTAATGGTTGAGGGTGAAGATGCAAAAGTGGTGCGTGATTACGCCGAACAAATAGCCGCGGCGGTAAAACTGGCAAGTTAAGGTTTACTGGCTGCCGTTGCACATTATAGCCGCAGTCAGTGGCTGCCGAGGCGGTTTAAGCTTGTTCTTTGCAACTGGCTTGGTTAGTATTCCGGCGGTTTTTAATCAGGGAATAATGGTATGTCAGCAAAAAAACTGATCGCTGCCAACTGGAAAATGAATGGGTCCAGAGCGCTGGTCGAGGCTTTTGTCCAGCAGTTAACAGACGTAAGTTCCGGGGTAGACGTTTTAATCTGTCCTCCTGCGACCCTGTTGCCGCTTTTTCCAGCGAGCCAGCATTATATGCTGGGTGCACAGAATTTAAATGAACATGAGCAGGGCGCTTACACCGGTGAACTTAGTGCTGCATTGATTAAGGAAACAGGCGCAACTTATGTATTGATCGGTCATTCAGAACGGCGCCAGTATTACGCTGAGACAGATCAACTGATTTGTCAGAAAATGCAACAAGCCGTAACTGCCGGCCTGACGCCGGTACTGTGTATTGGTGAAACCTTAACAGAGCGTCAGCAAGAAAATACCGAGCAGGTTATTGCGAAACAGTTAGCGGCAGTGTATTCTTCGCACCCCGAATTGCTGGTAAATTCAGTCGTGGCCTATGAGCCGGTTTGGGCGATTGGTACCGGTGAATCGGCTACACCGGAGCAAGCGCAGGCAACCCATGCGTTTGTACGGCAGCAGCTGGCGCAATATGATGCAGCCGCTGCTGCAACAGTAAAAATTTTATATGGTGGCAGCGTTAACGCAGAAAACTGTAAGGCGTTATTTGCTCAGGCCGATATTGATGGTGCATTAGTTGGCGGTGCCAGCTTAAAACCTGCAGATTTTATGCAAATTTGCCAAAGTGCAAAGGAATAAGCATGTACGAAATTATTATTGTAGTGTATCTATTGGTGGCGATGGCCTTGATTGGCCTGGTGTTGATCCAGCATGGCAAAGGCGCTGATATGGGTGCGGCCTTTGGTGCCGGTGCTTCATCGACGGTTTTTGGCTCATCCGGAACTGGAAATTTTTTAACGAAAACCACAACAGTACTGGCCACATTATTTTTTGTGTTAAGCATCGTACTGGGTAACTACACTGCGAAGCAAAGTGCACCGGTAGATGAGTGGGATTTGTCAGCGCCGGCTGTGGAAAAAGCACCGGTTAAGAAAGACGATAACAGTGATATTCCGGTAGGCTAACCTCTTTTTTCTGCCGAGGTGGTGAAATTGGTAGACACGCTATCTTGAGGGGGTAGTGTCTTCGGACGTGCGGGTTCAAGTCCCGCTCTCGGCACCAATTATATTCGCGGCTTTGCAATGCAAGGCTTGCGGTAACAGGTAAGGCGCTATATAATATGCGCCATCAGTCGGACGCGGGATGGAGCAGTCTGGTAGCTCGTCGGGCTCATAACCCGAAGGTCGTCGGTTCAAATCCGGCTCCCGCAACCACATTTTAGGTTAAACAGTTGTAATAGTCAGGCGCCTTGGGCTCCTCTTTACAACTACAGGGCGAAGGTCTGAATCCATCTCCCGCAACCAAATTAAAACAGCATTTCATTGGCGATATGAGTGTTGTTCGGATGTTACTTCGCCCCGCTTGTTCGGGGCGTTTTCGTATCTGGCGTGTCAGTTTTATGCAGTAATGGGCGCTATGCCCATTTTTTATTGGTGTATTCGGAGGTCTTTTTGACTAAACAAGAACAACAACTGGCAGAGTTGTTGAGCCCGACAGTAACCGCTGCCGGTTTTGAATTATGGGGTATTGAACTGCTGCGGGCTGGCAGGCATACAACGTTGCGACTTTATATTGATCATAGTGACGGCATTACGGTTGATCATTGCGCTTTGGTAAGCCGCGAAGTCAGCGCTGTGCTGGACGTTGAAGATCCTATCCCTACCGAATATACCCTTGAAGTGTCATCACCCGGTTTAGCCCGGCCACTGTTTACTGAAGCACACTTTGCCCAGGCCGTTGGCCAGCAAATTGAAGTGAAACTGACAATAGCACAAGATAACAGAAGAAAATTCAAAGGCATGTTAAAGGCACTAGACGCTGACATGTTAATTATGGAAGTCGATGGCAAACCCTATCGTTTGCTGCTGGATAATATAGACAAAGCAAACGTAGTACCGGTTTTTTAAGGTATTCGGGTCGCGTCAGAACGAGGCAGATACAATGGCAAAAGAAATATTATTGGTTGTCGATGCAGTATCAAATGAAAAGTCAGTCCCACGGGAAAAGATTTTCCAGGCGCTGGAATTTGCATTAGCTGCAGCCACTAAAAAGAAAAACGAAGGCGATATTGAAGTTCGGGTCAGCATTGACCGTAAAACCGGCTCTTATGAGACGTTCCGGCGCTGGGAAGTTGTCGCGGATGATGCGGTACAGGAGCATCCTACCCGCGAAATTACTTTGTCTGCTGCGCAATATGATTCACCTGATGTAAAAATCGGTGATTATTATGAAGAGCCGATCGACTCCATTGAGTTTGATCGGATCACCACCCAGATGGCGAAACAGGTTATTGTGCAGAAAGTGCGCGAAGCTGAACGCTCTCAGGTTGTCGAGGCTTATATTGATCAGGTGGGTGAGTTAGTAACCGGTGTCGTTAAAAAGGTAAACCGCGACAGCATCATCGTCGATTTAGGCAACAACGCCGAGGCCATGTTACCGCGCGAAGAAATGTTACCACGGGAAACCTACCGTCCGGGCGACCGTATCCGTACTTTATTGTACGATGTGAAGCCGGAAGCGCGCGGCGCTCAGCTGTTTTTAAGCCGTGCCCGGCCTGAAATGCTGTTAGAGTTATTCCGGATTGAAGTGCCGGAAATCGGTGAAGAAATGATCGAATTGCGTGGTGCCGCCCGGGATCCGGGGTCGCGCGCAAAAATTGCAGTTAAAAGTAACGACCGACGGATAGACCCGGTGGGTGCCTGTGTGGGTATGCGCGGCTCAAGGGTGCAGGGCGTTTCAAATGAACTGGCCGGTGAGCGGGTTGATATCGTGCTGTATGATGACAACGATGCACAGTTTGTCATTAACGCAATGGCACCTGCTGAAGTCGCTTCGATTATTGTTGATGAAGATGCCCATTCGATGGATATCGCAGTTGAAGACTCCAACCTGGCAATGGCAATTGGCCGTAATGGCCAGAATGTAAGGCTGGCCAGCCAGTTAACGGGCTGGGAGCTGAATGTTATGTCGGTCTCTGATATGAAGAAAAAGCACCAGGAAGAAACGGAGAAAGTGCGTCAGGCCTTTATGGAAGCGCTGGAAATTGACGAAGACTTCGCTGATGTATTGGTCGAAGAAGGGTTTTCAACGCTGGAAGAAGTGGCCTATGTGCCTGTCAGTGAACTGTTATCAATCGACGGTTTTGATGAAGAGATAGTCGAAGAGCTGCGTGGCCGGGCCAAAGCAGTACTGACAACCCGTGCGCTGGCCAGTGAAGAATCTCTGGAAGACGCCAAACCGACAGAGGCGCTGCTGGCGCTGGACGGTTTAGATACCCACACTGCCTATGTTATTGCCAGCAAAGGTGTTACTACCCTGGATGATTTAGCTGAGTTAGGTGTCGACGATTTATTAGATATAGCAGATGTAACTGAACAAAAAGCCGCAGAGCTGATTATGGCTGCTCGCAATATTGTTTGGTTTAGTGAAAGTAACTGAGTAGTCAACGGAGGTAACAACACAAATGGCAGAAGTCACCATAGAGAAGCTGGCCAGTGATGTCGGTACAACTGTTGATCGGTTAGTACAACAATTTGCTGATGCAGGTATCACCAAAGCTGCAGGGCAGCAGGTATCTGAAGATGAGAAAAAAACCCTGCTGTTACATTTAAGTAAGCAGCACGGTGGTAAATCGGCAGAGCCGTCAAAGCTGACATTAAAGCGCAAAGAAAAAACTACTTTGAGCGTAGCCGGCGGAGCCGGTCGCAATCGGGAAATTCAGGTAGAAGTGCGCAAGCAGAAAACTTATATCAAAAAGCCAGTTGTTGATGAAGCAACATTAAAGGCGCAGGAAGAAGCCCGGATAGCGGAAGAAAAAGCTAACGCTGAAGCCAATCGCGCCAGGCAGGAAGCAGAGCAGAAAGCACGTGATATTGCCGCTGCCAAAGCGAAAGAAGAAGCAGAACGCAAAGCTGCTGAAGCTAAAAAGCGTGAAGAAGCAAAACAAGCCCAGCTGTTAAAAGACGATCCTGAAGAGGCCGCCCGTCGTGCTGCCAAAGAAGAAGCCAAGCGGGAAGCTGAGCATATTCGTCAGCAGCAGGAAGCCGAAGCCTTGCGTAAGCTGGAAGAAGAAGCGAAAAAACAAGCTGAGGCGGCCCGTAAACTGGCTGAGGAAAACAGTGAGCGTTGGGCGCAGGAAGAAAAAGCTAAGTCGACTGAAAAAGACGACTATCACCTGACCAGCAATGAATTTGCCAAACAGGCCGAAGATGAAGTAGACGCGAAAGAAGAGCGGGCCGGTCGTCGTGGTGTCGGTAAAAAAGCTCCGCCAGCCAAAGGTAAAAAGAAAGATGACGGTAACGATAAGGAAGCCTTTAATCGTGCCAATCGTCACACCAAGAAAAAGAAAACCCCTACCAGTATGCAACATGGGTTTAATAAGCCAGCACAACCGGTTGAGCGGGAAGTGAAAATCGGCGAAACGATCACGGTTGCTGAACTGGCGTCTAAGATGGCAGTTAAAGCCTCTGAAGTCATTAAAACCATGATGAAAATGGGCGCGATGGCGACAATTAATCAGGTCATTGATCAGGAAACAGCCGCCATTGTCTGTGAGGAAATGGGCCATAAATTTACCCTGACCAAAGAAAATGAATTAGAAGAAGCGGTAATGTCGGATCGTCAGGGTGAAGGTGAGCTGGAGCCACGGGCACCGGTTGTCACCGTGATGGGTCACGTTGACCATGGTAAAACGTCATTACTCGATTATATCCGTAAAGCCAAAGTTGCAGCCGGTGAGGCCGGTGGTATTACCCAGCATATTGGTGCGTACCACGTGGAGACAGATCGGGGTATGGTGACGTTCCTGGATACCCCAGGTCACGCCGCTTTTACGTCAATGCGGGCCCGTGGTGCTAAAGCCACTGATATCGTTATCCTGGTAGTGGCAGCAGATGATGGTGTAATGCCGCAAACCAAAGAAGCCATTCAGCATGCGAAGGCCGCTGGCGTGCCGCTGGTGGTGGCAGTGAATAAAATTGATAAACCGGAAGCGGATCCGGATCGGGTTCGGAACGAGCTGTCACAGTTTGATGTTATCTCTGAGCAATGGGGTGGTGACACCCAGTTTGTTCAGGTTTCAGCGAAATCCGGTCAGGGCATTGATGAACTGTTGGAAGCTATCCTGAACCAGGCTGAACTGCTTGAACTGAAGGCCGTCAAAAATGGTCTGGCCCGTGGCGCTGTTATTGAATCACGGCTTGATAAAGGACGTGGCCCGGTTGCCTCTATTTTGGTACAGGAAGGTACTCTTAATCAGGGTGATATTGTGCTGTGCGGTTTTGAATATGGCCGGGTTCGGGCGATGCGTGATGAAAATGGTCGCGAGATAAAGTCGGCAGGGCCGTCTATTCCGGTAGAAATCCTCGGTTTATCAGGTGTCCCGCAGGCCGGTGATGAAGTCACCGTAGTAAAAGATGAGCGTAAAGCGCGGGAAGTGGCATTATATCGTCAGGGTAAATTCCGCGATGTTAAACTGGCCCGGCAGCAAAAAGCCAAGCTGGAAAACATGTTTGCCAACATGGAAGAAGGTGATGTCTCTGAACTTAACCTGGTATTAAAAGGTGATGTTCAGGGGTCGGTGCAGGCAATTTCTGAATCACTGGCTAAACTGTCTACTGATGAAGTGAAAATTAAAATTATCGGTAGTGGTGTCGGTGGTATTACTGAAACTGACGTCACGCTGGCAGCGGCATCACAAGCAATTATTATTGGTTTTAACGTTCGTGCTGATGCTTCAGCCCGCAAAATGATTGAAGATGAAGGCCTGGATCTGCGTTATTACAGCATCATTTATGAACTGCTGGATGAAGTCAGAGCCGCTATGACCGGTATGCTTGCCCCTGAGTTTAAACAGCAGATTATAGGTCTGGCTCAGGTACGTGATGTGTTCCGCTCACCGAAGTTTGGTGCCATTGCCGGGTGTATGGTCACCGAAGGTGTGATTAAGCGCAATGCGCCAATTCGGGTGCTGCGTGATAATGTGGTTATCTTTGAAGGTGAGCTGGAATCACTGCGTCGGTTTAAAGACGATGTGAACGAAGTCAGGAACGGCTTTGAATGTGGTATTGGTGTGAAAAACTACAACGATGTTCGTGAAGGCGATCAGATTGAAGTATTTGAAACCATTCAGGTTGAACGTACTTTATAAAGTACCGCCGGCCAGCACATACAGGCAATACACTGCTGGTAACATATAAAACAGGGGCCGTAGTGCCCCTGTTGTGTTCTGTCTGGCTCAAAATTGGATTACACAGTAATGGCAAAAGAATTTTCCCGCGTTGACCGGTTGTCTCAACACATTAAAAAAGAAATGGCAGTTATTTTGCAGCGTGAGATAAAAGACCCGCGGCTGCACTCGATGATCACCGTCTCTGATGTCGAAGTATCTCGTGACCTGTCACATGCTAAGGTATTTGTAACCTTTTTAGGTATGGACGACAGCAAGGTGGAAGACAATCTTAAAATTCTCAATGATGCTGCCGGCTATGTCCGCAGTTTGATTGGTAAACGTATTCAGACCCGGATCGTGCCACATATCCGTTTTGCATTTGACCAATCGTTGAATGA
>NZ_JAWVZF010000106.1:0-9685 GCF_033722355.1 Arsukibacterium sp. | reverse complement strand
AACCATCAGTCGCTGGATATGGTGCGAGTAAGCATGAGTCAGAGTATGACTGATAGCCTGTTGCATACAGCGCATTTTAGTTTTGCCATCCCAGTAGTAGCCTGGCAGTGGTCGTTTCGCATTAAGAAAGTTGCGGCTTTTATAGTCCGGCATCAGCAACCAGTACAGGCCCCTGACGTATTCACGCCAGCCGATAAGCTGGCGGATAAAACCTTCAGCAGCATTAATCGCTACCTTATCCTGCTTATAGGCGGCTTCTACTTTCTGACACATCCAGCGTACATCCAGTAAACCGCAATTGAGGTAAACGGAGCAAATGCTATGAAACAGGAAGGGTTGATCCATCAGCATGGCATCCTGATAATCACCAAACCTGCTCAGTTGTTCGCTGACAAAATGATTAAAAGCCTGCCGCGCCTGCTTACCGGTTACCGCGTAGCAAAAGTTATCCGCTGAGCCTGGGTTATCGGCAAAATGCAGAGTAACCAGCTCCATTACTTCGGTCGTAATCTTATCAGGAGCAAACGTTAGAGGCGCCACGCTCTGCAAGTCAGCAGGCGGTGTTTTCCGGTTAGCTTTATCGAAGTTCCACTGGCCGCCCAGCGGTTGTTTTTTATTGTCCAGCAATAAGCCGGTGTAGCGCCGCATTTCGCGGTAAAAGTACTCCATCCGCAGCTGCTTACGACCATCAGCCCATTGCGCAAACATCGCCGCGTTACATAAAAACCGATCGTCTTCCAGAATATTCACAGGTAACTCAAAGTTTTGTTGCCAATCGTTTATTTCCTGTTGAAGCCGGTACTCGCCGCATTCGGTCAACATAATCCCTGTCAGTTGCGGATGTTGTTTGAGGGTATGCTTTACCGCTTCGCTAAGGGAGGGTATGCCTTGCTGATATGGTAGATAAACGACCTTATTGCCTTGCTGGCGCAACACCTCAGCGAAATGGCGCATGGCACTAAACAGGAGAATAATTTTATGTTTATGATGCATCACATAGCTGGCTTCCTGCTTAACTTCAGCAAGCAAAAAAACGTCGTCTTTGTCTGCCTCACGCAGTGCCGGTAGCGCCGGACTGAGCTGATCTCCGAGAATAACGATTAGTCTGGCCATACATCCTGACTCATTGACACAATAGCCATGGTTACGCAGGGCTGCCAGCGGCAGATCAACGATGTCATCTGTTACTGTCCGTTGATAACCCCAACATATTGCGCTGCGTTAACAAGCAGGTATGATATTGCCACTGTAAAAAACATAAGGACTTTTCTGATGGCAGCGTTTCGTTTCAGGGCAACCGCAGGCAGCGTGTTATCGGCACTGGCAATCAGCGCATTATTGTTAACCCCACCACTGGCGCTGGCACAGTCGCACAGTCATAAGCATGCTGAACAGCATGAGCATGAGCATGAGCATGATCATGAGCATGATGAGTTCACTAGTCCGGGCAGTCATGTGCATGGTCATGCCACGTTGACTGTTGTGCTTGAAGGCAGTGAAGCAATGGTCGCATTGCAGTCAGCGGCTTATAATATCGTCGGTTTTGAGCATGCGCCTAAAACCAACGAACAACGTCAGGAAGTTGCCGCTGCGCTCGAAGTGCTGCGCCAGGGAAAATGGTTTACGGTTAATCCGCAGGCTGGATGTGAACTCGCAGACGCTGACGCCAACACCGATTTAAATGCTGAGGTAAGCACCGCTCACAGTGATTTTTACGCCAATATCAGCTTGGTTTGTCAGCAACCGGCGCGTCTTAACGAAATGACGGTAACGCTGTTTAATCTGGTGCCAAGCGTGGAAAAAATCACAGTGCAGTGGGTAATTAATGGTCAGCAGGGCGCTGCTGAAATCAGCTTAGTTGATAACGTTGTGGCATTTTAAGGTTGTTCGTAAAACGAGCACTGGCGATAACAAAAAGCCCTCTTTGACTTAACATCGGCGAGGGCTTTTTTGATATTGCAGCACGATCAATAGGTATATTCTTCTACCGAATCTGCTTTAAGGCTGTAGGCTGCGTTGGCTAAATCGTGGCTCATCGGTGTAGTGGTAAGAGTACCACTAATCCAGAAGGGCGAATAAATCATATCTGCTTTCAGGTTTTTGGCACCACTGACAAAAATAATCTGATTTGGCGGCGGTGGCGGCACATGAATACAGGCACCGAAGTAGGGTACCAGAAAGAAACTGGTTACATTTTGCTGATCGTCAAACTCCAGCGGCACAATAAAACCCGGGATGCGTACCTTAGTATTATTAAACTCTTCTTTTACCTTGGCTGACTGTAAAATTTGCTGCCACTGCCCGGCAACGGGGTCATCACCGTTATAGTTATCATCAAATGGTGATGGCTGACTGTAATCGTGCTGTACTTCCGGCATAGCCTGTAGCGCAGCCAGATCTTCTTCTGGCATTAAATCAGTCCACTCGATAGTTTTTACTTCGCTGGCATTTAGCATCATGCTAAAACTTGCGACCAATAGCGCAGATAACGTAACAGATAACTTGTTAAGCATTGGAGCTTACCCTCTTAATTTTGCATAATAGACGCCAATTAACGGAGTAATCATAACATGACCGGGACTACACCTGTGACCGACAAGCCGAAAATTCCTGCTATTGAGCTCAAAAATGTCGTGTTCTATTATCAGACCGCAGCGTGGCAACTAAGTTTACCGGCGCTGACCCTGCAGCAAGGCGAGCATCTGTTTATTAAAGGTGCGTCAGGCAGCGGTAAAACGACATTACTGAATTTGCTGGCAGGCATTATCAGCCCCAGACAAGGCGAGATTAAACTCGGCGGCGAATCCTTCAGCCGCTTATCGGCAGCAAAGCGAGATACGGTAAGGGCACGCAAAATCGGCGTGGTATTTCAGCAGCTAAACCTGATCAGCTATTTATCAGTGCTGGATAACGTGTTACTCAGCAGTCATTTTGCCGGGTTAGATAAGACAGCCAGCGAACAGCGGGCCATTAAACTGCTGCAAAGCCTCGCCCTTGGTCCCGAGCTTATTCAGCAACAGGCTGCGGCATTAAGTGTCGGCCAACAGCAGCGCGTCGCTATCGCCCGTGCCTTACTTACCCGCCCGGCTTTACTGATTGCGGATGAGCCGACCTCCGCTCTGGATGCTGACAACCGGGATGGTTTTATGCAAGTCATGCTGGAGCAGGCTAACGCCTGCCAGACCAGTGTAATTTTTGTCAGCCATGATGCCACGTTACGGCGTTATTTTTCGCAGCAGCTGGATATGCAGCATCTGGCACAAGGAGTACAGCCATGTTGTTAAAGCTCGCCAGACAAAGTTTATGGAACCGTCGGGGCACGGCACTGCTGACATTATTCTCGCTTACCATTAGTCTGGTGCTGTTGTTCGGTATTGAACACCTGCGAAAAGAAGCTCGGCAAAGCTTTACCAGTACCATTTCCGGTACCGATTTAATCGTGGGCGCCCGTTCCGGCCAGCTGAATTTATTGCTGTATTCGGTATTCCGGATTGGCAATGCCACTGCCAATGTCAATTGGGCTACCTATCAGCGGATCCGTAAGCATCCGCAAATAAGCTGGACGATTCCGCTGGCGCTTGGCGACTCGCACCGGGGGTACCGGGTGCTCGGGACTAATACCGATTATTTTAAATATTATCGTTATGCCAATGATCAGTCTTTAAAATTCAGGGAAGGTCAGCCGTTTAATAAGGTATATGACACTGTGCTGGGGGCTGAAGTTGCCGCAAAACTGGGCTACAAGCTCGGAGATCAGATCACACTGGCTCACGGTGTCGGTGCAGTCAGTTTCAGTGAACATAAAGATAAGCCGTTTACCGTAACCGGCATTCTGGCGCCAACCGGTACGCCGCTTGATCAGACGGTTCATGTCAGCCTTGAAGGTATTGAAGCGATTCATCTCGACTGGCAGCAGGGGGCACCGGTACCGGGACGTAAAATCAGTGCTGAACAGGCGTTACAACAGGATTTAACGCCCAAGGCAATCACGGCATTTATGGTGGGGCTGGAGTCGAGAATGGCAACCTTTGTCGTACAGCGGCAAATAAATGAATTTCGTGGTGAAGCGTTATCAGCGATTTTGCCGGGGGTCGCGCTGGCAGAATTATGGCAAATGCTGAGCATGGTGGAAAACCTGCTGTTGCTGATTACCTTGCTGGTGCTGGTGGCTGGTCTGGTTGGTATGATGACAACGTTACTTGCCTCTATGAAAGAGCGGCAGCGCGAAATGGCGATATTACGTGCTGTGGGTGCACATCCGTGGTATCTGTTTGTGCTTATTCAGCTGGAAGTGTTGCTGCTCACTTTACTGGCCCTGCTGGTGGCGGCGGTAACTTTGGTTGTCTCCCTGTGGGCTTTACAGGACAGGCTGGCCAGCAGCTATGGGCTGTTTATCAATATCAACCCTTTCACCCTGCAGACCCTGTACTGGGCCGGAGCCGTGCTGCTGGTCAGCGCCCTGCTGGCCTGTATTCCGGCATTTACCGCCTATCGCAGGGCGCTTAATGATGGTCTGGCTATCCGGCTGTAAAGCTGGCGTCGGCAACTGGTCAGTGCTCAATCCGGTGCGACCAGTTGCCGTTGGATCCAGCGCACCGTAGTGCCCATATCATAATTTCGTGGCTGAGCCGTTGCAGGCGAGGATGCATCGGGCGTCACCCGAAAGCTGAACGCGTAGTTTTGCCGCAATCCCATCCTGAGATCGGTGAGGATCAGCTTATCATCCTCGGCCACTAAACTATAAAACCCATGACTGAACGCCGCAATTCTTGCGACGTCAGGATGATCAGCATACTGCTGCTTTAAACGGTTATCCTCTGGATAAAACTGATACTCTACGTCAGCCCGGCGCTGTAATATGTTGCAGAAGCCTTCATAATAGCCGTTATCAGTCATGATAAGGATCCGCCACAACATGGTGTTGAACGGGGTGGGGGTAACCAGTACTGCCCCGGCATCGGGTGCAGGTAACGCCTGCCTGACCCGGGTATCAAGCCACTGCTGGGCACTGAAACTCCAAAGCAGATAGGCCGTTGACAAACCCAGACCCGACGCCGCAGCCCTGACACTCCAGCTTGGTTTAAGCAGCGCAACGATTAAGCTTAGCAGCAACGGTAAAGTATAAAGAGGGTCGATAATAAAAATACTACCGACGCCAAAGGGGGTATCAGTAAACGGCAAACCCAGCCGGGTACCATATATTGTCATCACATCCAGCAGCGGGTGGGTAATCAGCACCAGGCCCATTGCCAGCCACCAGCGGAGGAAAAGCGCAGATTGGCGGTGAATCGCTGTGACAATCCATGCCAGAAGGGGACTAACCAGGGCCAGATAAAACAGCGCATGAGACTGCGCGCGGTGACTGATCATATTGCCGATGGCATCACCGGCATCAAACAACACATCCAAATCGGGTAAAGTGCCGGCCACCGCACCCCACAATACTGCATGTTTAACCGGTACCTTATGGCCCATTACCAAAGTGGCAACGCCCGCGCCTAAACACATCTGACTTAACGAATCCATAACAGTGCTCTGCTGGCTGACAATGCTGTTATTACGCCGTTAATCAGGCGATGGCCCATTTTAGTGAGGTATTTGCTATCGTTGGCTTGTTTGAGATCGATTGTGGTGGTTCCGTTAGCAGCTGATCAGTTAACCGGCGCATCAGATCACGATACTCGGGTTGCAGATTGGCAACGACGTCCCTGGCATCCAGATAGTAGGGCGCCCGTTTGCCATTAAAATCGATTGCTTCACCAATCGGGTTAAAATGAATGCCAATGCGTTGTAATACTCTGGCCAGACTGGGTTCAATGGTGACAAAGCCATGGTAGTAGCCATTCTCCAGGCACAGCGCCGTTGCCATCAGATAAAGTCCTATCGCAATATAACGGTTAAAGGGGCGCGATGAACTGCTTAGCGCCGGCAAATCCTTGGCAGCTGAATCTTTAATCCGGCGTCGGAACTGGGCAGCAACGGCCAGTCTGGAGATTTCACAGACATGCTGCCTTGGGAAACAGGCGGGTGATAAATGCGGCACGGTAATCCGGCCGGCAAAATAGGTTTCTATTGGCAGTGGGCCTGGATCCTGCTGGCAATGGATAAGGCGCACTGTTCCTGCCAGTTCACCCGATTGCGTGTCGGCCAGGCTGCAATGCAGCGCCCTGCGGTCAAAATCGTCCTGTTCCAGGCCTGAAAGCCTGGCCGGTTCAAAGTTAAGCTCTTCACAATATACTTTATGACGCAATCGGAAGACTTTGTTCTTTTGCTGATGACTAATTGCTTGTGAAGCATAAAAATATTTATTGAAATCAGATAGGTTTATCTGATCATCTGAATTTTCTGCAAGTTTGGCCGGGTCAAAACGTTTTTGCTCCGGCTGAGATAATGGCGGATTCAACAATGTCATCTTTATGCCCTAAAGAGGATAGTACAACCTGATCTATCGGATAATTTTACGGTATATGTTGTATGCTTAACCTGCTAAGACATATCCGTCCATGTTAAAGTAAGGGCGCACTTCACTGTGCTCAGGCGTAATAACTATGCAGATTTGAGTGCAAAGGGTCAAACGCAGATTTAATTCATCTGTTCCAATATAAGATAATATTTTAGTAATGGCTTGATTTTACAGTTGTAAATTTTCTAAACTTTTTTATCACTTTCTCATACAAAAATTAAGCTTAAGTTCATAAAACATCGGTTTAAGCAAAAAAGGCAGGATATGCGTGGCAATTACAATATCAGGCAGTGTAGCGATTGAAGACAGCGAGCTGGAGTGGCAATTTATTCGTGCCTCAGGTGCCGGTGGCCAGCATGTTAACAAGGTAGCGACTGCGGTACAGATTATTTTTGACATTGCCGCTTCGTCGCTGCCAGATTTTTACAAACAGCGTTTGCTGAGCCGCAGTGATCACCGCATTACCAAAAGTGGCAAAGTGATTATTAAATGCCAGCAAAGCCGCAGCCAGGAAATGAACCGGGAGTTAGCCCTGGCGCAGTTTATCGAGCTGGTGCAGTCGGTGGCCAAGGTCCAGAAAAAACGGCTGGCAACCAAGCCCACCTATGGTAGCCAGCAACGGCGGCTGGAAGTTAAGAAGCAGCGCAGTAAAACCAAGGCGCTGCGCCAGGGCAAGCCTGAGCTCTGAACGACATAATAAACAAAAAAGCCACCTTGCGGTGGCTCTTTAGCATGTCTTGCAACCGAGGTTAGTTGCCGCTATGGACCCGCGGCACATCAGTGAAGGGTTTAATGCCAAATTCAGGATAAACCTGGGAAGGAAAATAAATTTCGCCGTCTTTAGCCACCATTGCGACTTTTTTAATGGCGCCTAGGTCTTGTAGCGGATTACCCGGCACAAGGAAAAAGTCGGCCAGTTTGCCGGTTTCAATACTGCCTAACTGCTCTTGGTGGCCTAAGTAACTGGCCATGTCATAAGTGGCCCGGCGCAGAACCTGCGCATTTGACATACCAATCTTTGAGAATAACTCTAACTCACGGTGCAGCTCAAACGCACCCCCTAAGTCTGTGCCCGGAACAATAAAAATCCCGCGTTGATGCATCACTGTTAAGGTGGCCAGAATTTTATCAAAGGCCGCTTTATAGGCTTTGTCCTCCGCCTCATCTACTACATTCAGCAAGGCTTGTTTAGCTGAACGCTGTGTACCAATTGGCATGTGATCAATATAATCGATCATACCCACCCGCGTTTCGCCGTTGCGGCCGGTAAGCCCGAATTCATGGATGACGATGGTCGGGTCGATGGCAATGTTTTTATCGACCATAATATCCAAAGAGGTTTTTACCGCTTCACTATCAAGATCGAGATCGGCAAAACGTTTCATGCCGGTGATCCGGAATAAAGTACGGGTGTCCTCTTCTCTTTCCAGCACCCAACTTAGCATCAGCTGGTTGATATGGGTAATTTCGTTATAGCCGCTTGCCATCATTTCATCGACTTTAGAAAATGCCGGAATGTGACCTGCTACCCGCATACCGTGTTTTTTGGCCTCAGCGACCATAGCTGGCACCCACTCACCTTTAATCGAGCTGTAAATTTTAATCTGATGATAGCCGCCGCGTTCGGCATACTTCCTGATTAAATCAACGGCTTCCTGCTCGCTTGCTGCAAGCTCGCCGGTGGCGGCTGAAAACGGGCTTTTACCTTCGATAAATGCACTTTTGGTAATACGCGGACCAATTAATACATGACCGTTGATTTTATTTTCCAGGGTCTCAAGTACTTTATTGTCGTTACCCATATCGCGCACTGAGGTAATGCCTGCCATTACATTTAACAGGGCGTCATCGTCACTCATATGTGCATGCATTTCGTATAAACCCGGAATAAGGGTGCCACCGTTGCCCTCAATAACGACCTCGTCAGGAGCAGGCGTTTGCACTACGTCGTCAATTGCAGCGATTCTATTCTGATTCAGCAATACTGATTTGGGTGCGGATAGTGATAACGTCTGTGGCTCAAAGATCCGTACATTGTTAATCCGTACCGGTTTATCAAAGTTGTTGCTGGCGCGCCTGGCTATCTCTTCAAAGCGTGAGGTATTTAACTTCGCTGCCAGCTGCCGCAATGTCTGATCTTCTGCGATTAAATTCTGCTTCAGCAGGGTGAAGCGTGGCGTCAGGTAGGCCAGCATTTGCCGGTCGTTATCAAGCGCAATATAACTGGGGTCTAAACTGATCCCGGAAATAGCATAAATGCTGGCATCGACTGGCTGGTCAGTAGTTGTGCTTTGCAACGAAATGTTCTCGAGCTTTTCTAGTCTTAACTGGCCGCCAGGCAGGGCAGCTAAGGTATTACTATCACTATTCAATAAGGCACTGGCATAAATATAAAGGGCATAAGGGCTGGCATTTTGCGCGACATATACCGATTCACCTGAGAACGGTGCCTTGCCACCGCCAGCGGCATCCTGCCAGGCTGCTGTACTTTGAGTAACAGTAAAATATTCTTCAACAGCATTACCGAATACGGTTTTGCCGGAAATTTTCCATTCCAGGGGCAAGCCCGAATCGTTTAGTCGCAGACTCTCAACACTGCTGGCACCGCGACCATTGTTGCTGTAGCCATAATCAATAGTCAACTCATTATTCAATCTTTCAACTTTGAGCTCACCCACCTGGGTGCCACCAAACAGCACTGCATATTTTTCACCGCTTTGCTCTGTAACGGGAGCTGTGGCTTGTTCCTTCGGTATATCGGAGGGGGAGCAGCCAAATAAACCAAGACACAAGAGGCTTAGAGTCAGATGTTTAAACATTAGAAAGGCCTGTGGTTAGAAAGATTCGTTTCCAGTATTACACAGCTTTTTGAAAAGAACACAAGTGGTGGGGCCAACGGCAAAATTTATGCGATTCAATCCGTAAGCCATTTATTCGTCAGTTATCAGGCTATTGAAACGGTTTAAGAAAGAGTGCCGCAGCAAACAGCCAGCGTCGACTTTGGCAACCAGGGTCGATAACCAAAGCTTTCCAATTAAAGCAGAAAAGCAAAAGGCCAGCTTGCGCTGGCCTTTTGTTAGGTGGTGGAGCTGGGGGGAGTTGAACCCCCGTCCGAAAAACCTACATCTTCGGTACTACATGCTTAGCACATTCATTTAGTTAACCCTATGAGCGCCGAATGGCAGGCTATCGTCGGGCGAGCCTGATTGGTTTTAACGTGTT
>NZ_JAWVZF010000105.1:0-9698 GCF_033722355.1 Arsukibacterium sp. | reverse complement strand
GTTAACTTAAGCTGGTTGAACTGGCCGGTGCTTTTCTGGCTGCTGCCATTTGCGTTACTGGGGGTATTACTCAGTGCCTGCTTTATGGGCGCCATCGCCGCCTCGATTGATGACCCGAACACCAGTGGCAAGGGAGCCGTGATGATGATCACCTGGCTGCCAATGCTGTTTACCTATCTGGTTATTGACAGCCCCACCGGCACCGCCATGACAATACTAAGCTGGTTGCCACTAACCTCTTTTGCCGCCATGCCGGTCAAAATGGCAATGGTTGAGTTGCCGTGGTGGCAACCGGCGTTATCACTGATGTTATTGGTGGCAACAGTAGCGTGGATGCGCCGGATCGCTGGCAGAATTTTTTTACGCGGCATGCAAATGTACGGCAAGGAACCAAGCTGGGGACAAATTGTTGGCTGGGCACTGAGTAATAAAACGACGTAATCGTCATTGGCCTGCTGGATTAGCCGTTAACCCGTGTTCAATCTGGTTGCTATGGAACCAAACAGCTTTATTTGTGCCTAAAGGCGCATCTTTGCAAAAACCGTTTTGCCGTTAACTTTATTAATGCTGCCGGCGACAGCGTGGCTGCTATGCTTTATCATGGTGCCGGATTTTTTGGGAGCAACTATGTTTAATTCTTCGTTTCGGCAACAGGCCGCTGCCTGGCAACAGCAGTTTTCCAGGCGGCAGCACGGCAACCTGTTGCAACGCCTGCTGGCCTGGATTGTGCTCGGCCTGATGCTGGTTGTTGCCGCGGCCCTCTTATTATTTATGTTGCTGCTCAGCTGGCTGGTTATTCCGTTTGTCATTTATCGCTACCGGAAAAAGATGCAGCGCTTTGCTGACGCTGCGCGGCAACAGGCGGCACAACACAGCGAGGGACAGCAAACCCAAACTTCTTCTCAGCAGCAAAGTAATGGCCGTAACCGGGTCATCGAAGGCGAAGTGTTACACAAGGACGAGCGCTGAGTCAGACAGGCGCTGACGGCATTGCTGCTTAGCTAAGTGGTTGTGCCGCCAGCTTACTCTGAATGTAATCACCGTGTCTGATAAACAATAAATCAGCAATTTTTCGCAGCATCACTTCCTCGTTGGGCTCCAATTCGCCATCAGCAAATGCGATTGTCCATAACTGATCCAGTAGAGCCAACCGCTCCGGATAAGGTAAATTTTTTAATTTACTGGTAAAACCATGCAAGCAGGTGGCGTCGCCCGCCTGCGCCAGGGCCTCAGCAAATACCGGCTCAGCTTTGGCCGCAGTTAACCCGAATTCTGTTTGCAGGTACTGCATAACTACGTCATGTTCCTGCTGCGCAGAGCTGAAATCGGCATGCGATAACTGCAACATCAGCACCACCGCCAGATATTGCTGCTCGCTCAGCCCGGCTTCACGCCATTGCTGATGGGCATTGCCGCTACCCTGCCAGTCTGAATTTGATTTTTCCAGTAAGTTTTTCAACAAATTAAACATAATTACTCCGGTTGGGCAGTAAACACTGCTTGACTTGGATAAGACGCAGCCCCATTCAAACAGTTCCGTTTTTCTGTCATAGTGACTTAAGCATAAGCTAAGGATACCTTACATTGCCAACCCTGATTGTAATACTGCTTGGCGCCCTGATTATTGGTGTCGTACTGGGCCGGGAACCGTGGCGTCGTTTTTGGCGTAAAAGAATTCAGGCGCAGCCTTTCCCGGCACAATGGCGGGCCATTCTCCGCCAGCGGGTGCCTTATTTCCGGGCCTTACCAGCCGATTTGCAGTTACAGCTGAAAAAACATATTCAGGTGTTTATCGCTGAAAAAAAGTTTATTGGCTGTGAGGGTATGACGGTAACTGATGAAATGCGGGTCACGATCGCCGCTCAGGCCTGTTTGCTACTGTTAAACCGGCCTGATTATTATTATCCGAAACTTGAGCAAATTTTAATTTATCCGGCGGCTTTTATCGTCCGTAGCGCAGCCCCTGATGCGGCTGGCGTGGTCACGGAACAGCGACGGGTGTTAAGCGGTGAGTCATGGGGGCAGGGTAAGGTTGTTCTGAGCTGGCAGGATGCCAGAGAAGGCGCTGCGCAGCCACACGATGGCCGCAACGTGGTTATCCATGAATTTGCCCACCAGCTTGATCAGGAAAAAGGCCTGGCCACCGGTGCACCGCTGCTTAGCCGCAGCAGTGACTATCAGCAATGGTCCAGCGTGATGCAGCAGGCGTTTGGTCAGCTACAACAGCAAACAGCCAGTGGCATCAGTGGCTTGCTTGACGGCTACGGCGCGACTAACCCGGCTGAATTCTTTGCGGTCATATCTGAAGTGTTTTTTGAACAGCCTGAACAACTGCAGACGCAGTACCCGGCGCTGTACCAGCAATTAAGCCGGTTTTACCGGTTAAACCCGCTTAGCTGGCAATAAAAATGTGATCTGATGCCGGCTTTGCGCCATACTTTCCAGCTTAACCGGAACCATTGTTAGTTAGCGAAGGATGCCTTATGCGAAATTGGATAGTCGCTTATTGCCCGCCTCTTAAGGGGCCGCTTTTAACGTTCATTCTGCTACTAAGCATGGTATCAGCGCAGGCTCAGGCTCAGGATAAGCAGCCGGTGCCGGTTCGTGTCGCCATGCCGGCAGCACAGACTGTTGGTCAGCAATTACAGCTGACCGGCACCCTGACTGCCCGCCAGCATGCCCGCTTATCAGCCCGTACCGATGGCCTGGTGTCGCGGGTCAGGGTTGATGCCGGCGATAAAGTAAGCGAAGGGCAGGTGTTACTGGAACTTGATCCGGCGCTGGCCACAGAGCAGTTAAAGCAACTGCAGGCAGCCGCTCAGGTAACCGCCGCTGACCTTACGGAAACAGCGCGGCTGGTCAATGAGGCCGAGCAGTTAACGTTGCAAAAACTCTTTCCGCAAACTGAGCTGGAACTGCGTCAGGCCAATTATGCGCGGGCAAAAGCGCTGCATCAGCAAGCACAAGCCGCTGTGGCACAGCAGCAGGAAGTACTGGCACGACACAAACTGATTGCGCCTTTTGCCGGGGTGATTGCCGCTAAGCTGACTGATGCCGGTGAGTGGGTAAGTCTGGGTACACCGGTACTGGAACTGGTGGCATTAAGCCCGCTGCATTTAGATGTGCAAATGCCGCAGGAACACTTTCAAACGCTGGATCAGTTACAGCAAATTAAGGTGCAAAGCGATATGCAGCCTGGCACCGAACTGCAGGCCAACATTATTGCAACTGTACCGGTCATTGATGCCAGCGCCCGCAGTTTTCTGGTGCGGCTGCAGTTGCAACAGTCAAGCCAACTGCAATTACTGCCTGGCACGTCGGCCAGCGCCACGTTTAATATGACAACCCGCAGTGAGCACAGTGTTGTGGTGCCCGCCGATGCCATCTTGCGCCACCCTGATGGCAGCTTCAGTGTCTTTATCGTCCGGGATAACACCGCCTACCGGCGTCTGGTGACGGTTGGCCGGCGCAATGGCAAAGAGGTGGAAGTAGAGGACGGTCTGACAGCAGACGAGGCGGTGGTTATCCGCGGTAATGAAACCCTGCGGGACGGCCAGCCGGTCAATATTGTCTCTGCCCAGGACCCGGGCTCACAGCAGGATTAAGTCACAGCGATAAGGAGCAGCTATGCTGGCAGCAGGAATTCGGCGCGGCACCATTTTAGCAGTAGTCGTATTAATCATTGCCGTGCTGGGCATTGCTGCGGCGATGCGGATCCCGGTGCAAATGATCCCGGATTTGGAAGTGCGCACCATCAGTGTGGTTACTGGCTGGCCGGGGGCGACACCTCAGGATATCGAAAAAGAAATTCTGATTGAGCAGGAGCGCTATCTGCGGAATCTGCCGAATCTGCAGCGAATGATCTCGCTGGCTGAAACGGGGTCGGCGACAATAGAGCTGGAGTTTCCGTTCGGGGTGGATATTAACGAGGCACTGATCCGGGTCAGTAATGCGCTGAGCCAGGTTAATGCCTATCCGGAAAATGTCGATCAGCCCCGCCTGTTCAGTAGCTCTTTCTCCAGTAATGCCTTTATGTATTTCCGGTTAATGCCGCTGCCCGGTAACCCGCTTGGGCTGGATATGGATATGGTGCGTGATTACGCCGAAGACTTTGTGCGACCGCGGATGGAACGGGTGCCCGGTGTCTCGGAAATTGGGGTCAGCGGCGGGGCACCGCGTCAGGTACAAATTCTGATTGACCCGGCCCGGTTAGCGCAGCGCGGGATCAGTATGACCGATATCCGCCAGGCAGTGCGCAGCCGCAATACCGATGCATCGGCTGGCGATATCGACAGCGGCAAACGGCGCTATTTACTGCGAATGGTTGGCCGTTTTAATGATTTGAGCGAGCTGGAAAACCTGATAATACTGCAGCGGGGCGACAGCCAGATAAGGCTTAAAGATATTGCAGAAGTAAAGCTTGATCACTTCGAAGTGCGGGATATGTCTTATTCCGACGGCGAGCGCACCCTGAGTTTGTCTGTGCGCCGGGAAAGCGGCTCTAATGTCATTGATATTAAAAACGCCATGCTGCCGGAAGTCGAGCGGATAAATCAGGACATGCTGGCGGCAAATGGCTTACAGCTGAAACTGGTCAGCGATGATGTACGCTATGTGCAAAGCTCTATCCGTAATGTCTGGACCAACCTGGGTCTGGGCGCCTTGCTGGCGACAATGGTTATGTATTTGTTCTTACGCTCACCCCGTGCCACGCTGGTGGCGGTGATGGGCGTACCTGTCTGCACCATTGCCGCCTTTTTGGGTTTGCTGCTGTTTAACCGCACCATTAATGTTATTTCACTGGCTGGCATCGCCTTTGCTATCGGCATGACAGTCGATAACACCATCGTAGTGCTGGAGAGTATTGAACAGGCCAGGCGCGATGGTTTAAAGCGGCTTGATGCGGCCATTAAAGGCGTGCAGGAAGTGTGGCCGGCGGTACTGGCCTCTACCATGACCACCGTGCTGGTATTTGCACCGATTTTATTTGTCGAGCAGGAAGCCGGTCAGCTGTATTCCGATATCGCTATTGCTATTGCCTCGGCCATTATTGCCTCGATGCTGGTTGCGGTCTTTGTGGTGCCGGCCGCCATTGCCCGGCTGGGCTTTGGCTCGGGCGCAGCACTAAATGAACAGGACGATACACCCGGCCGCTTACTGCGGGGCATCAGCAGTCTGGTCAGCAGTGCGAAAAGCCGGGTGCTGACATTAGTGATCACCCTGGCGTTAACGGTAGGTGCCGGCTGGATCTTAATGCCGCCAGCGGAATATCTGCCGGAAGGCGAAGAGCCAAAAGCCTTTTCGCAAATGATCGCGCCACCCGGTTATAACCTGTCGGAAATGAGTGTGATTGCCGACGAAATCCGGCTTATTCTGAATAATGCCGTTAATGCCGATCCTGAACTATTCGACCGGGGGCAAAGCCGGATCCCGTCATTGCAGTATTATTCGCTCAGTGTGTCAGTCGGCCGGATCTGGGTCTTGAGCGAACCGACCCGTGATGACGACATTGAAGCCATGATGAACGCCCTGACCACGCTATTCCGGGAATATCCCGGTATGCGGGCCTTTTCGGCCCGCGGCTCGATTATTTCCAGTAATGATGGTGGCACCCGGGCGGTGGCACTGGATATCTCCGGCCCCCAGCTGGCTGATTTATACCGCACGGCAGAAGCCGCTTATCTGGCAGCGCAACAGCTGTTTGATAATCCTCAGCTGAACTCCGATCCGTCGTCCCTGTCGCTTGACCAGCCGTTAATCCAGATCCGGCCACGCTGGTCACGGCTGGCCGAAGTAGGATTTGACGCGAACGACTTTGGTTTTGCAGTAGCGGCGCTGAGCGACGGTGCCTTTGTTGATGAATTCTTTATGCTGGACGATAAGGTCGATATTTTTCTGTTCAGTGGTGCCGGCACCAATCAGACCCTGCAGCAGCTGGCTCAGGCACCGGTGCAGACACCGCAAGGCGCTGTACTACCGTTAAATGCCCTGGCAGATTTAGTTGAGGTTGCCGACAGTGCCAGTTTACGCCGGGTTGATGGCCGGCGCACAGTAACCTTGTATATTATTCCGCCGCGAGATGTGGCGCTGGAAACGGCAGTGGCCCGGGTACAGGACGAGCTGGTGCCGCAGTTGCAGCGGGCCGGTGACGTTGCCACAGGAGTCAATCTAAGTATCACCGGTGCGGCGGATCAGCTGGAGGCGACGCAAGCGGCGCTAAGTGGTAACTTTGCTATCGCGCTGGTGCTGATCTACCTGCTGCTGGTGGCTATTTTTACCCATTGGGGCTATCCGCTGTTTATTCTGGCGACGGTGCCACTGGGCCTTGCCGGCGGCCTGGTCGGGCTGGCTGTGATTAACGGCATTGGCGACTTGCTGCAGCTGGCTGGCTTGCCGGGCATTTCTCAGCCGTTTGATATGATAACCATGCTGGGCTTTCTTATTTTGCTTGGTACCGTGGTGAACAATCCGATATTAATTGTCGATCAAAGCCGGAAAAACCTGCAGCAGGCCGATTGTAATGTTATCGACGCGGTAATGGCAGCAGTGGCCACCCGGCTGCGGCCAATTTTAATGTCGACCACTACCACTATTTTCGGGCTGGCGCCGCTGGTGTTTATTCCGGGGGCCGGTACCGAATTATACCGCGGGGTGGGCATTATTGTGCTGACCGGCTTACTGTGTTCAACTATTATTGCCCTGACGTTTTTACCGGCCTTACTGGTTAGTGTCATGCAGTGGCAGCAGCGCCGGGCTGGTAAACAAGAAATTAAGACATAAAGAAATATTTAATTAGTATTGCGCCGAGCATCACTGCCATCAGCGGATAAACCCAGCGGGCGTATTTGCTTAAGTCCTGGTCCTCGGCTTTTTTGCCGAATTTCTCCACCAGGGTCACTATTACAAACAGGCTGACAAATAAAATAACCAGAATGGTCAGTAAATTACCCATAAATCGTGGTTCCTTGTTATTCGCTGTATCACTGGCCTGCAGCTTAACACTGGCAGGAAGTGTTAGCCAATATGGTCGGCAACACGATAGCGTAGCAGATGGTATTTAAGGTGAGTACAGCAATGGCGCAACCCGAACTCGACAGCGGTTATTATCTGCAGCACTTTAACGAATTACTTCAGTTTGTCGTGCAGCATTATCAGCCGGTGCTAACCCCCGACAGCCGGGCTTTTATCGATGACTTTACTGCGCTAAGCGAAAGCGCGCAGCAACTGCTGGTGCGCATGTTAAACCGTAAAGGTCAGGTGTTTTGCGATGCCGAGCTTAACTACACCGAAATTGGTCCACCCGGGCCGGTGCTGGACGAACTGACGATAAAGGGTTTTGTCGCGCCACTAACCGCCAGTGACTTAACCGACTTCTGGCTCAGGCTGACCAAAGATACCTTGTGGCAGCTACTGCAGCTGGCAAAAAACGACTTGCCACCGGCGCTATGGGCAGAGTATACCGCGCTCAGGCCGGTTAAAAAAAGTCTGACCAAGCCGCTATTGCTGGGCGCGGCGCTGGCGCTGCCGGCAGACTGGTTAGCACTTATTGCTAAACTACCGCAGCGCTATCTGGCGCTTACGCGCCAGGACACACTGAATTATTTATATTTTCTGTACTTTGGCCGGATTGAAACCAACTTATCGCTGTTTACCCTGCGCGATTTGGGGATCCGGCAAAGCGGCCAGTTTAAACAGCAGTTTCAGCCCCGGTTTACTCACGCCAGTGAAGCAACCCTGGCCTATCAGCTGGCCAAAGCCAAACCGGCAATTATTGAGCTTGGCAAACAGCTGAAACAGCAGCCGGCTGATGCCGGTTCAAGGCTGAATCAATGGTTACAGCTGGTACGTCAGTGGCCGTTATCAGAAGATGACGCACTGCAACTGAAGCGCAGCGAGCGCTGTTATCAGCTGGGTAAACTGGCGGAGCAGCATAAGCTTGCAGAGCTGGCCATCAGCTTTTATCAGCTCAGTAATGGCTTTCCGGCCAGTGAGCGTTTAGTGCGGCTGTATTATGCGCAAGATAAGCCAGAGCAGTGCCAGCAGTATTTGCAGCAACTATTGACTGACCCTGCTTGTGATGAGGAATGGCTGTTTGCCGAGGACTTTTTCCGGCGCAAATTTACTGCGCCGGCGGGCAATGAGCGTCGATCGCAGTTAAGCCAGTTGCTGCACGATGCGCCGGCAATTGGCGTCGATGAGTTGTATCTGGGCCAGGCCGAGCAGGGCGTAATGGCTTTTTATCAGGCGCAGGGTTATACGGTGTTTCATGCGGAAAATAACCCCTGGCTGGCGCTGTTCGGTCTGTGGTTCTGGCATGAATTGTTTGAGCATAGCGCCAGCACGTTGCATAACCCGTTTGAACGCCGGCCCCGCAACCTGGCCAGTGGTGGCTTTTATCAGCAGTTTAGTACTGAGATAGAGCAGAAACTGCAGCAGCTGAATAGCGCCACCGCCGCTGAGCGACTACTGGCAGCCATTACCGCCCATTACGGTAAGGCCAATAGCTTGTTTTACTGGCACACCGATTTAGCAGAGCAGTTGCTGCCGTTAATCCGGTTGGCGCCAAAACATGCCGATGGCAGCAGTGCACTGGTGCCCATACTGCGTGCGATGGCGCAGGATTTTAAGCGCCATCGCAGCGGCTACCCCGATTTACTGCTGATCAAAGACCAGCAGCTTGAGTTTATTGAAGTAAAAGCGCCCGGCGATAAAATTCAGCGCCATCAGCTGGCCAGGCTCATGGCTTTACAACAGGCTGGCTTTAACGCCCGGATAGAAAAGCTTAACTGGATAGTCGACCCTAACCGCATCTATGTGGTGCTGGATGTGGAAACGACCGGTGGTAAGGCAGGTTTGGACAGGGTTATTGAAATAGGTGCGGTAAAAGTGCAGGCCGGCGAGGTGCTGGATACCTTTAGCACCTTAATTAACCCAGAGCGTTATATCCCGTCATTTATTACCCGCTTAACCGGTATTAACAGCGCCATGTTAACTGATGCCCCTACCTTTGCCGATATTGCCGCTAAGTTAAGTGAATTCCTGCAGGGCGCCGTATTTGTTGCCCACAATGCCAAGTTCGATTACGGCTTTATCCGGGCCGAGTTCACCCGGCTGGACATGCCGTTTGCCATGCCGCAGCTATGTACCGTTGTCAATATGCGCCGCTACTATCCGGGGCTGCAATCATACAGCCTTGGCAAGTTATGCGCAGAATTTGACATTAAGCTGACCAACCACCACCGTGCGCTGGATGATGCGATGGCTACCGTCGAATTGTTAAAGCTGATTAATGCTAGGCGGCAGCTGACGTAGTATAAAAGAGGGTGTCTATCAGGCTAACATCGACGGTAAAAACGTCATCGGCCTCTCATCAACTGGCAGCCCAGTAACAGGAGAACATGTGAACCCGGAATTCTGGCAGGAAAAGTGGCAGAAAAGAGAAATTGCTTTTCATCAGGCTGCGACTAACCCATTGCTGGTAAGCTGTTTTAACCAGCTACAGCTTGCACCCGGCGCCCGGATATTTTTGCCTCTGTGTGGCAAGAGCCTCGATATCCACTGGCTACTGGCGCAGGAGTATCAAGTTGTGGGCGCCGAGTTAAGTGAGCTGGCGGTAAAAGAGCTGTTTGCTGAGCTTGCGATCACGCCGCTGGTAACGAAAGCAGGGCAGTTACTGCGCTATGCCAGCCCGGATATTG
>NZ_JAWVZF010000104.1:0-9724 GCF_033722355.1 Arsukibacterium sp. | reverse complement strand
TGAGCTGGCGCGCTTCGACATGGCCGGCAGCAAGCTTTACACCGGAGTCGTTGTTAAATGTAGTGCTGGCTTCTGTTTGCCTGGTGTTGCTGGTTCATTATTATGAAGTAAGCCGCAGTGAAGTATTCCGTGCCCTGACAAGCCAGCACAGACAGTTGCAACGGTTATCGGTCACCGATACCCTTACCGGGCTATATAACCGCAGTAAACTGGACGATATCCTCTGTCAGGAGATTGCCCGCTCAATTCGCCATCAAAGCCCTTTTAGTGTCATTCTTGCAGATTTAGATTATTTCAAAAGTGTCAATGATAACTTTGGCCATATGGCTGGCGATCAGGTGCTTATCGCTTTTGCCACTATTATGCAGCAACACTGTCGTGAGCTTGATGTGGCCGGTCGCTGGGGGGGCGAAGAGTTTTTAATTATCTGTCCCCATACCGATCTCAGTGGTGCAAAATTATTAGCCGAACGAATAAGAGTGGCAGTGGCAAACTTTGAGTTTACCCATGGCAAACCATTAACCGTTAGTCTGGGAGTAGCCAGTTTTATCCGGGATGATAACGCAAACACTATTCTTAAACGTGCGGATGATGCACTTTACCGGGCAAAAGGCAAAGGTCGTAACAGAGTAGAAATGTAAGCTGCTGTGACTTAATGCTTCTGACCCGCGACCAATTAGTTAATCAGGATCGCATAGTTATGAATTTTCAATTTACGCCAATGACAGTCATCTTGCCGGTGCTGACAATAGTGCTGTTGATTTTGGTCGTGGTGATATTCAGTCAGCAACGTGGCCGGCGGGAATTACAATTAAATCTGGCCAAGAATGAACACCAGGCTCAGCTATGGCAGCTCCAGTATCAGCAATTACAACAACAACATCAGCAACTGCAGCAGCAATATCAGCAGCTGGCAGTAGAGCATGCCAGATTAGGCAGTTCATTGCACGAAAAGCAGCAGCATTTTGCTGAGCAACTGCAGTTGCTACAGCAAAATAAAGCGGCGTTAAAACAAGAATTCGAATTACTGGCAAATGATATTTTAGAGCGAAAAGGTGAAGTATTTAAACATCAGAATCAGGAAAGTATGCGTCAATTGCTGACACCGTTGCAGCAAGATATGCAGGGTTTTCGACAAAAAGTTGAACTGTTGCATACAGAGGAAACTAAGCAGCGCTCTGAGCTTAAAGCTGAACTAAAACAGTTGCAGGCACTTAATCAGCAAATCACCACTGAAGCCAGTCAACTGAGTAAAGCACTGCAGGGGGAGCGAAAAATTCAGGGTAACTGGGGCGAGCTGATGCTGGAAAATGTTTTGGATAACAGCGGTCTTCGGGCCGGTAAAGATTTTAAGCGGGAAGCCAGCTTTAATACTGACAGTGGCCGGCAACGACCAGATGTGGTTATTTATTTACCCCAGGGCAAACACCTGATTATTGACGCTAAAACGTCACTTTCAGCCTATACCCGTTATGTCAATGCAGAGGATGACACCAGCAGACTGTTGGCATTAAAAGCACATATAGCGGCGGTTAAAGATCGGATAGCAGAACTCGCTGATAAAAGTTACTACCAGATCGCCGGATTAAATTCTCCTGAAGTCGTATTTATGTTTATCCCGATTGAATCAGCCTACGTTGCAGCCTTGCAACATGACAGCCAGTTATTTCAGATGGCACTTGATCGCAATATACTCGTTACAACGCCAACTACCTTATTAACCAGTTTGAACATCGTCCGCCAGCTTTGGCGCTTTGAAGACCAGAATAAACATACGGCAGAACTGGCCAGCAGGGCTGAAAAATTTTATCAGAAACTTAAAACCTTCCTCGATAGCATGCAGGGCGTCGGTAAGCAGCTCGATAAGGCAAAAGAGAGTTATGACAAAGCCCTGGGGCAATTGGTTACCGGTAAAGGCAACCTGATTAAACAAGCCGCTGAATTTAAGGAGTTGGGTGTAGCGGTAAAAACAGAGCTGGACCAGGAACTGGTAGAAAGAGCACAGCTCGAACTGGATAGTAGCAGTGAGCAAAGCGGCTGATTAACGTTGCTGCTGCCAGATGGTAGCCGCTAAGTCGCTGACTGTGTCGACACAGCCCTGTTTAAGCCAGCGGGCCACAGCTGTTGCCGGATCCGGCATTGGAAAAGGTTCAGCAGCGGGCTGATAAAGCCAGTTTAACAGCGCTTCCGGTGAAAACGTTTTAAACTGCTGCGCTTTACCCATCTTCAGCAGCGTAAAGGTATTATAAGCCTGCTCTATCTGACCTTGCAGTGATTTTATCAATAACTTTTTACCGGCAACCAGAGCTTCACTGCAAAGACCAAAGCCACTGTTACAAATGACCCCGCGGCAACGTTGTAAATCAGCTGGAAAAGCGTGCCGGCTCAGCGGCAGAATGGTTACATTGTCGTCTGTGCGCAACGCATTGACGTTAGCATATAATTTAAAGTGCCAGCTTGGGCATTGCTTTAACCAGTTGACGACCGCGGATAATTGTTCAAATGGCAGATAAACCAGGATAAAAGGCAGTTCGCTGCCATCGACCGGTAGCGGGCTAACAGGCGCAAGCAAAGGCGGCAGTAAACTTGGGAATTCAGGGCACCAATGCACCCCGAGCATCAGCTTAGCCGGAGCAAAAATTGATACAGCTGTTTTTAACCAGCGAGCTGACTGCTGGCCAGCCAACGGATAACGTAAAGCATATTGGCGCGCCAGGCCAACCGACAATATGCCCTGACGTTTTGCCGCCCAGGCTGTTACCGGCTCAAAGTCTGTTAATATCAGATCATAGTCACTGACATCCAACTGGCTGACATCCCTGTAAAACTGCCATGGCTGCAACTGAGTAAGCGTGGCCAGTGTGTTAACTTTGCCTTTGGCCGTCGCAAAAGTAAAACCCCGTGCCCACCGATAGTCTTTAAACATTTCCATATCAAACAACCGCTGCTTAGGACGACCACTGAACAAAAAATCGACCTCGATTCCCTGCTGTTGCAATGATGGCAGCAAGGCTCTGGCGCGGGTGATATGACCGTTTCCGGTAGCTTGTACTCCATAAAGAATTTTCATCGGTATCAAAAAACTGTCATAAGCTACTAAAACCGCTAATTAACACCAAATCCAACACAAAAAACGCAATCACACTGCCAAGGGCTGCACCGGCTATAATATCGGTTGGGTAATGGACGCCCAGCAATACTCGTGATACGCCAATACCTGCTGCCAGCAGCAAGTAGCAGACTGTAAATTGCGGGTAGCAGGCGATAAGCAGCCAGGCAAACATAAACGCAGCCGCCGTGTGTCCTGATGGAAAACTAAACCGATCTGAAGGCCGGATGGCTGCTGACCAGCCATGTCGCAGGAGACCCTGTGGTCTTTCACGCTGTATGATGTTTTTCAGCAGCCAGTATAACGGCAGTTCAATAGCAAAGGCCAGTACAGCATGCAGCATAAATTGAACGCCTCGCTGTTGTTCAAATTGCCACAGTAACAGAGCAATAACCAGATATAATGGCCCGTCACCGCAACGGGACAAACCGAGACTCAGCCGTTTTACTGAGGGTAACTGGCCTATCAGATTAACCTGAAAAAACAATCTGGTATCCAGTAATGTCAGCTTTTGCAGTGTGTTCATCAGTCGCATTCCTGTTGAAACCTGCTGTCATTACAGGCTGGCAAGATGACATCTGCATGAAAATACCGTTAAGCATTTATGACCTGGCGAGTTTTATCCCGTAAAAATACCACAATCAAAACGTTGAACCGGCGGGAGATGCATGTCAGGTACCACAAAAGGTGCGGCAAACCCGTTCGGCAGCGGTCGCAGGCTGAGTTAACATCAGCTGCTCAGGTTTGCTGACGAAAGGTTGTTGCCAGGCATGCTGCAACTGATTAAAGAGACTGAGATCACCTTGCTCTGTAGCCTGAGTAATCGCGCGCTGTACCAGATGGTTGCGGGGAATAAGCGCTGGGTTGACCTGTTGCATAAAAGTAACACGTTGCAAAGGGGACACGCTTTGTGCAGTTATCCTTTCCTGCCAACGGGTCAGCCAGTGCTGCCAGCTGTCAATATCACCAAATAACTTAACTGCGTTTGCTGGATTGTGCTGGCTAAGCTCCCGGAAAAAAAGCGTGAAATCGACCTGTTGTTGCTCAAGTAGTTGCAGCAGGTCTGAAATCAGTTGTTCATCTGCTGCTGAGGGATGGGTAATACCCAGCTTGGCAGCCATTTTCTGCCGGTAATGCAGCTGATACGTTGCACTGAACGTTTCAAGCGCCGTTGTCGCCCTTTCAATCGCTTTAACCTGTTCAGAATCCAGCAGGGGCAGCAGGGTCTCTGCCAGCCGGGTCAGGTTCCACAGGGCTATCGCAGGCTGATTGCCATAAGCGTAACGCCCTTGTCTGTCTATCGCACTGAACACGGTTTTTTTATGGTAGGCTTCCATAAACGCACAGGGTCCGTAATCAATTGTCTCGCCACTGATGGTCATGTTGTCGGTATTCATCACACCATGAATAAACCCCAGGCTCATCCAATGAGCCACCGTAGCCGCCTGAGCCGTGATAACCGCTTCGAGTAAGGCCAGGTAAGGCTGAGGTACGGTATTGCACTGCGGATAGTGACGGGCGATAACATAATCGGCAAATTTACGAAGCAGCACAGGATCATTTAACCCAGCAACATACTGAAAGGTACCTATCCGGATATGGCTTTTCGCCACCCGGGTCAGGATGGCGCCGGGCTGTGCCTGCTCACGGTAAACGACATCACCGGTGCTAACCGCTGCCAGGGCACGGGTTGTCGGCACGCCGAGCGCATACATTGCCTCGCTAATCAGATATTCACGGATCACAGGGCCCATCGGTGAACGGCCATCGCCGCCACGGGAGTAGGGCGTTGGGCCCGCGCCTTTAAGCTGCAGGTCAAACCGCTGGCCATTGCTGCTGATCACTTCAGCCAGCAACAGTGCGCGGCCGTCGCCTAAGCGGGGGACATAATTTGCAAACTGATGGCCGGCATAAGCCTGAGCGACTGGCTGACACCAATTGGCAAGCTTATTGCCTGAAAATAACCATAATCCCTGTTCTGTTGCCCGCAATGGTGTCGGCAGCATAAGTTCGTCGGCTAACGATTCATTAAATGCCAGCCATTCGGGCGCTGTGACAGCAGTAGGCTGACAAGCCGAATAAAGCCGATCGGGCAGTGTCTGGTAACTATGTTCGACGGTAAACCGGGGTGGGCTTGCAGGCATAACCAACTCTGTATTGCGAGATTAACCCTTACTGTAGCGTATTATCAGGCACAAAAAAACCAGCACTAAGCTGGTTAAGATGTTGGTTGCGGGAGCCGGATTTGAACCGACGACCTTCGGGTTATGAGCCCGACGAGCTACCAGGCTGCTCCATCCCGCGTCCGTATATTACCCTTGAGCAGTAAAGGTAATAGTTTGATTTGCATGACGTTACTTGATGACCTGTGGAATAAACAAGTCACAATTGGTTACGGGAGCCAGGTTCAGACCTTCGCTCCGTGGTTATAAAGAGGAGCCCGGGGGCGCTTTTCTATAATCACTTTTGCACAATCAATTTGGTTGCGGGAGCCGGATTTGAACCGACGACCTTCGGGTTATGAGCCCGACGAGCTACCAGGCTGCTCCATCCCGCGTCCGTCATTGCGGGGCGCATCTTAGTAGTTTTAGAGCGCCTATGCAAGGTGTTAATAAAGGTATTTTCAGTTATTTAAGCCGATTGGCGATTTAAACAGCAGCAGGCAAAATTTAATGGCTATATCGATGACTGTTACAAAACTCCAAAGGTGTTTAGGGCACATTCTGTTATACTGTCCGCCATTTTATTTTAAGGTTAGTTGTTATGCTGGAATTCTGGGCTTTAACGTCTAAAGGCGTCGAAGAGCTGTTAGCCGATGAAATACGTCAATTTCAGGGCGACGTCGTAAAAGTCACTATGGGTGTGGTGCGCTTTAAAGCGGAGTTAAGCAGTGCTTATCAGCTGTGTCTGTGGTCGCGCCTGGCAACCCGGATCATGCGGCTTATTCAGTCAGAGCCGGTAACAGCTGACTCAGATTTATACCAGATAGCCCGGAAAATTGACTGGCTGCAGTTAATGACTATTCGCCAGACGCTGGCAGTAGATTGTGTCGGCAAGCATGCCACCATTGATAATAGCCAGTTCGGCGGCATGCGGTTAAAAGATGCGATTGTCGATCAGTTTCGCGAGGAAACCGGCCAGCGACCAGATGTGGACCGGTTAAACCCGGATATGCGCTTTCAGGTTCGACTGGACAAACACTATTTTCATTTTCTGCAGGACTTTTCTGGGCCGTCTTTGCATCAGCGGGGATATCGTGCGGGACAGGGAGAGGCACCACTGAAAGAACACTTAGCCGCTGCATTGATCAAACGTTCAGGCTGGACCCCGGAGCAGCCATTATTCGACCCGTTTTGCGGCAGTGGTACCATTATTATTGAGGCAGCCCTGATTGCTCTGAATAAAGCGCCAGGTTTAAGCCGTGAGCGCTTTGCTTTTGAAGGCTGGCCGGGACACCGGGCCAGTGTCTGGCAGCAATTAAAAGACGCCGCCAAAGCACAGCAGCGCAGTTTACCTGCCCAGATTATATGCTACGGCAGTGATACCGATGAGCGGGCGTTAACCAAAGCACGACAAAATATGGCCAGAGCTGGTGTTGCCGACTATGTAAAGGTTGATTACGCCGATGCTACCGAATTACAGGGCTGTGTTGCAGCAACTGCCGGCGTTATTGTCACTAACCCGCCTTACGGCGAGCGGTTAGGGGACCTACCGAGCCTGATCCCGCTGTACAGTAAATTTTCGCTGGCGTTAAAACAGCATTATCAGGGCTGGCGCCTGGCAATTATCACCTCTAATGCTGATTTACTGCGCGCTTTGCGATTGTCGAAAAGCAAAACCTATAAATTTACCAACGGGCCGCTTGACTGCGAATTTACATTATTTGATTTGACTGAAAAACAGGTTGCAGTCAGCTCTGATGCGCCATCTTTGTTTTTTGCTGAAAGCAGCTCTTTTGGCAACCGGTTGGCTAAAAATCTGAAACAATTGCAAAAATGGGCAAAGCGGGAAGGCATCAGTTGCTACCGGTTATATGATGCTGACATTCCTGAGTATAACGTCGCGGTAGACTGGTACGATGGTGAAGTGGTCGTGCATGAATATGCCGCGCCTGCCACTGTTGATGAGCAACT
Organism: Arsukibacterium sp.; assembly: GCF_033722355.1. Classification (GTDB taxonomy): domain Bacteria; phylum Pseudomonadota; class Gammaproteobacteria; order Enterobacterales; family Alteromonadaceae; genus Alishewanella. Next base: position 2,482 of record NZ_JAWVZF010000104.1, on the reverse strand, counting down.
GGCCCAGAAACGTTTATTCGATGTGGTCAATCAGGTGCCGGCGGTGCTTGGCATCAGCTCCGATAAAATGATTTTAAAAGTGCGGGAAAAACAAAAAGGCACTAATCAGTATCAGGCCATGGCTAAAGCGGGCCAGTACAAAGAAGTGGTGGAGTACGGCGCAAAGTTTTTGGTGAACTTAAGAGATTATCTGGATACGGGGCTGTTTTTAGACCATCGTTTAACCCGGCGCTTAATTCAGCAGCAAGCAAAAGACAAAACCGTGCTTAACCTGTTCGCTTATACCGGCACAGCGTCGGTGCATGCGGCTATAGGTGGTGCCAAATCGGTGACAACGGTTGATATGTCTAACACTTATCTTGACTGGGCTAAGCGAAATTTCACCCTGAATGGTTTTATGGTTAGCGGGCCGCAGGCGAAACAGTATCAGTTTGAACAGGCCGATTGTCTGCAGTGGCTGGCGCGATGTCGTAATCAGTTTGATCTGATTTTTGTCGATCCACCGACGTTTTCCAACTCAAAGCGGATGGAAGATAACTGGGATGTTCAGCGGGACCACGTCAAGTTACTGAATATGTTAGTGGGCAGACTGAATCCTGGCGGCAGAGTAATTTTCTCCAATAATAAACGCCGGTTTAAAATTGATAAGACAGCGTTGGAAGAAGCAGGATGGCAGGTTAATGACATCAGCGGTGCAACCTTGCCGGAAGATTTTAAACGTAACCCGCATATTCATGTGTGTTTTGAGCTGACCCGTTAATGATAAAGGTTGTTTTATACAGTACATGGGGTTGTCATCTGTGTGAACAGGCAGAAACTGTGCTGGGTAACGCAGGTATTACGTTCCGGGTGGTCGATATCGTTGACGACGACCAGTTATTTCAGCAGTTCCGGCTGCATATACCGGTTGTTGCTGCTGCTGAAAGTTTACTGTACTGGCCATTTAATGAGATTGCAGTGCTTAATTGGGCAAATGAGATAAAGGCAAAGGATACTAAGTAGTGGAATTATTACGTTTTCAGCAAGCCTGTCTGGCTTTTGGTACTAACCCTATCCTGGATCATGTTGATTTTAGTCTGTTCAGTGGCGAGCGGGTTTGTCTGGTCGGCCGCAATGGCGCCGGAAAATCGTCTTTTTTAAAATTGCTGACCGGTCAGCAAAATCTGGATGATGGGCAGATAGTCATTAATACCGGGGTGGTATTAAGCCGTTTAGAGCAGGATCCGCCCGCTAAGATGCAAACCAAAATTGCTGATTTTATCCGCGAAGGCGCTGGTGATTTGGCAGAAAAGTTACAGCAATTTTATACCTTATCGGAGAATCTCGACGGTGCCGGTGAAGCAGAGTATCGCTTATTCGAACAACTGCAGAATGAAATGGACACCCGCGACGGCTGGTCACTGGAAGCACGGGTCAGCGATATTTGTCAGCAGTTTGAAATGAACCCGGATGCCAGTCTGGCCACTTTATCAGGCGGCTGGCTGCGTAAAGCGGCTTTAGCCCGGGCGCTGATAGCCAAGCCAGACATTTTGCTGCTGGATGAGCCAACCAACCATCTGGATCTTGCTGCTATTCAGTGGCTGGAACAGTTTTTACTGAATTTTAACGGCGCCATTATTTTTATCTCTCACGACCGGGCTTTTATCCGGGCGCTGGCCACCCGGATTATTGACCTGGATAGAGGGGAGCTGACCTCTCATCCGGGTAATTATCAGGAATATCTGGATCGAAAACAGAAAATGCTGGAAGACGAACAAAAGCATAATGCCTTGTTCGATAAACGATTGGCAGAGGAAGAAGTCTGGATCCGCCAGGGCATTAAAGCCCGCCGTACCCGCAATGAAGGTCGGGTCAGGGCCTTAAAAGCACTGCGTCAGGAGCGCGCAGCCCGGCTGGAACAGCAGGGCAAGGTTGATTTTAATATTGAGCAGGCCAGTCGTTCTGGCAAGCTGGTGTTTGAAGGGAAAGGTATCAGCCTGGCATTTAACGGTAAACCGGTCATTGATAATCTGGATTTGCTGGTAATGCGTGGCGATCGGATTGCGCTGGTGGGGCCTAATGGCGTTGGTAAGTCGAGCTTAATCAAGGTGCTGCTGGGGGATTATAAAGTTGACAGCGGCGAGGTAAAGCGCGGGACTAATCTGGAAGTTGCTTATTTTGATCAGCACAGAATTGCCCTGGATTTAGAAGCAACAGTACAGGATAACGTGGCCGACGGTAAACAGGAAGTGCAGCAAAATGGCCAAAGCCGCCATGTACTTAGCTACCTGCAGGACTTTCTGTTCCCGCCAGCCCGGGCCAGAACACCGGTCAAAGCATTATCAGGCGGGGAGAAAAACCGTTTGTTGCTGGCAAAGTTATTCGCCAGGCCCAGTAACCTGCTTATTCTGGATGAACCTACTAATGATTTAGACGTAGAAACACTGGAATTACTCGAAGATATTTTGCAGCAATATCAGGGGACAGTGATTTTAGTCAGTCA
>NZ_JAWVZF010000103.1:0-9856 GCF_033722355.1 Arsukibacterium sp. | reverse complement strand
TTGGGGTTATAGCAATCTGCAGTATCGGGCGAGCAGAGAATATGCTCAATACCATACCAGTCAGCCACGCGGATAATGGTGCCGAGGTTACCCGGGTCATTAATGTTATCCAGCACCAGAGTCCAGCATCCCGCTTTCGCGTGGTGCAACGGCCAATGTGGTATGTTAACAACCGCCAAAGCGGCATTATTGCTGCTGAAAGTACCCACTTTTTCCAGCTCGTCGCTGCTGCAGGGTTGCAATAGCGCCGCTGCTTTCACCGCCTGACTGTGCTGCTGTATAAAGTCATCGGTGGCAAATAATGCGGGTATCGTCCAGCCAGAAGCCAGCAGTTCGAGTACGGCTTTTTCACCTTCAACAAAAAACAGCTGTTCGGCTTTACGATACTTTTTATGATGCAACGATTTAATCAGCTTGGCCCATTTATTACTTATCATGCTGCTGGCTTGTCTCAGTAAAGATTACCGCTATTTTAACCAGACTTTGGTGCGCTGTCTGATCTAATCGGCAATAAATTGTGATATCCGGCCTTGCGAATAGCAGCATTTGTCACCAGATAAGTGGAAGTGGTATGCAACCATTTGCCGCTGGCAGGGTCTGTACATTGAGTCCCGACTCAGCGTTATTTAAAGGAGTAGCCTATGCAAATTCAAATTAACAGTGATCGTAATATTCAGGCCGATGAGCGGCTTGCCGAGTTTGTGCGCGAGACATTGCAGAATAAATTAAATCGCTTTGCTGACCACGTTACCCGGATTGAAGTGCATTTAAGTGACGAGAATGGCAATACCAAACACGACGGCAATGATAAACGCTGCCTGTTAGAAGCGCGGCCCGAAGGCATGGAGCCGGTTGCGATAACTGAACATGCCGCCACGGTTGGCCAGGCAGTCACCGGCGCCGCCGATAAGATGCAGCGCAAATTAAGTTCAGCCATTGGTAAATTACGCGACAAACAGAGCCGGGCTGGCAGCCCTGACTTTTCAGAACCAGAGCCAGCAGAATAACTGAATCGTTAAATTAGCATTGGTCAACTTTCATCATTAAGCCGCAGGCAACGTCAACAGGCGAACCTGCGGCCTGCTCTTCTTCTATTACTTCTTCATCTCAGCCAGTTAGCTGGCAGATGCTTTGTGGTTGCCATAACACTTATCCCACTGCCGCAGCTTGGGCGCCATTAACCGAAACCATAACGATGGTATTAGCGCCAGCAACATAGAACCCAGATAGCCGGTGGGTAAATCAGGCGCGTCCGGGCAGGCTTTTAGCTTATAAAATGGCAGCTGTGCCCTGGCATGATGGTGCGAATGGCGGGTCAGATTAAAACTGGCCCAGCTGCTGACCCTTTTTTTACTGTTCCAGCTATGGTAGGGCCGCACCGGCTCATTTACCGCGCGTTCAATGCCATAGTGTTCAATATAATTCACCACTTCCAGCACGGCTTTGGCCAGCATTGCACTGAGGCAAAATAGCAGTAAGCCGGCCCCGCCCGCCAGCAAAGCGGCCAGCAGACAAAGCAGCAATGACATCGCCGCGCCGCGTAGTACCCGGTTGTCTATGCCAAACCGCGAATGTTGCTGGCGGCTCAGGCGCTGGGCTTCGATTCTCCACGCACTGCGATTGCCCGCCACGGTGGAGTGCAGAATATGCTGATACACAGTGCGGCCGCGTGGCGCCGTTGCCGGGTCTTGCAACGTACCGACATAGCGGTGATGGCCATAGACATGTTCAATGGCAAAACTGGCATCGAAGCTGAACGCCAGTAACCAGCGGCCGGTCAGCATCGCCCGCCAATTACCGGTGCGGTGGGTCAGCTCATGCGCCGGTACGGTACCAACCAATGCAATCAGCAGGCCGGCACCGAGCCATACCGGCACAAAGTGCCACCACTGATTAGCCTCGCGCGCTGCCAGGGCGTTATAGCCGGTTATCTGCTGTACCCGCTGGCCATAGCCAAACAGATCGGTATCCGCGACACTCCACAGCAGGGCAGCACTAATCAGTAATATAAACAGCAACGAGCTGTAAAGCAGGCCATTGAGCAACCAGGGCATCCGGTAGTCGGGCTCAGTTGTGTCATCACCAAGCAACACGTCACCAAATACCACCAGCAATAAGATTGTGAGCAGGCCCAGCGCCATCCAGTAGCCGCCCAGCGTGATACCGGCAATAAACGGCAGGGTCAACAGGTGAAACAAACAGAATTTCAGGTAGTGGAACATGTGTCTCTGACCAGTTGTAATTGATAAGGCCAGCTTAAGATAACCACCATGATAATGGCAGGGCAGTAGCAGCCAGTATCTGGTCATTTGCGGCCAGCTGCTGCCGTGATGGCCCGCACTAAGTTACACTGTCTAGCAAAGGTTTAACGGCCAGGATCCGGGAGCAGCGGTTTCGCAATGGTTAGCCCAAGCATCACAGCCCACAGCAGAAAACTCAGTAATCAGGTGGTATTGCCAGGCCATTATCTGCGCAACCTGCTTGATCTTATCCGAAGCCGCGGTGCTGACCCCCAGGCCTTACTGATAAAAGCCGGCTTGCCGGTTACGCTGCCTGATCAGCTTGATGCCACCCTGAGCTGGTCACAATTTCAGGCAGTGATTACGCTTTGCTGTGCTGAGATAAAAGAGCCGGCGCTGGGGCTTTATCTTGGCAGTCAGTTAACCATTACCACCCATGGCCTGTTAGGGCTGGCTACTATGAGCAGCGGTAATCTGCAGCAGGCGCTGGCACTGATTTGTAAATATATTACTACCCGCAGCCCACTGTTAACGCTGACCATGCAGCAACAGCGCCAGCAAGTGTCACTGGTTTTAACTGAACTGCAGCCATTGGCGGATATTCGTCAGTTTGTGGTCGATACGTTTGCCGTGGCATTGCATGCCATCCTGGATTTTGTCTCCGGCCATCAGTACCGCTTGCGTCAGGTGCAGTTTGCTTTTGCCAGACCTGCACACAGCGACTTGTATCAGGCGTTTTTTCCCTGCCCGGTACTGTTTAATCAGCAAGATCATCGTTTTATCCTCGATGCTGCCGATCTGGCCATTGTTTCGCCGTGGGCCGATTGGCAGGTACAGAGTCAGCTGACAGCGCAGTGTGAGCAGGAGCTACAGCGCTCGCAGCAACGTCAGAGTATGGCAGGGTTAATCCGGCTGATGCTGGGGCGCACCAAAGGCCGGATCCCGGGGATTGAACAGGTCGCTGCCGAGTTTGCGCTATCCAGCCGCACGTTGCGCCGGCGCTTACAACAGGAGCAAACCAGCTACCAGCAGCTGGTGGCAGACTGGCGCTACGAAATGGCCCAACATTACTTACTGGCAACGACATTACCGGTACAGCAGATTGGCTATTTGCTCGGGTATGCCGACCCGGCTAATTTTGGCCGGGCGTTCCGGCGAGAGCATGGTTTCTCACCGCAGCAATTCCGGCAGCACGATCAGTCAGCTGTTTGCTGATAGCGAAGCTGGCCATGGACCCAGGTTTCCTTCGGCAATACCCGCCATAATTCGGAGGGGGCGATAGCAAAAATATCCTGATCTACCAGAATAAAATCGGCCCAGCTGCCCGGAGCCAGGGTGCCCAGAGTGTCTTCCTGAAAGGCACCATAGGCGGCATCCACCGTAAAAGAGCGCAGTGCCTCGGTCAGGGTTAAGCGTTGTTCGGGCAGCCAGCCGCCCGCTGGCTGGTTTTGCTGATCCTGCCGGGTAACAGAGGCATGTAACCCGTGAAACGGGTTAGCCAGTTCCACCGGAAAGTCTGAGCCACCAACAATAATACTGCCCTGATCAATAAAGCTGCGCCAGGCATAGGCGCCCCGTAAACGGGCTACTCCCAGCCGGTCGCCCGCCATATTTTTATCAGAGGTGGCATGCACGGCCTGCATTGAGGGCAGAACATTTAATGTTTTAAAGCGTGGAATATCAGCGGGTGCCACGATCTGGGCGTGTTCAATCCGGTGACGGCCGGCCAGCCGCTGTTCAGCGGTGGCCAGCTGCTCAAACCGATCTAAAGCCAGCCGGTTGGCACGATCACCTATTGCATGGACATTGGCCTGAAATCCGGCATTCATGGTCAGCTGCATAATCTGGGTTAACGCATCAGGCTGGGTAACCAGCAAACCGGTTTGTCCCGGTTGATCACTGTAATCGGCCAGCAGCGCCGCGCCGCGGCTGCCCAGGGCGCCGTCACCATAAATTTTAACCGAGCGGATATCCAGCCAGTCCTGCGGATCATCAATAATGCCCTGTTCCAGCCACCGACCAAGCTCCGGATCTTTGGCCGATAGCATCGGATATAACCGCAGTGGCAACTGATTGGTTTCTGCCAGTTGCAGATAAATATCAGCCAGCTCGGAATCTACTCCTGCATCATGTACGCTGGTTATACCCAGCGCCAGTAAATGGTCGAAGGCCAGTTGCAGGGCAGCCGTCTTATCATCACTGGTCGGCGCCGGGATTTGTCGTTGTACCAGTTGCATCGCATTATCAATTAATACACCGGTCGGATTACCGTTCGCATCACGGATAATCTCGCCGCCAGGTGGGTCAAGGGTGTCCTTGCTGATGCCAGCAGCAGCCAGCGCTTTACTGTTGGCCCAGCCGGCATGGGCATCTATCCGGACCAGCCAGACAGGCCGCTCGCTGATAGCTTCATCCAGCAAACTTTTATCCGGAAAACGTTTATCATCCCACAGTACCTGGTTCCAGCCCCGGCCGATTACCCACGAAGCCTGCGGTTGCGTCGCGGCAAAGCGGGCGACTTCGGCGACGGTAGCCTGTTCGCTGGTGATACCGCGTAAATCGGCCTGGTTTAAATATTCGCCCAGCCCCAGCACATGGCCATGGCCATCAATTAAGCCGGGCAGTAAGGTTTTACCCTGGCCATCCAGTTTTCGGGCGTGACTGAATTGTTTGAGCACCGCCTCGTCGCCGCGGGCCAGTACTTTGCCGCTGGCATCGTCAAACGCCAGGCTACTGAACGATACCAGTTCACGGTCTGGCGTAAAGCCATAGCCTTTGATGTTATGCAGCAGCACCGGATCGGCGCTGGTAACTGCGCTGGTCAGCAGACTGATGGTAACCAGGCTGGCAAGGAGCAGAGTGGCACGTTGTTTCATCGAAAACCTTTAATATTGTCAATACGCTGGCGTTTACTATAGCAGTAATAAACCTGACGTAACATTGGCCGCGGCTGTTGCGCGGCAGGCTGCGATAAAAGCCACAATCCGACCGCTAAACCTTATCCGGTCGCGGGAGCCCCCAAAGTTTCAGCCGCTACTGATTACTGGTAAGCCGGGCCGGGTCCAGTAAGTCTTTCAGCTCTTCTTTGCTTAAATCGGTGTGCTCCAGCGCTACCTCCAGTACAGGTCGTTTTTGCTGATAGGCCTTTTTAGCAATAGCCGCCGCTTTTTCATAACCAATTACCGGGTTTAACGCGGTGACCAGGATCGGATTTTTATCCAGTGATTGTTCAATATTCGGCTGATTCACCTTAAAGTCACGGAGGGCGTTATCAGCCAACGCCGTGCAGCCATTACTGAGTAATTCGATACTTTGCAGCAGGTTATAACCAATCACGGGCAGCATGACGTTCAGTTCGAAGTTACCTGCCTGGCCAGCGATGGTAATCGTCGTGTCATTACCTATTACCTGGGCGCTCAGCATCGCAACGGCTTCAGGGATAACCGGATTCACTTTGCCGGGCATAATCGATGAGCCAGGCTGCAGTGCAGCCAGTTCTATTTCAGCAAGGCCAGCCAGTGGCCCGGAGTTCATCCAGCGCAAATCGTTACTGATTTTCATCAGCGCAACCGCCAGAGTTTTCAATGCTCCGGAACAGGCGACAGACACATCCTGTGAGCTGATATTAAAAAAGAAATTATCACTATGGCTCAGCTCAAGCCCGGTATCATGACTTAAACGACGGGCGAAATTGCCGGCAAATTCCGGATGGGTATTAACGCCGGTACCAACGGCTGTGCCGCCCTGGGCTAATTGCTGCAATTGCGGTAATTGCTGCTGTAATTGCTGTTCAGCATGAGCCAGCTGACTTCGCCAGGCCCCCAGCACCTGTTCAAAGGTTACCGGCATGGCATCCATTAAATGGGTGCGGCCGGTTTTAACAATATGACCAATTTGCTCACTTTTCTTTGCCAGCACGGTCTGAATATGACGCAGCGCCGGTAACAGCTGGTTTTGAATCGCCAGGGCACTGCTTAACTGAATGGCAGTGGGAATGACGTCATTACTACTCTGACCGGCATTAACATGATCATTAGGGTGGACCTGCTGGCCCAGTTTGTTGCTGGCCAGCGTGGCCAATACCTCATTAACATTCATATTGGTGCTGGTACCGGAGCCGGTCTGAAAAACATCAACCGGGTAATGCTCCATCCCGGTGTTAGCAAGCTGCTGCTCCGCTGCATAAATAATGGCACCGGCGATTGCCTTGTCCAGCACGTCCAGTTCACTGTTCGTTGCCGCAGCGGCTTTCTTAATCCGTAAAATAGCCTGAATAAAAGCCCGCGGCAGAGTAAGCGGGCTGAGTTTAAAGTTATTAACAGCACGCTGAGTCTGGGCCTGATACAGCGCGTTGGCGGGGACTTGCAGTTCACCCATGCTATCGTGTTCAATCCGGGTTGCCATAGCGGCCTCCTTGGTCAGGTTGGACTTATAGCATGGGATCCTTTTCCCCGCTTCTCAAGGCAACAATGCTAAACTCAGTACTTTGCTGCCGCGTCTTTTGCTGGTATCGCGTTTAAAATAAATTCGCGCAAATCGTCATTCGATTTCTTTAAATCTTCTGCCCGCAAGTACATCATATGACCACTGCGGTAGCCCTTAAAGCTCATCCGATGCTTCATTTTGCCGCCCGGATCCAGCTGCCACATATTATATTTGCCATCGAAATAGTTAGTGGCACCGTCATAGTAACCAGACTGGGTTAACACTTTTAAATAGGGGTTTTGGGCCATCGCCTGGCGCAGATTCTCACCGGTATTGTCATCACTCCTGTCCCACGGATGCACCGGGCCGAACATATTGTATTTAATATCGGTCTTATAATTAAGTTCGCTACGCAGGTAATGGTTAATCGCCGGAGTAAACGAATGCAGCCACGAGGTCAGCTCCGCATTGTAGTCAGGTTTGTCGCCGGCATCGCGCTTGTCGATACCTAAATAGCGCGAGTCTAACCGGCCGACTGTCATACCACGATCACGCAGCAGTTCTTTCCAGAAGTAGCTGGTAGGAATATCCAGATTGTTTTGTAACACAGCCTCTGTGGTTAAACCCGAGTAGCTGGCAACCTGCCGGGCGATGCGCTGTTTCTCTTCGTTACTAATCGCGTTGCCTTTTGCCAGTGCCGGCAGATACTGATCCAGGGTAAAGGCTTCCACTTCCGGCAGAATGTCGTATAAGTCTTTTTGCTGCAGGCTTTCGGCCAGTTTATTGTGGTACCAGGCAGTAGCGGCAAAATACGGCAGGCGGTTAGCTGCTTTTACCGGGCCGGCACGTTCAATACCCAGATCGGTTGGTGACACCAGCACAACACCGTTTAAATACATCCATTGCTGGTTTTGCAGCGCCAGCGCCAGGCCTGATACCCGGGTGGTGCCATAGCTTTCACCAATTAAAAACTTAGGCGACGGCCAGCGCTGATAACGGGTAACAAAGGTATTTATCCAGCCAGCCAGATATTTAACATCCGCATTCACACCAAAAAACATTTTCTGCTGCTGCTCTTTACTGGGCATTTTGCCATCTTTACCCGGAAGTACCCGTGAATACCCGGTATTTACCGGATTAACGAACACAATGTCAGCCACATCCAGCACCGAATGCGGATTAGTTTTAACACCGTAGGGCTGCAGCGGGTAACCTTCATCATCCACGTTCAGCACTTTGGGCCCCGTATAGGCAACATGCATCCAGACAGACGCAGAGCCCGGGCCGCCATTAAATGAAATCAGCAGAGGCCGGCTGGCGGTATCTTTAATATCGGTGCGCTGATAGTAGGTATAAAATAACGTTGCAACCGGGTTGCCCTCATCGTCCCATACCGGCTGCGTGCCGGTATGGGCTTTGTAATTTACTTTTTTACCATTAATTTCAGTGCGGTGCTCAGTCACCACCACAGCGTCAGCATCAATTTGAATTTGCTCAGCGGCAGTCAGATGCCAGCTGGCCAGCAGCAGGGCGGCAATCAGGCCGCTGATGTTTAGAAAACGCAGCATAAACAGGTCTCTTGGTTAAAATGTCACCGTTACTGTACCGGCAAAATGTGCTGCTGCGAAGTCGTAATGCGACTGACGACTGTTTTACAGGATAATCCGGCAAAAGGCTGGATGGAAATGCGAATACTTATTAATTGTATAACTATGATTTATAAGTAATTTTGCTTAAAAAGTTAGGATGGCCTATGCTATTGGCATTATCTGATTAACCGGAGCCCGATTATGCAAGGCAATCCAAAAGTACTAAGTAAGCTAAATGAAGTACTTACTGCAGAACTCACGTCAATTAACCAGTATTTTCTGCATGCCCGTATTTATAAAAACTGGGGCCTGAAAGCATTGAATGATGTCTGCTATAAAAAATCTATTAAAGATATGAAGCAGGCTGATGAGCTGATCGAGCGGATTTTAATGCTCGAAGGTTTACCTAATTTGCAGGCACTGGGCAAATTACGGATTGGCGAAGATACCGAAGAAATGCTGCAATGCGATATGGACTTTCAGCACGAACAGTTACCCTTGCTGCGCGAGGTCATTGCATTGTGCGAGACAGAGCAGGATTATGTCAGCCGCGACATTCTGACCGAACTGCTGGAATACGAGGAAGAACACCTTGACTGGCTGGAAACCCAGCAGCATCAGATTAAAGTCATGGGGCTGGCTAATTATCTGCAAGCTCAGATGGGGGAGCAGTAATTATGAAAGGTAACCAACAGGTAATTGCAGCACTGAACGAATTGCTGGCTAATGAGCTGGCGGCGATGGATCAGTATTTTATTCACTCCAGAATGTATCACGACTGGGGCCTGCATAAACTGTATGAACGGATTGACCATGAGTTTGACGATGAAAAAGGCCACGCCTCTAAACTGATTGAACGGATTATTTTTTTAGAGGGCACGCCTGATCTGACCAATCGCGATGCTATTCATGTTGGCAAGGATGTGCCAACCATGCTGCAGAATGACTTAAATGTTGAATATGCGGTAGCGAAACTGCTGAAAAAGACCATGGCGTTATGTGAAAAGGAACAGGATTATGTCAGCCGCGACATGCTGTTACAGCTGTTGGATGATACTGAAAATGATCATGCCCACTGGCTGGAACAACAGCTGCGGCTGATAAAAATGCTGGGGCTGGACAACTATTTACAGTCACAACTGTAATAGCGTGTCGTTACCGCCAGGTAAAAAATGCCTTTATATTGCAGCCAGCCGGGATAAATGCCGGCTGCTTGCTTACACCCGGTTACACTTTTTTGTGTAGGTGGTTAGCAAAGCGCAAGCGTCTTATGTTAAGTTCTGAGTAAATTCTCAGAAAAGACCCTTCCGTTATGTTCAAAAATCTGTCCCTTACGCCAAACCTGCTGTCAATATTGCTGGTAGCTGGTGTTATTAACAGTGCCGGTAGTTATGCTGCGCCGGTAACGAAGCAACTGACACCGCCTGTTGCGGTGCAGCAACCTTATACTGTCAGCTCCCCTCATGGCAATCGACAGGATCTGTACTACTGGCTGCGCGATGACAGCCGCACCTCGCCGACTGTGCTCGATTATCTGCATCGGGAGAACGACTACTTTGCCAGCTATGCCAGAGAGTATCAGCCACTTACCGAAAAGCTGAC
>NZ_JAWVZF010000102.1:0-9971 GCF_033722355.1 Arsukibacterium sp. | reverse complement strand
ATATAAGTCATCAATAAACAGATTAAGCGCGCGCAGTCGTTGCTTTAATCCATCGCTGGTCCGGCGCCATTCACTACTGGGTATGGTGCGGGGCATGACGTCCAGTGGCCAGGGCCGGTCGATGTTATCGCCGTCGGCATAAAGCGTAAAGCAGACTCCCATATTGCTGATTGTCTGATTTATTTGTAACTGTCTGACGGCCAGCTCACTGGGTCCATGTTTATCAATAAAGCGGGCTATTGCAGCTGCAGGGCGCCGGATACTGCCATCTTGACTGACAAGTTCATCAAAGCAGTCAGCTGTTAACTGGTAGCCTCCCTCGGTAAAACTGGTCAAGCTCATTGGCAACTCCTTGTACAGGATGTGAAAAAAGTCTGCTGTTTAATTAAACAGCTGAGCTATTAACTGTAGCAAGGGTTACCTTATTGAGCCAGTTACCGGCTCAGAACAAACAAAAAGCCCCGCCAGTTTGCACTGGCGGGGCTTTTCACAACAGCTTACTGCTTAGTTTTTAGCGGCAGCGGCTTTCTTTTCTTTTTCTTTAGCGATAACAGCGTCCGCTACGTTGTTCGGACACGGTGCGTAGTGTGAGAACTCCATTGAGAACTGGCCACGACCTGAAGTCATAGTCCGCAGCGTGCTGATATAACCAAACATTTCTGACAGTGGCACGTCTGCTTTAATCCGAACGCCAGTTACGCCGGCTTCCTGACCTGAGATCATACCGCGACGACGGTTTAAGTCACCGATAACATCGCCCACGTTGTCTTCTGGTGAGAACACGTCCACTTTCATGATTGGCTCAAGCAACTGCGCGCCGGCTTTTGGCATAGTCTGACGGAAAGCACCTTTAGCGGCAATTTCGAACGCGATGGCTGAAGAGTCAACCGCGTGGAAACCACCGTCGAATACTTCAACTTCCACGTCCAGTACCGGGAAGCCAGCCAGGGTACCGGTAGCCATCATCGACTCAAACCCTTTTTCGATAGCAGGTAAGAATTCTTTTGGTACGCTACCACCAACAACTGTTGATTTGAAGCTGAAACCAGAATTCTGCTCGCCCGGACGAATACGGTAGTCAATTTTACCATACTGACCTGAACCACCAGATTGCTTCTTGTGGGTGTAGCTGTCTTCCACTTCACGGGTAATCGTTTCGCGATAAGCAACCTGTGGCTGGCCTACCACTAATTCCACACCGTAGGTACGTTTCAGAATATCTACTTTGATATCCAGGTGTAATTCACCCATACCTTTCAGGATAGTTTCACCTGAGTCTGCATCGGTTTCAACCCGGAAGGTTGGATCTTCAGCAACCATCTTACCAATAGCAATACCCATTTTCTCAACTGAGCCTTTGTCTTTTGGCGTGACAGAGATAGAAATTACTGGCTCTGGGAACACCATAGGCTCCAGCGTACATGGGTGTTTCGGATCACACAGGGTATGACCTGTCTGGGTGTTGTTCTTTAAACCTACCAGCGCAATGATATCACCGGCCTGGGCAGAGGTCAGGTCGATACGGTCATTTGCATACATCTCTACCATCCGGCCGATACGCTCGGTCTTGCCGGTGAAAGAGTTCATGATAGTATCACCCTTGTTCAGTACACCTGAGTAAATCCGGATAAAGGTCAGGGCACCAAAGCGGTCATCCATGATTTTGAATGCTAAAGCACGGAACGGCTCATCAGCAGATACGATAGCGTGTTTACCGGTCTCGTTACCTTCTTCATCAGTCAGAGGCTGAGGAATAACTTCAGTTGGTGACGGTAAGTAATCAACAACAGCATCTAACAATAACTGCATACCTTTGTTTTTAAAGGCAGAACCACAGTAAGTTGGGAAGAACGCCAGGTCGCGGCAACCTTTACGGATACAACGCTTAACGTCATCAACTGAAGGCTCTTCGCCATCCATGTAAGCCATCAGCAGGTCATCGTCCTGCTCTAACGCAGTTTCGATCAGTTGCTGGCGATACATTTCAACGTCATCAGCCATATCTGCCGGTACGTCAGTAATCGAGTAGTTTTCTGGCTGGCCAGACTCGTCCCAGACATAAGCTTGTTTGGTTAACAGGTCAACCACGCCTTTAAAGGTATCTTCGCGGCCGATAGGTAAGGTCATGATTAACGGGTTAGCACCCAGTACTTTTTTAACCTGTTCAGTCACGCGGATAAAGTCAGCACCGATCCGGTCCAGCTTATTAACGAAAATCAGACGTGATACTTCAGCATCGTTGGCATAGCGCCAGTTGGTTTCTGATTGCGGTTCAACACCACCAGAGCCACAGAATACACCAATACCACCGTCCAGTACTTTCAGTGAACGATATACTTCAACGGTGAAGTCAACGTGGCCCGGGGTATCGATAACGTTGAAACGGTGGCCTTTCCAGAAGCAGCTAACTGCTGCTGACTGGATAGTGATACCGCGCTCGGCTTCCTGTTCCATAAAGTCGGTAGTGGATTCACCTTCGTGAACTTCGCCCAACTTATGGATTTTACCGGTCAGTTTCAGGATACGCTCGGTAGTAGTGGTTTTGCCGGCATCAACGTGGGCGAAGATACCAATGTTTCTGTATAGGGATAAATCTGCTGACATAGTAATCTCAATAAGCTAGGGTTTGAAAATAGTGCGACAATATACAGGATTTTAAAAAGATTTGCAGGGAAAAAATGGTGTCGGTCGCTAATTTTTTATCCATGCTGTCAAAGCAGGGTTACGACGTGATTCTCAACGCATTTTTGTATTTTCAGGCAGTGCGAAGAATGACAACGTCATGAAAATACAGGTCAGTTTTGCAACTGACCTGTTGTGCGTTAGAAAATAGCTTAAGGAGCAGGGTGCTACTCAATCTGTCCTCTGATTTCACCACTCGGGAACTCAGGGGTATGGACATTAACATAATGACCGCCAGCGGCCAGGACCTCAAAGATGCTTTGGGTCAATGCGGCGTTGACCGGTGCCATCCAGCGGTTGACGTTTGCGGGATCCTGCATCAGGCCAAGCAGAATAGGACCATTCTGACCAGTCATACCGGTATGAATATGGGCGGCAGTCGCATCCGCCACACCTGTCGTCAGCACCTGAAGCTCCAGGCTATAGTCACTTAATGCCACCATGGCATAGCCGTCTCCTCTGGCGGTTGTCGTGACAGCAGGCACTTCCTGCGCACCTGATAACGGGAAGGTAATCAGGGTGAAGTCATCACTGGAGATAATCTGGCCCCGCAGCTCACCGCCAGGATTAGCCGGTGTATGAACATTAACGTAATGTCCACCTGAGCGCAGCTCGTTTAAGATGTCAGCCGTCAGTGGGGTAGCCGTTGGCAGCAACCACGAACCTGGCGCACCTGCAACGGGTGTCAGTGGAACCAGCACATCACCATTTACACCAATGCGGCCAGTATGAATATGCGCCATGGTGGCATTATCCACACCCGTTGTGTGTACCATCAACTCTAATGTCAGCAGTGATGAGTCAACTAATGCATAACCCGCTCCAGAGGCGGAAGTGGTGACTGCCGGTACCTCCTGCTCTCCACTTAAAGCAAAGGTTGCCAGCATAAAGTTATCGGTCAGGATCTGGCCACGCAGTTCACCGCCGGGGTGCGCCGGCGTATGGACGTTAACATAGTGCCCGCCAGAGGCTAATACTGCCAATATGTCGGCATTGAGCGTGGTTTCAGCCGGGGTTACCCATTTGCCGGGGTTAGTCATATCCTGCTCAAGCGCAATGAGCACACCGCCGTTTATTCCCACCCTACCAGCATGAATATGGGCCATGGTGGCATCATCGACGCCTTCCGTCAGGGCGACGAGTTCGATCGCAAAGTCTGAGCTGTCAATAAGCGCATAACCATCACCTGACGCCGTGGTTGTTACGGCAGGCACCTCCTGGGCACCACTTAAATCAAAGGTTGCCAGAATAAAATTGTCAGTCAGGATCTGACCACGAAGCTCCCCACCCGGATGCTCAGGGGTATGCACATTGACGTAATGGCCACCGGAGGCCAGCGTTGCGAAAGTGGCTTCATCTATCTGAGTGTCTTCAGGTGTCATCCAGGTGCCTATATCTGTCGCTGATTGCACCAGGCCAATCAACACGCCGCCGTTGTTACCCACCCGGCCGGTGTGAATATGAGCCATAGTGGCATCGTCGACGCCGGTGGTGACGGCGACAACCTCTGTCATATAGTTATCAGTGTTCACCAGCGCATAACCGTCGCCGGAGGCTTGAGTATCGACCATAGGTACTTCCTGCTTGCCAGATAAGTCAAAAGTGGTCAGTACAAAATTATCAGTTAATATCTGACCTCTGAGTTCGCCTGACGGATACTGGGGAGTGTGAACATTCACATAGTGACCGCCTCCTGCCAGCACATCGAAAGTTGCCTGATCAATCATGGTTCCGTCCGGAATAACCCATACACCCGCTGTACCGGCTGCTGCTTCAAGGCCAACCAGCACATCACCGTTGGTTCCCACCCGGCCGGTATGAATATGAGCCATGGTAGCGTCATCAACACCGGAAGTGCGCACGGTCAGGACCAATTCGTAATCATTCTGATCGACTGATGCATAGGCATAGCCGCTGGCTGTCGTATCCACCGCAGGTACCTCCTGCTGGCCGGACAACGGCAGTGTGACAATGACTGTCTCGTCATTGACTATCTGGCCGCGAATTTCACCGTCCGGATAAGTGGTGGTATGCACGTTGATATACCACTCGCCGTTTTGTAAGTCGGCTATCAGGGCATCAGATATATCGGTGGTTGCAATCCGGTAGACGCCATTGCTGCCCGCGGTAAATGCAAAGGCAACATCACCGTTAAAGCCTAAACCGCCATCATGGATATGAGCGGCCTGCACATTCTCCACACCAGATAAATTCATGGATGCGCGAATTTGTTTTAAATTTGCATCAAGCTCTACCGTGGCAGTGGCCGTTGCCGCGGTATTCACATTCGGAACCTGCTGCGCCCCGGACAAACTGACGTTGAAGGTCTGTGTTGCCGTAAATACCGGTGGTGGTTCTGGTAGTTCTTCATCAGCACCTTCAAAGCAGCCTGCCAGAATAAACAAGGGTAGTAGTAAATAGAGTATTTTTTTCATATTCAACTCCGGTCATTAAAGAAGAGTGTGTCGATAAAAAATGTACAACGCTACGGCACTAACAACGCAAATACATCAAAGGTTACGAGCAACAGATGACATCGGATGCAATAAACGACATCTGATTACGACTTGTGATATTCAGGGATAATTACGGCTACCACTGTTATCAACAGTGGCAAAATGCAGAACTACAACGGTTGGCCAGCAAAGGCGTTAGTTAAGTGCTAAGTCTGACCAGCGCAGATACTGATATAAGGGTAGCGCAAAATGCCTGATACTCAACCGGCAATAATGGTGTAGCATCAGTGTCAAGCAGACAGTAGCGGGAATTCAGCGCTGTGCAGTGACGATTATCATCCAGATATTGCGTTTTACCTGATGCAGCCACTAAAGCTGTTATTTATCGTCAGCATCATCGACCATCGTTTTGGCCTCGGATAACATTCGTAACGTTACAAAGGTCAGCAAGCTTAACAGTATCGCGATTTCAAGCCGGCCTACTGCGACAGCTAAGCCCATCGCGCCGGTTAACCACAGACTGGCGGCCGTTGCTGTACCACGGACATAACTTTCGCCCTCAACGACATTTTTCAGGATGGCACCCCCTCCGATAAAGCCAATACCGGTAATAATGCCTTCCATGACCCGTGATTCAGCCTCAGTGGAGTCCAGGATTTGCAGACCCAGCAACATATAACCGCAGGCCGCAACCGCAACCAGCGGGAATGTACGAAGACCTGCCGAGCGTTCATGCTTTTCCCGGTCCCAGCCGATAGGTATGGCGAGGATAAATGCAATCAGCAAATCACGGATGTGGCGTGCTGCAACTGTCCAGTCTATCTGAGGGATAAGATCCATAAGTCAGTTCCATCTGGTTGATATATCGTTAATTAAACATAGCATATTGTCAGTTTGTCAGTAATAAACGACGCCATCTGGGTAGAACTGCCGGATTTAACGATAAAAAAAGCAGCCGAAGCTGCTTTTGTTGCTAAGTAAGCGGTGTTTTTCAAGCCACGCTTATTCTGCCAATGACGCCCATAAATCATATTCATCGGCTTCCTCGACTACGGCATCGATAATGTCGCCTGGCTTAACACTGGTTAAGCCGTTTAAGTAAACCGCGCCATCAATTTCCGGGGCGTCAGCGTGGCTTCGGCCAATGGCGCCTTCGTCATCGACTTCGTCAATCAGCACTTTAATGGTTTTGCCGATTTTTGCCTGCAACCGGGCCGCACTGATGGCCTGCTGTTTTTGCATAAAGCGATGATAACGCTCTTCCATTACCTCGTCGGGTACCGGATCAGCTAACTCGTTCGCTTTAGCGCCCTCTACCGGGCTGTATTTAAAGCAGCCAACACGGTCCAGCTGTGCTTCATCTAACCAGTCGAGCAGCATCTGAAAATCTTCTTCTGTTTCACCCGGAAAGCCGACAATAAAAGTAGAACGTATGGTCAGCTCAGGGCATATCTGCCGCCACTTTTTAATCCGCTCTAATACCCGCTCGGCCTGGCCCGGGCGTTTCATCAGCTTTAAAATACGCGGGCTGGCATGCTGAAACGGAATATCCAGATATGGCAGTACTTTACCTTCTGCCATTAACGGAATAATGTCGTCGACATGAGGGTAGGGGTACACATAATGCAGCCGGACCCAGATCCCCATCTCCCCTAAGGCTTCACATAACGCCTGCATTGACGTTTTAACCGGGGCACCATTCCAAAAACCGGTGCGGTGTTTTACATCGACCCCATAGGCGCTGGTGTCCTGAGAGATCACCAGCAGCTCCTTGACACCGGCATTTTTCAGGCGCTGTGCTTCATCCAGCACTTCACCAACCGGCCGGCTGACCAAATCGCCGCGCATCGACGGAATAATACAGAAGGTACAGCGATGGTTACAGCCTTCAGAGATTTTTAAATAGGCATAATGCTTAGGGGTTAATTTCACACCATGGTCCGGCACCAGCATCGTAAAGGGGTCATATTTTGGTTTCGGTACAAACTCATGTACCTGTTTTAATACGTTTTCATAGCTGTGCGGGCCGGTAATGCCCAGCACATTAGGGTGCACCTGGCGAATTTCATCTTCACGAGCGCCCAGGCAGCCGGTAACAATCACCTTGCCGTTTTCTGCCAGCGCTTCGCCTATGGTATCTAAGGACTCCTGCACGGCGCTGTCGATAAAGCCACAGGTGTTAACAATAACCAGCTGGGCATCATCGTAAGTGGGAACGATGTTGTAACCTTCGCTTTTTAACTGGGTAAGAATGCGTTCTGAATCAACCAGATTTTTCGGACAGCCCAGTGACACAAAACCGATAGTATTGCCTTTAGTAGCTGTGGCAGTTGCCTGACCGGCAATGGCTTTGGCTGGTGTCTCCAGCGTGGTGGTTTGGCTGGGGTCAAAAGTTTGTACTGTCATAATGTCTCTGTAAAAAGGCCTGGCCCGAAAAAAGTCGGCGGATTATACCTGAAAGTCAGGCAAGAAACAGAGGTTGCTGTATAAAAAAACGCCAATGCCTGCTTATTTCCGTGCAAGCTGACAGATCTGGTTAATACTGTAAGCTGTATAGCAAGCGAAGACGGAATAAATCGTATCGGAACAACGATAACCAGCAGGGAGACATTATGTCCGCAACAAATAAAATTAACGCTTATGCCGCAATGGCACCTGAGGCTAAATTAACCGCCTATCAGTTCAATGCCGGGCCACTTGACCGCAATGAAGTGGAAATTGCGGTTGATTACTGTGGTATCTGTCATTCAGATTTATCTATGATAGATAATGAATGGGGTATGTCAGATTATCCACTCGTTGCTGGTCACGAAGTCGTCGGCCGGATCAATGCTGTCGGTGAAGGCGTCAGCCATCTTAAAGCCGGGCAGGTCGTGGGCCTGGGCTGGCATTCAGGTTACTGCCAGCTATGCAGCACCTGTGGCAGTGGTGATCATAACCTATGCGCCAATGCACAGGGCACCATAGTAGGCCATCATGGTGGCTTTGCCGATAAGGTGCGGGCTAATGCCAGTGCCGTAGTGCCGCTGCCAGAGGGCATGGATGCCAAAACTGCCGGGCCGCTATTTTGTGGCGGTATTACCGTTTTTAATCCCCTGGTGCAATTCGATGTAAAGCCTACCGACAAGGTGGCAGTAATTGGGATTGGTGGTTTGGGACATCTGGGGTTGCAGTTTTTGCGAGCCTGGGGCTGCGAAGTAACCGCTTTTACCTCCAGCGACAGTAAAATCGCAGAAGCGAAAAAGCTGGGTGCGCATCACTGTATTAATTCACGCAACGCGGCTGATATTGAGCAGGCGGCCGGCCGTTTTGATTTTATTATTTCCACGGTTAATGTGAAGCTTGACTGGGACCTGTACCTCTCGACATTAAAACCTAAAGGCCGGCTGCATTTTGTTGGTGCAACCCTCGAGCCACTTGATTTAAATGTATTTAACTTAATTATGGCACAGCGCTCTGTCTCTGGCTCGCCGGTAGGCAGTCCGGCCACTATTGCCAAGATGCTGGAGTTTGCCGTGCAGCATGATATTAAACCGGTGGTGGAAACGTTTAAATTTGAGCAGATAAATGAGGCAATTGCTCATTTAAAAAGCGGTAAGGCCCGCTATCGGATTGTGCTGGAGCGCTAAGCTGCACAAACAAAAACGCCGGCATAGTGGCCGGCGTTTAATGTATTCAAGTTAGCGCATTACGCTTTATAAGGCATGGCACCCAGATAATCCTTTTTGCCGACATCCACGCCATTGTGGCGCAAAATGGCATAAGCGGTCGTGATATGGAAATATATATTCGGCAATACATGCTGAATTAAAAACTCTTCACCTGTTAAATACTTGCCTTCCCAGCGCGGCTGGCTGACTTTCTGACTGGCGGCATCAGCAAAATCTGCTTCGCTAAAGCTGGCAAGATATTCCAGGGTGTCGTTAATACGCTGGGTTAACTGCTCCAACGTAGTTTCATCATCCGCGTGTTTTGGCGCGCTATCAACCTTACCGGTCAGCCGGGCGGCACCCAGCTTGGCGGTATCGCAGGCAATTTGTACCTGACGAATCAGGTGAAATTGATCCGGCGCCAGGCGGGCATTTAACAGCACGGCCATATCCACTTTTTTGCTGCTGGCAAAGGCGGCGCCTTTGTCCAGAATATGCTGGAGGTTTCGCAGCATCTTGCTTGTTTGTACGGTGCTAAGTTGAAAAATCATCTGGTAGCCCTCTGGCATGGTGAGAAAAGTATATAACAGCAGAGGTTGGGGTGAGAGTACTGGCAGACAATAGCCAGCATAAAATAAATATCAGCCGGCCAAACCACTACCGACTTTTACAGCGTTGGAATCTAATGTAACACAGCAAATGCGCCGGATCTTTTCTTTGCATTTATAGCCGCTTACTAATATAACTGTATTTACTGGCCGCCAAAGTATTGCGGCTTATTGCAGGGATGAGAAACCACCAGATGGAACAACAGGAATTAACTTCATCGGCTCAATTAAATGTCCTGATTATTGATGATCAGGTGCTGGTGCAGAACGTCATTAAAGCAGCGCTTTATGAACTGGGTATTGAAAACGTAAAATGTGCTGAAAATGCCTATTATGCGCTGCGCTTATGTGAGCAAACCCCATTTCATGTGGTCATCTGCGCCTTCAACGTGCAAAGCGACAAAGATGGCTTTCATTTGCTTGAAGAGCTGAAGTTTAAACGCTACGTTACCAAGTGCACAGTGCTGATATTTCTAAGTGCAGAAACCAGTGAAGATCTGGTTAACAGTATTGTTGAATTACAACCCGATGACTTCTGGGTTAAACCTCTGAGCAGTAAACATGTCCAGAACCGT